>JBEKLS010000134.1:0-12191 GCA_050010075.1 Binatus sp. (SeqCode) | reverse complement strand
AAGCTTATGGGTGCTGGAAACTATCCATCGTCAGATATCAACTCCTATCTCGATTTTCGCGACTACCTGGGAATCTTCGCGCTGAACGGAGCGCCTGCGCCGGGACTTACTTACCAACTGGCTTACTCGGCTCACTATATCTCGCAAGCGTTCAATCCCGACAATGTCGGCGAACTCCTATATCAAGGTGTCGCCTCGACTGCCTTCCACAGTGACCTTGATAACACCCTGGAAGGAGATATCACCTACAAGCTCGGCGATCACACCCTTGGCGCAGGCGGCTATCTGGGTGAATACGGGGTCGAATCCGACGATAACTCTCTCGTATTCAAAGTCGACTCGGCCGGCCACCAGGAAGGACCTCCTTTCGTTCCGGTTCGCGTCATCAACAACTCCAACAAGATCAACCTGCTATCCGGCATCTACCTGGAAGACACCTGGCAAATCAGCGAGAAGTTACGCGTGAACCTGGGAGTGCGATGGGATCGTCTGAGTGGCTATACCTACAACAACCAGATCGATCCGACGATCAATTTTACCTATCTGCTGCTACCAACGACCACTCTCCACGCCGGCTTCGCGCGCTACATGCAGGTACCGAGCTTCCAGGGAATCTCGCCCGGCGCTCCGACCGCGTTCATGGGTACGACCGGCTTCGCCGGCACGGGAACAGTCAACCCTGACACCGAGGACGACTATGAATGGGACGCCGGCGTCGTTCATCAACTGACGAAGAACGTCACCGTTTCCGAAGATGCCTTCTACGAGTACACCAAGCACTATCTGGACACAGGACAGTTTGGCGATGTGCCGATATTCGCGCCCTTCAACTACAAGAACGGCTACATATGGGGCACGGAAACGGCGATCACTTACAGCGGTGAAAATCTTTCGGCCCATGCCAGCACTACTATAGGCCGGAATATGCAGAAAGGCGTCGCGACCGGGCAGTTCAACTTCGATCCCGACGAGCTGGGCTACATCAACCGGCACTACATCGTGCTCGATCACCAGCCGCTGTACGGCGCCGCGGCGGGCATAAACTATCGATGGAAGCCATGGGAGTTCAGCTCCAGCGTTATCTATAGCAGTGGCCTGCGCGGAGGCTTTGCCGATTTGGAGAAGCTGCCCCATGTGGTCCAAGTCGACCTAGCCGCGCAAAGAGCCTTCCAGGTTCCCTCTCTCGGCGAAGTAACAGACAGGATCACGCTTCTGAATATCTTCGATCGCACGAACCTGATCAGGCCGGCCGAGGGGCTCGGAATCTTTCAAGCCGCCTACGGCCCAAGGATTACCGTCTACGACACCTTGACGATCCCGCTCCCGGCGCTGAGCAAATAACTTTTGAGCAGTAGCCACATGCAAAGATGCGAAAGGCGCAGGCTCGCAGAGCGCGGAGCCTTCAACGTTGACGAATGCGATTGCGGCGCAATTCACCTGACCATTGGCTGCCTCACGCTCCGGCTCGATCCAGCCGCATACGGTGAACTGGTGGAAGCGATTGCCGACAGTCTTCAGAACCTACACCCTCGAAGCAAACCCATCATTCAATAGATCTGTCGGAGTTGTACATACTGATGCGGAAGTCTGAGTTCGCGCTTCGTTTTGTCGCGATAAGCGTTGTTCTGGCCCTTGGTCAGTCGCTAAGCGGATGTGGTGGAGGTTCTTCAGGCTCTAGCTCATCACCCAGTGCTATTGCGCCAGTGGCGAATGCTTGCCCGCGTGAAGCGGCCGGCAGTGTTGTTCAGAATCCTCCTGATCTGTTTAGTCGTAACGGAGTTCTGACCGTCACTTTCTCTTACCAAACTACGACTGATGCGGATGGCAGAAATCTATTCTGCTTCATGACCCCCAGCGGACTCGAGAATCCCACTCTAAACGTTAATCCAGGCGACCGTCTCAGCATTAACATTACGAATAACACGCCTGCTACTCCGCTGGCATTGCCGATAGACCCTCCCAACTGCGGCTCCGACCACTTGACCGGCTCATCGCTCAATATCCACTTTCACGGCACTAACACTTCACCGACTTGCCATCAGGATCAAGTTGTTCGCACATTGATCAATTCGGGCAAGTCCTATCGCTACGATATCCGCTTTCCCGCCGACGAGCCGCCGGGTCTCTATTGGTACCATCCGCATGCTCACATGCTGACCGAGGCAGCTTTGCAAGGTGGCGGATCAGGAGTGATCGTAGTTCAAGGAATTCAGAACTTTCAGCCTGCCGTCGCAGGTCTCGAGCAGCAGGTGCTGGTAATTCGCGATCAGAATGTCGCAGGCAATCCTACCCCTGGCGGGGATATTCCTTCGTGGGATCTGACTCTGAACAATATTCCTATCGCATATCCCCAGGAGACTCCTGCTGTCATCAAGATGACCTCTGGTGAGAGTCAGTTATGGCGAGTTTCGAACTCGAGCGCCGATAGCATTCTCGATCTTCAAGTCTTGTACGATGGCGTTCCGCAGAATCTGCAGATAGTGGCTCTGGACGGCGTTCCAACTGGCTCTCAGGATGGCACTCGTCAAGGAACGATCGTCAACGCTACTGACATTTTGATACCTACAGCAGGCCGCGCGGAATTCATCGTGGCAGCGCCGCCCTCGACTGTGACCAATGCAAGCCTGGTCACTCTGGGGATCAACACCGGCCCCGACGGTGACAATGATCCGCAGCGGACACTGGCGACTATTCAAACACTCCTAACTCCCGCCGCAGGAGCCAGGGCCAGCCACGAACTGACGCAGGCTATCGGACCGAAATGGAAACAACGCTTCGCGGACCTTTCAGCAACGACACCTGAGACCTCTCGCACGCTCTATTTTTCCGAGAATAACCCACTGTCAGAGTTCTACATCACCGCAGGCGACGCGACGCCGGTGCTCTTCGATCCCAACAACCCGCCGGCTATCACTACTGTCCAGGGCTCGGTTGAAGACTGGACTATCCAGAATCAAACTCTGGAGAATCACGAGTTTCACATCCATCAGATCCACTTCCTGGTGGAGTCGCAGAACAATTTCGAGATCAATGGCAGTCAGCCCAATCTAAGCATTCAGCAACAGGTAATTGACACGATTCAGGTCCCCTTCTGGGACGGAAATCCCAACCATCCTTACCCAAGCGTTACCGTTCGGATGGATTTCCGCGGCGCCGACGTCGGCGACTTCGTCTATCACTGCCACATTGCCGAACACGAGGACGACGGCATGATGGCGATTATTCGAGTGATGCCGTCCTCGCGCGTGGCGCGCACGCTCGAACGGATTCAGCTTTACCTTGCGTCGCTTGAGTGGCCGCTCGATGATCGGACTTTGGCATTAAGAACTTCTGCCTGGTGCTTGCGCGGCAGGATCGTGCGGACCAGCACGCGCCGTTTCCCGCGCCCGCAGGTCAGTGGCGTCGATCCGGCTGAGATCAAGTTGAGGGAGTGATCGCAGACCTGCTTCCAGAGCCACCGAGCAGCGCTTCAAGATGAGGCAGCGCATCTTCAAGGCTCGCGTGTTTCTCGATCGCGTCGAGGAAAGGATCACGCTTCATGCGGGCCATCCTCGCCGGCATCGTTGCAATGTTATAGACCCCCGGATCGAGCGACGGCTTCAGTTCCTTCCACGTCATCGGCGCCGACACCGGCGCGCCCGGCATCGGCCGCACTGAAAACGGCGCTGCGATAGTCTTGCCATGACCCAGCTGCAGGTAATCAATATACACCCGGCCGTTGCGAGTGCGCGGGTTACGATTGATCGTGGCTATACCAGGAATCCGATTGACTACTACTTGTGCTACCAACTCCGAAAACATCTTCGCCTGTTCATAAGTATATTTCGGCGCCAATCCCACTACTACGTGAATGCCCATTTGTCCCGAAGTCTTCAGGCACGCCTCCAGGCCTACTTCGTGCAGGACCGCGGCAACGGCGCGTGCAACTTCGACCGCGCGCCTGGTGGTCGTGCCTTTGGGATCGATGTCGAACAGGAGCCAGTCCGGGCGTTCCAGATGCGTGATACGCGACGACCACATGTGAATCGTGATCGCCGCGAGGTTCGCCACATAGGCGAGCGCCTCTTCGCTGTCGAGAATGAAATACGAAATTTCGCGCTGCGAGTCCTCTGAATAAATCTTCTCGGTGCGAATCCACGGCGGCGCAAATCCGGGCGCATCTTTTTGATAGAACATCTTGCCTTCGATGCCATCAGGGAATCGCGTCAGCATGACCGGTCGGTCTTTCAGATAAGGCAGCATCCATTTCGAAATCGCGCGATAGTATGCGACCAGGTCACCCTTGGTGTAGCCGTCCTTCGGCCAGAAGATTTTTTCGGGGTTGGTTATCGACGCCGTCTGCGTTGCGGGCTCAGGCGCGGCAAGATTGACGCGTCTCCTCGAGGGGCTCGCATCGGCTTCGGCGCGCGGCTCAGATGCTTCGCCATTCGCGGGATCCGTCGGCAAATCCATGCTCGCACCGGGTCCGTCATACCTGCATTCGCGAGGGTCGGCGTCCTCGACGAGGCCCAGGAAACTAGGCTGACGAATACCGCCGCTGTCGGTCCATTCGGTGAAGCGAACCTTGCAGACCAGCTCTGGCCGCACGAAATGAGCGTTTCGCTCCGGCGCAGGCTCTCCCGCGGCAGGCTTGCGGAACGGCGACTGCGGTTGCGCGCGCTCCTCGAGCATCGCGTGGATTTTGCGCAGCGTGTCGCGATTGAAGCCGGTGCCGACCTTGTCAGTGTATCGCAGCGCGCCGTCCGCTTCGTACTGACCCAGCAGCAGCGCGCCGAAGTGAGTTCGCGTGCCGTCGGGATCGCTGTAGCCGCCGATCACGAACTGTTGCGTCAGCGGTCGTTTGATCTTCAGCCATTCGCTGGTGCGAGTCCCGCGATAAGGCGCATCGCGCAGCTTGGCGACCACTCCTTCGAGCTCATGCTCCGATATCGCCGCGTAGAAATCCTTTCCGCGCGCGACGACGTGATCGCAATATCGTACCGGCCCCTCACTATGAATGAGTTCGCTCAGGAGCTGCTTGCGTTCCTCGAGCGGCAGCTCGCGCGTGTCGAACTTATCGAAGCCGAGCAAATCGAAAACGTAGTAGCTGACCGGGACCGCGACGCTCAGTTTCGCGATCTGCCGCGCATCGTTGACGTGCATTCTCCTTTGCAGGAGCTGGAAGCTCGGCCGCCCGCGTTCGTCCTGGGCAACGATCTCGCCGTCGAGGACGAAGCGCTCGAGCGCAATTGAGTTCAGTGCGAGCACGACCTCGGGATACCGATTAGTTATGTTGGTACCGCTGCGCGCATACAAGTGAGTATTCTCGCCGTCCCGAATAGCCAGTACGCGCACTCCATCGTACTTGATTTCGAATAGCCACTTGTCATTGTCGAAAGACTCCGCGGTGGTCTTCGCGAGCGTCAACGGAAAGTCTGAATACGTGAGCTTCTTGCCCAGCTCCGGCAGATGCTTTCGCGCGAGCTGGTCAGCGACACGGCGCTCCGCCGCCGGCGCGTCGGCCAGTTCCTCGATAGTGAGGCCCGACAAGACCGAGCGCGGATGCACTTCCATCACATCTTCCGTCGTCGTCGAGTATTGATCGCGCTTCTTGATCAACAGCCAGTTCTGCTTGTCCTTCGGGTCGGCGTTGCGGCGGCCGCCCGTGCGCACCAGCGTATACGCGCCGTTGAGCTTGAAGCCATGCATCGCGATGTCGATTTTCCCGTTGCGGACCGCTTCTGCCGCATCGCCGCCGACCGGATCGATGACCTCGTAAACGCCGCGATCCCACACGATGACGGAGCCCGCACCGTAGTTGCCGGGCGGAATCACGCCTTCGAAGTCGCCGTACTCAAGCGGATGGTCCTCGACGGCGACCGCAAGATGCTTGTCGGCGGGATTCAGCGACGGGCCTTTGGGAACCGCCCACGAGCGCAGGACGCCTTCCATCTCGAGTCGAAAATCGTAGTGGAGACGCCGCGCCGCATGCTTCTGAATGACGAAAGTGCCGCCGCTGACGGAACCAGGCCTCGCAACTTCGCGCCCGAACGGTTCCGGAGTGCGCGCCGCGCTGCGTTTGCGTCGGTACTTACTCAGCGACATTTGTTAGTGGCCCGGGATAGAGCGGCACAACAGCCGCCCGGCGCATTGATCTCTTACGCGAGCGTCAGCGCGGAGACAAACAACTCGCCGACGCGATTCAGCGGGCGCGACGGGCTCTTGGCGCCCTGCGCGATCCCGCCGCGGCCTTGCGCTCTTCGCGTTCCGATGCAGCCGGGGCTTCTTCGCTGCGATCCTCGTTGACGGCAACGCCGCGCTTTTTGAGAGATTCCTTCAGCGCGCTCATCAGATCGATCACTTTGCCCTGGCGCACTTCGGGCGCAGGCTCGGTCAACTCGTGACCCGCCATCTTCTGCTCGGCCGCCTCGATCACCCGTTCGCGATAGTTATCCTTGAACTCTGACGGATTGAATTTCTTCTGCGTCAGATCATCGAGCAGCCGCTTCGCCAGAACCAGTTCTGATTCCTTGACCGGCGCATCGGCGCCGTGATCGATCTCGCCAAACGTTCGAATCTCATCGTTGTAGTACATCGTGTGCAGCATGAGGCCGCCTTCATAAGGACGAATCAGGACCAGCCGTTCCTTGCCGCGCATCGTGTATTTCGCGACGCCAACGCGGTCCGCCTTGGTCATCGCTTCCTGCAACAGATGATAGGCCTTGGCGGACGTCGGCTCGCATCCGAGCAGATAGGAGTTCTCGAAATAAACCGGATCGACTTCGCTGGCGGGAATGAACTCGCTGATCTCGACCGCGCGATCCGCCTGCGCCTCGAGCTTTTTCAATTCCTCGTCGGTGAAGGTGACGTATCGATCTTTCTCGATCTCGTAGCCGCGCACCAGCTCACTTCGATCGACAATCTTTTCTTCCTTGGGACAATAAATCTTCTGCTGAATGCGGCTCTGGTCCTTCGCATGTAGCAGATGAAACGAAACGGACTTGGAACTCGTCGCGGGAAACAATCGGACCGGGATCGAAACAAGTCCGAACGTCAGACTGGCGGTTGATATCGAACGAGCCGGCATGAATGAAACCTCCAACGCCCTGGCGCTATTCGTTTCCCGGGCGCCTAACTGTCGACCTTCCCGGACTGCCTTCTTATATTTTGTAGCGAGAGAAATCCAGTAGGGGGTCAGGTCGGCGCGCAATCTTCACAATATCGACAAAAGGACACGGAGTCACCTAGCAACCGTCAGCATTCGCGTAACGGCTCGATCTTCCGGGTGACACGCGGGTCGAAGCCAGGCCAATCGCTGACCTGCTCCTTCGCCTTGTCATGACCCAAGTGGCCGCGGTCGATATTGTCCATCCATCGTGTGAGTCCACGACGGACGTAGCCGGCGTCGAGATCAAGGTATTCGCAGAGCGCGACGAAGCCAAAGAGAGAGTCCGGCCTGGTCTCATCAATCCACTTGCGAACGGAGGGGCGGGATTCCGGCTCCGTTAAGTACCGTCGCAACATCGCTTCGAGGTTTGGGTTGAAGAGCCGATGCTCCGCCCATTTATCAATTAGAACCAGGCCGCGGCGTCCGTCGAAACGAACGTCGGGCCCGGTTGTCGCAACCGCTTGAATCACCGCTTTCTCAATTTCATTCACTGTAAATCCGCCACGGAACTTCGTTGTTAACCATCTGCACATCGGCAATGCTGTCGGCGACGAATATTGCCTTCTCCACGTCGGTCCATGAAGCGGCCGTGCCCGGCAAGGTAATTACGCCGTGATCCGTGTGCACCTTGATAACGCTTCGCCTCACCACATGCGTGCCGACTGATGCCGGGGAATCGTTGGCGACCGATTGAGTCAGGCAAAACGCCGGGCCGACAATCGTCACGCTGGCTAAGAGTGCAGTCGATAAAGCCAATTTTTTTGCGAGTTTCATACGCTACCTCCATACTCTCCAGATCGACGAACCGTCGTAGCGTGCGGTTACGGAGAGAAATGAGCAATCGCCGTACCATCACGAAACGCCACGGTAACGTTGAAATATCTGTTGTACTTCGTGAAATTTTTTCCGGCTTCCGCCGAACGGGCCTTCTTACTTCGCCAATTCCGAACGTTTGCGATGGTTCGGATTTTGCTGACGTAGTCGGTACCTAATCCACGAAGGAGGACACTAAAATGAGAGGTGTCGTACTGATTGGCGCGATGCTCGCCCTGGTGGGGCTGATCGCGTTTGCGATCCCGTCGTTCCACACCAGCGAGACTCAGGACGTTGTGAAGCTGGGCAGCGTCAACGTCCAGGCCAAGACCGAAGAGCCTCACACTATCCCGCCGATTCTGAGCGGAGGAGCCATGGCACTCGGAATCCTTCTAATCGGCGCGGGACTGGTGATGAACCGAAATTAGAAGGATTCCGAATCCCGGTCTTTACACTCTCCCGAGCAGCGCCAGGATCAGAACGATAATCAGAACGGTGCCCAGCGCGCCGCTGGGGTAGTAGCCCCACCCGGCGCTGTAAGGCCACGCCGGCAATGCTCCCAGAAGCAGTACGACCAGTACGATCAGTAGTATAAGGTTCATGACAGTATCCTCAATTTAGCAGCCGAGCGTATTACCGCGCGGCGTTTTTGATTCCGCGAAGCTGACGACCTTGAGCGCCGCTTAAAGTACGTGTCCGACCACGAACCAGATTATGATGATGGAAGCCGGAACACCGAGCAGCCATGCAATTGCGTAACGCATTTGGTCTCTCCTCCTTATCAGGTTGTCGATCCTCTGATGAATCGATGAACATTTACAAAGCAGGAAGCGCGCCAGCGATGTTGCGATTACTTGCTAGGACAAATCCGCCTAAGGGTCGGCATTTATTACTGACTTCGCGAATCGCCTGAAACTTTGAGTCGCGAATAGCTGGTGGCTTGACTCTTGTAAGGTAGGGGCACCGCGCATCCTACAAATGCGCGTATGATGAGGATCGATATTTAGCCGGAGGCGGAAAGGTTCAGCTTGCAAAGTCTTACCGAGAAGCAAGTTCTTTATCTGCTCGCGCAGTTCGCGTTGCTTGTCTTCACCGCCCGCCTGCTCGCGGACCTGATGCGCCGGCTGGGGCAGGCGACCGTGATCGGCGAGTTGCTCGCGGGCCTGGTGCTGGGGCAGTCGGTGCTGGGCCATTTTTTTCCGGGCGCGTTCCGGTTCATCTTTCCGGGCGATCCAATCGGAGCTCACTTGCTGGAGGGCCTCGCATGGGTCGGCGTGATCATGCTGCTGCTGTGCACCGGGCTCGAAACCGAGCTCGACATTTTGCGCGGGATGGGACGCGTCGCCGCGCTCGTGTCGGCCTTCGGAATCGTCATTCCGCTGGCAGGCGGCTTCGCGCTTGGATGGTGGATGCCGGCCGCATATCTGGCCGCGCCGAACGGGCGCCTGATCTTCTCGCTGTTCCTGGCGATCGCGATGGCTATCTCGGCGGTGCCGGTAATCGCAAAGATCCTGATGGATCTCGACTTGCTCAGACGCGAACTGGGATTGCTGATCCTGGCCGCCGGCATTCTGGATGATTCAATCGGATGGCTGCTGTTATCGATCGTCGCGGGGCTCGCGGCGCGCGGCACGATAGACCTGCACGGACTGCTGATAATTCTTGCGTACACCGGCGCGTTCATCGCCTTCTGCTACTTCGCCGGCTTTCGACTGGTCGCGGAAATCGTGCGATTTGTCGACGATCATTCGGTGGTTGAACACGCGACCTTGACCACCATGATCGCGATCGCGTTCGGCTGCGCCGTCGTCACCCAGGCAATCGGCATTCACGCGGTGTTCGGCGGCTTCGTCGCCGGTGTGATGCTCCGCGGCTCGGCGCGCACGCGCAAAATCGATCGCGATCAGCTCCAGGCAGTGACGATGGGTGTGCTGGCGCCGCTGTTCTTCGCCTACTCGGGTCTCAAGACCGACATCTTCAGCATGACCGGTCTCGCGATTCCGCTACTGGTGCTGGGAGTGGCGTGCGCGGGAAAGCTGGTCGGATGCACGCTTGGCGGAATCATCGGCGGACTCCAGTTGCGCGAGGCCTTCGCGGTGTCCACCGGCATGAACGCGCGCGGCGGCATGGAGATCGTCGTCGCGCTGCTCGGATTGAGCCTCGGAATACTGACGCAGCAAATGTACACGGTCATCGTGCTGGTCGCGATCGTCACCTCGATGATCACCCCGCCGCTGCTTGGATGGGCGCTGAGCGAAGTCCCCGAACGGGCCAGCGAAGCCGAGCGCGACAATCGCGAACGGCTGCGCGCGCTAATGCCCTTTTCGCACGAGGGCGCCAAGTTGCTGGTGGTCGACGGCGGCGGACCGCACACGCAGCTCGCCACCCATCTCGCGGCCGCGCTCGGCACTCACGAGGATGCGACGATTACGATTCTGCAGTTGCCGCGTGACAACGCAAACGGCAGCGAGAAGGCGGACCTCAACCTGAGATTCGCCAATCTCAAGATGATCGCCGATTTGTGCGGCGTCGGCCACGTCATCCAACGCACTGCCGCGGGCGAGTCGATGGCGGAAGCGATCGTCGAGGAAGCGCATCGCAGCTACGACGCAATCTTCGTCGGCGTGTCGGCGGTCGAAGGCGAGGAACTGCTGGACGATCCTGTCGCGCTCGAGGTGCTGCGCGATTCTCCCGCGCCGGTGGTGATTGCACGCTACGTCGCCGGCGGTGTCGTACCGTTCAAACGCGTCATCGCGCCGGTAACGGGCGCTGCATACTCGCGCCGCGGCGCCGCCGTCGCGATGCTCTATGCGCAGGCCATCGACACTCAACTGACCGCGCTCTACGTGATGGAAAATCCGGAAGCGCGGTTTCCCGGCATGCTGCGCGGGATACGCCTGGCGCGAACCGGCCAGCAAATCGTCGATGAAATCAAACTACTGGGAACCGAACTCGATCTCGCGATCGACGGACAGGTCGGCGCAGGACGCAAGCCTGAAGCGGTAATTTTAAACGCGGTCGAGACCGGCAAATTCGATCTGCTGATCATGGGCGTTCTCTACCGTTCGGTCGAGCAGCGTTTGTACTTTGGTCCGAAGGTCGATCGGATATTGCGCGACTCGAACTGCTCCGTGGCCATCGTCGTTTCCCCGGGCAAAACCGCCAGCGGCGAAACCTTGTAGCGCAAGCATTAGCTATGACTCAGCTCTATCGAAGGCCGGCCGAATACGATCTCGAGCACGCTGGCGACGAAGCGGACGTCGGGTTTTATGTCGGCCTGGCCAGGAAGCTGAAGCCGAAATCCGTTCTCGAGCTCGCCTGCGGCACCGGCAGAATCACCCTGCCGCTGGCCGAGCAAGGCGCGCGCTCGGGTTTTTCAATTGTCGGCCTTGACAGCGAAACGACCATGCTCAAGCAGGCGCGCGACAAGCTCCGTCAAATATCGGCGGCCGCACGCAAGCGAATCGAGCTGGTTCGCGGCGACATGCGCAAGTGGCATCGGCGCCAACCCTTCGATCTGATAATCGTGCCGTGCTCCTCGATTACCCACGTGCTCGAGCTGCGCGACCAGCTCGACGTTTGGCGCCGGGCGTTCCAGAACCTCAGGCCGGGCGGGAGATTTGTCGTCGAGGCCACGATGCCGAACTTTGCCGCCTACGCAGACTCGTTCGCCAATCCACCGCGGACGATAGTCGAGATCGATCATGACGTCACCGACCCGGCCAGCAACATCAGGCTGGTGCGCCGGCGGACTGTGACCTATCTGCCCGACGAGCAGCGCGCGCAAATCCGTTTCCTGTACGAAAAGTACCGCGGCAGGAAGCTGATCGAGAATTACATCGACGACTTCCAGAGCCACGTGTACTTTCCACGCGAGCTGCGGCTGCTCTTCATGCACGCCGGCTTCGAGATCGAGGATGTCTTTGGCGACTATGACCGCAGGCCGCTGCGAGCGAGCTCTCGTCAGATGATCATGATCGGACGCAGGCCGCGTCGCGCCGATCTCGACGAACGGAATCTATGACGACGATTTCTTGCGCGGAACTTTGGCGCCCGCGCGGCGGGCTTCGGACAGGCCAATCGCGATCGCCTGCTTACGACTGGTTACTTTTTTCCCCGAGCGGCCCGACTTAAGCTTCCCGCGCTTCATCGCGTGCATTTCGCGTTCGACTGATTTGCCCGCTTTCTTTGAATATTTCCGGCTGCTCGATTTCTTTCTGGTGGCCATCGA
>JBEKLS010000133.1:0-12267 GCA_050010075.1 Binatus sp. (SeqCode) | reverse complement strand
TCGACTGCTTCTGCGCCGCCGATCAGCCGATGGTACACGCGCTCGTATTTCGCGATCATGACTTCCGAGGTGAAGCGTTCCTCGAATTCGCGGCGGCATCGCTCGCGCGGAATCGAATCGATACTGCCGACTGCAGAGACCAGTTCATTCATTTCGCGCGCCAGAAATCCGGTGACGCCCGGCCTGATCACTTCAGGAACCGCGCCGCATGGCCGCGCGATAACCGGAGTGCCGCAGGCGAGGGCTTCAATCATGGCCAGGCCGAAAGGCTCGGGCCAATCGATCGCAAAGATTAGCGCGAGTGCGCCACCGAGAAATTCACTTTTTTGCGCATCGTCGATTTCGCCGATGTACTCGATCATCGGCGGCTTGATGCGCGGTTTGATCACCGCCTTGTAGTACTCACGGTCAACGGCATCGACTTTAGCCGCAATCTTGAGCGGCACTCCTGACCTGAGCGCGACCTCGATCGCAACGTCGATACCCTTTTCAGGCGATATCCGCCCCACGAAAGCGAGATAGTCACCGCCGCGTTCGTTGAATCGAAGGAGATCGCGCGGCATGCCATGAGGCACTGTCGCCACCCAGTTCATCTGCGGCAGCGGCTCGCGCTGCGATTCACTGATCGAGACCAGCGCCGCGCTTGGGAAGCGCTGGTACACCGGATGAAATTCGGGGATGTCGAGGCGGCCGTGCATGGTCGAGACCGCGGGTATTTTCGCGAGACTCGCAAACGGGAACGACCAGTAGTCGATGTGAGAGTGTACGACATCGAACCGATCGCGCGCGGTCTCGAAGACCTCCGCCAGCATCGCTAACTGCAGGGTCGCGCCGAGTTCCGGCTTGCCCTGAAGGCGCAGCGCCTGCCGGCATCCGGGTACGAGAGTCGCTTGCGTCTCCGAATCGCCGGAGGCGAACAGCGTGACTTCGTGACCCCGGCGCACGAGTTCTTCGGTCATGTAGGAAACGACGCGCTCGGTGCCGCCATAAAGTTTCGGCGGCACGGCCTCATACAGTGGCGCGACTTGCGCGATACGCAAGCGCCTGGCGTTTCCGCCTCCGAAATTTCCGTTGGTATCCAATTAATTTCCTCCCCCGGGACACTTCACCCGGCACGATGGCGGCAATTGCCAGCAAAAATTATTCGAAGGTCATCCGAGCTGGCGAAACCACGCTGAAAAAAGATTCTCCCGCTCGAACGGAGCAATTGATGTGCCGATAGCTACACTTTGTCCGTGAATCAAATCTCCACACCGGACAAATGAATTAAGTAATTTTTGCAGGGTCCAGCGGATGCGACCTGCCACCGAGAATTTCAACTACATCTCAGAGGACGATTTTTTTCCCAATCAATAGAAGAGAAATAGATCGGTAGCTGAGATCGTGAAGAAACTTCGCGGATCAATCGTCGTGGTTTCGCGGCGTTTCAGTAGATGGGTCGCGATCTTTTCCCTGGTACCGGAGTAGCTTGTTGTAGAGCGTCTTCAGGCTGATGCGAAGGATTTGCGCGGCGCGGACTTTATTGCCGTTGGTGAAATCCAGTGTCTTTAAAATGAATTCTCGCTCAACCTCTCCGAGCGATTCGCCGACGTGCAGCTCAAACTGAGGTCCCTTACGGCCGGCGCGCCGGATATCGACAGGAAGATCCGCGGCGGTAAGTAGCGAGCGCCGAGCGACGACCGCAGCCCGCTCGATCACGTTACGCAGCTGAAGCACATTGCCGGGCCATCGATTAATCCGCAGGATTTCCAGGCACTCGTTGTCGATTCCAGTAATGTTCTTCTGGTTGGTCTGCGCCGCCCGCCTGATGAAAGCGTCGACCAGCGCAGGAATGTCTTCGAGCCAATCGCGTAACGGCGGCACTTCGATCGTGAAGGTGTTGAGCCGCGAATATAAGTCCTCGCGCAATCTACCTTGATGCGTGGCTTCGGCGAGGTTTCTGCTCGAGGCGGCGATCAGCCTTACGTTTATCGATTTTTCACGGCCGCTGCCTATGCGACGAAGTTTCTTGTCCTCGATCGTTCGCAGTAATTTCGCCTGAAGTTCCATCTTCAGATCCGTAATTCCTTCGAGCAGCAGAGTTCCACCATTGGCCATCTCAAGGTATCCCACGCGACGACGATCGCCGCCGGCGAAGGCGCCCGGCTCATGCCCCCACAGCTCGCTTTCCATGAGATTGTCGGGCAATCCGCCGCAAGCGACTGCGAAGTAGGGACCGTTGCGGCGCTCCGATGAATCGTGAATCGTTCGCGCGATCAGTTTCTTGCCGGTTCCACTTTCGCCGACGATTAATACAGGCGCTGAACTGAAAGCTGCTTCTTCTGCCAGTCTCATCACGCGGCGCATCGCGATGGACGCGCCAATAATAGGTCCGAGCCCGCCGGCTTCGATCAGCTTTCGCCGCAGCCTTTGATTTTCTTCAGTAACCCTGATTTGAGCGGCGAGCCTGCCGAGCAGCGCCCGTAGATGGTTTGCATTGATCGGCTTTGACAGAAGATCGCAGACGCCGGGCTTCATCGCTCGGGCGATAGTTTCGGCCTCTGCCCCGATAACTATAGTTGCGGTCTCGATCCCATGCGCTCGCAAGACGGCAGTAAGTCCTTGCGCCGGCGGATCGAGGTCAACAATAAGGACATCCGGTTCGAACGATTCGAGTGTTTCGATGAGATGTTGGCCTTCTACCGTCCCAACCTCAAAGCCCCACGCGCTAACCAGATCAGACAGAGCATTGACGCTGGACAGGTTTGTTGCGGTGACAAGGATACGAAGATCACGCGTCGTATCTGAGGAGTTGCAGGGTGTTGCGGACATCTTAGGGCCCAAGCGGATTGCACTGAATAAGCAGTTGAATTAGCAATGCGGATGCCACCTGAAACGTCCCACGCGGGATATTCAGGGCGGCGAGCTGCTTCGTTCGATAGGAACCATGTAAAACTTTCCATCCTCCTGTACGGATTCATCAGGACGAAGTGTTCATCTATGAATCTGCGAAGGGTCGGCGACCGGTCGGCGGTGCAAGAATTGCTTCTTTTCTGCCGATGATTTCCGCGGCTCAAAAACACACCGAAACCCTCGAGACCTTGATACCAGCGCGGCTGGATCGTCTGCCGTGGAGTCCCTTCCATACCTTGCTGGTGATCGGCCTCGGCATCACCTGGATCCTTGACGGACTCGAGGTAACACTGATGGGCGCGATCAGCGCGGTGCTGCAGCGGCCCGATGTGATGAACTTTTCCGCCGCGCAAATCGGCTTCATCGGATCGTGCTACCTCACTGGCGCGGTGATCGGATCGATAGTTTTTGGCCATCTGACCGATCGCTTCGGACGGCGGATGTTTTTCTTTCTAAGCCTGGGTATTTACTTGCTGGGCGTCGGTTGCACCGCGCTCTCCTGGAACCTTGCGACCTTCGCAATTTTTCGATTCATAACGGGTGCAGGAATCGGAGGCGAATACTCGGCGATTAATTCTGCTATCGATGAGCTCATCCCTGCGCGATTGCGCGGGCGGGTCGATCTGATCGTCAATGGCAGCTTCTGGCTGGGAGCGGCTGCCGGCGCCGCATCTACAGTCATAATACTGAACCCGCACATCGTTCCGTATCAAATCGGATGGCGGCTCGGCTTCGGCGTCGGTGCACTGATAGGATGCAGTATTCTCTACCTGCGCAGATTCATTCCAGAAAGTCCGCGATGGCTGCTGGTGCATGGGCGGGCGGAGGAGGCAGAGAAAATAGTCGGCGATATTGAACATGTGGTCGCCGAAGAACTTCAGCAAAAACTCGAAACACCACCGGCCAGGTCGCTGCTACGGCTGAAACCACGCCACCATTTTGGTATTGGCGCGTTCGTCGGTCCGATGCTGACGAAGTATCGCTCGCGGGCAGTCCTGGGATTGACCCTCATGGTCGCGCAGGCATTCACCTATAATGCGATCTTTTTCACCTATGCGCTCGTGCTAAGCCGCTACTATGGCGAACCGGCAGACCGCACGGGACTGTATATGCTGCCGTTTGCGGCGGGAAATTTTCTTGGCCCGCTGCTGCTCGGTCATCTGTTCGATACGGTAGGACGCCGGCGAATGATCTCGGCCACCTTCGCTATCGCAGCAGTACTCCTCGCTCTTACGGGTTGGTTGTTCAGCCGCGATGCACTCTCGATATTCTCGCAGACCGCATTGTGGACCGTGATGTTCTTTTTCGCTTCGCCGGCCGCGAGTTCGGCCTATTTAACGGTCAGCGAGATTTTTCCGCTCGAAACGCGCGCGCTGGCAATCGCGGTCTTTTATTCTGCCGGCACCGCCGTCGGAGGGATTGGCGCACCATGGCTCTTCGGCCGACTCATCGACACGGGCTCGCGCGTGGCGTTGTTCGAAGGTTATCTGCTGGCCGCAGGACTGATGTTGGCTGCAGCAGTTGTCGAAATCGTTCTAGGAGTGGATGCGGAACGCGTCAGCCTCGAGGAAATAGCACAGCCACTTTCGTCCGCCTGATCCTCAGCTACTAAGCGCTGATCGACAGGGCCGGTGCGAGCATGCAAAATGCCCGCACCGGCTCTTTTCTTTTTGGGAACGGTTTGCTGTAGCGTCGCGTTGTGCGCGCTTGCGGGCCGGGAGCGAGGACGAATCAAACGATGGCGGAAAATCGCGGCGCGTCTCCTACTGACTACCTGGCCTCGGAACGAACCTTTCTCGCCTGGATCCGCACCGGGCTCGCCTTGATGGGATTCGGCTTCGTCGTTGCGCGGTTCGGCCTGTTTCTGCGCGAGATCGCTGCGACCACTCACACATCCTCGCCCGAAAGCAGCGGCATTTCGCTCTGGATCGGAACCGCGCTCTTGCTGGTCGGAGTAGTGGTCAACATCGGCGCATCCATCCATCACGTGAACGTGATCGGCAAGCTCAAGCGCGGCGAAGATATCGGCCGCCCCTCCATTCTCGGCATCGCGGTAGCGCTGACCGTGGCGACATTCGGTGTGGCGCTGGCCGCGTACCTGGTGTTGATGAGATAGCTCTGTGAATCATGCAGTCACCCGCGCACGGGCGCTGCCTTAATCCATCGTGGCGATTTCGGATCACGCTTTGGGCTGACCGCCGAGATTCGGGGGTAATGAAACCGGTATCGGATAGGCCCAGGCGGCGCACGTTCGCACTCACCACGGAACCTTCCGGCCCAGGTAATCCAGATACTGAAGACCCGCTGTTCCAGCCTGCGCGTCCATGGTATTCGCGAGGTTTGGTACGCTCTCCTCGATGCTCAGCCGGCCTTGAGGGCCGCCCAGGTCAGTTCGCACCCAGCCCGGCGCCATGAGAAGCAGAGTTCGTGGGTCGCCGGCGTGGCGGGCAGCGAAGCTGCGCATGAGCATGTTGAGCGCTGCCTTGCTTGAACGGTAGACATCATGGATTCCGTTCTCATTGTTCGTGATGCTGCCCTGTCCGGAGGACATGATCCCGATCGTGCCAGTCGGCAGCACGAGGTCCTGCAAGCTCTCGACGACGCGCAGGGGACTTAGGGCGTTGGTCACCATCACACGTATAAATTCGTCGGTCGAAACGTCGCCGATCATTGCACGATCGCCGACGCCAGGATTGACGAACAGCATGTCGAATTTTCTCGATGCAAGACGCGCTCGCAGCGCGGCAACTTGATCGGGATAGTTGATATCCACGGTCTCTATTTCGAGTCGATCTTTGGCGCTTCCCAATAGATCGTGCAGTTTTGATGTGGTTCTATTCCGCTCGGTGGCCACAACGTGCCAGCCGCGCTTGACGTACTCCTCAGCCAAGGCAAACCCGAGGCCGCGGGACGCGCCAATGAGAAGGAGCTGTTTATTAGACGATGGAGTTGGCATTTGCAATTTCTTTCCTTTAACAAGTTATCGACGAAGGGCAGTATTTCGCGATCTGTCCGGGACGGGGGCGTATCTGACCCAGCTGGTTAACCCAGGATAGCGGTCCTGCATCATTGCGGAAGGCGCATCGCCTGCACTTTATACGTGCACCAGACGCCATGGCCCGGTACCTTTTACCTATGGCGGATATTGACCTGAACCTGTTGATCGCATTGGACGCTTTGCTTGCCGAAGGTACTGTGGTGGGCGCGGCGCGGCGCTTGGGCCTCAGTGCCTCGGCGACGAGCCGGACACTCGCGCGACTACGGGCGGCGACAGGAGACCCGCTGCTTGTGCGCGCGGGTCGAGGCATGGTGCCAACGCCACGTGCTACCGAACTGCGCGAGCGCGTGCGTGATCTGGCGCAGGGTGCGCGAGCAGCGCTGCGTCCAGCCGCTGCCTCTTTGGATCTCGCCGATTTGAAGCGGACTTTCACAATCCGCTCCAACGAGGGCTTTGTAGAGGTCTTCGCTGCGCAGATCGTTGCGGCTGTAACTGCGGTAGCACCGAATGTACGACTTCATTTCGCGCCCAAGCCCGACAAGGATGTCCGAGCGCTGCGAGAGGGGTTGGTAGATCTTGAGATTGGTGTGCTAGGGAAGTCGGGCCCAGAGGTACGCTTACAAACCCTATTCCGCGACCACTTTGTTTGCGCAGTTCGGGAGAGCCACCCTTTTCTTGGGAGAGGCAAGATCACGGCCAAGCGATACGCGGCGTGTGGTCACGTCGTCGCTTCGCGCCGTGGTCACGAGAGTGGCCCCGTAGATGAAGCATTGGCGGCCCTTGGCCTCTCGCGCACGGTCGTCGTAGTAGTGCCCAGCTTCCGAGCAGCCTTAGCGGTTGCGAGCGTATCCGATCTGGTGGCGCTGGTGACTGGCTCGTTCTTTAACGCCACGCAGGGACATCAGGCCAAGTCCGGTCCCGCAGCAATCAGGAGCTTCCCGCTGCCGGTTCGCACGGAGGCGATCACGGTTTCACAAATGTGGCACCCACGCTTCGACGCCGATCCGGCGCATCGCTGGCTGCGAGGCTTGGTGCTGGCAACCTGCCGTCAACAGCGGCAATAGATGTCCAGTATCAGCTAGGCCATCAAGTTCTGAGCGTTGGTCTGCGGGAATCCTTGTTTCGGGTCGAGCAGGCCTCGCTCCACCATCCTGGCTTGCATTTTTTGTCCTCACGGGTGCCGGTGGGTATCGACGATGGCCCGGCGTTCAGTCTTTTTCGGCAGTGTCATGGTCGCCTCCTTTCGAAGCCCAGGAGCGGCGCACGCCTGACGGACTATGAGCCGCTAATTCCACGGTTCGCCATTGCCGAACGACCAATCCGAGCGGTCAACGAAGACCATGTTGATCATGACGTCATCAGGGCGGACGGATAGCTTGCTCTTCAGCTCGTCGGCTACATATCGGAAGAAGGCAAGCTTCGACTCTTTATTATTTCCGACAGTGCTGGTCACCTGGATCAAGATGAAGTCAGGCGATCGATTCCAGTCGAGGAAGTGGGGGTCGTAAATTAAATTATCGGGTGAATGCTCGCCGATGACTATGAAGCGATCGCCGTCCGGCGCCTTCAGGACATCGACAATTCCCTTGTACACGACGTCGGCCACAGCGGCGCGATACTCGGCGGTTTTTCCCTTAAGTAGATCGATACGTGCAAACGGCATAAATAGTCTCCTCCGGGTACAGAGTTGGTTGAAAAACGTTCAGACTTCTTTTCAAAGTCGGCGCAGATGATAAGACTTCATGCCCGACTGGTAGTTCCACCTTCAGCACAGCCCGCCATGTCGCCAATCTAGTAGTTCTGTGAGTTGACGCCACCTCCGGGCCTGTGACGTGAGGAACGATTCCTGGCGTTCGCCCGCAAAATCGACGGGCCGCCGCTGCCCGATTTCAAAACCGTAACTCCAGGCGCAAGAGGCTCAATACCGCCGATTACGATCGGACGATTGACAATTACGATTCACATATAGTAGTAATTATCCCCTAAGATATGTTGTCGAATGGCAGTATGGTTCGCCCGCCAATCGGCATCCCGCCTCGCTCGATCAACACTGGTGACGGGCTTTTTCGGGGGTAGAACCGGTACTGTCGCCTTGGTGGTTATGCAGAAACTCCGGCTGTTAGACGCACAATGGCGAGTCAAATATTCGGCTCGGCGGCGCGATGATTTCGTGCAGCGCTGCCATGAACGCGGTTTGTCCGTCACCCCTCAGCGGCTCGCGATCATCCAGGCGCTGCTGGCTTCGAAGACGCATCCCAGCGCCGAGGACATTTGTGCCACAGTTCGCAAACAACTTCCCCACATATCGCTCGCGACTGTGCATCGCATCCTCGAGCAGTTCTGCGAGGCGGGCGAGGCGCGCAAGGTAACGCCGCTGCATGAGAGCGCACGCTACGATGGCCACGCGGAACCTCATCACCACGTGGTGTGTGTGCAGTGCAAGCAGATCCGTGATATCGAGATGCCGGCTGCGGACAAACTTATTGAGGGTACGACCAGCCTCGGGGAGTTCGCGGTTCTCGGCTGCTCGCTGGAAATTAACGCTCTTTGCAGGCGGTGCCGCACGAAGCAGCCAGCCGCCGGGCGGACCCCTCGTGCAAGACGCATCGAAGGGAAGCAGCCTTCACGTGACAACCAAGTGCGGCGGATGAAGGAGCCAGGCCACCTGAAACCATCATCCGCCATATCAACAAACGCTTCCGACTAGGCTTTCAGGTGCGGGTGGACGCATGCCGATGCCGTAATGCGAAGGGTGCCGAAAGCGCTATCGTCGGAACAGTGTCGTAAATTGCAGACTTCGGAAGGAGAGAAATATGGCAATTGATCACGATCTATCAACCGGTAAATGCCCGATGGGCGCTCGCAGAAACGCAGCGCCTGGGCATCCGACGAATGCGGACTGGTGGCCGAATCAGCTGAACCTGAAGTTCCTGCACCCGCAGTCCCCCTTGTCCGATCCCAATGACAAGGACTTCAACTACGCTGAAGCATTCAAGAGCCTCGACCTGAACGCCGTCGTCAAAGACCTTCATGCCTTGATGACGGACTCGCAGGATTGGTGGCCGGCCGACTTTGGCCACTACGGCGGCCTGTTCATTCGTATGGCGTGGCACAGCGCAGGTACGTACCGCATCCACGACGGCCGTGGAGGAGCCGGAGCCGGTCAGCAGCGTTTCGCGCCGCTGAACAGTTGGCCAGACAACGCGAACCTCGACAAGGCTCGCCGGTTGCTGTGGCCGATCAAGGAGAAGTACGGCCGGAAACTTTCATGGGCCGATCTCATGATTCTCGCCGGTAACGTCGCGTTGGAGTCCATGGGTTTCAAGACCTACGGCTTTGCCGGCGGGCGCCCCGATGTCTGGGAGCCCGATGAACTTTACTGGGGCAGTGAGCGCACGTGGCTGGCGGATGAGCGCTACAGCGGCGACCGTGACCTCGCGCTTCCCCTTGGCGCTGTTCAAATGGGCCTGATTTACGTGAACCCGGAAGGGCCTAATGGAAACCCGGACCCAGTCGCTGCAGCGCGGGATATCCGTGAGACGTTCCGCCGCATGGCAATGAACGACGAAGAAACGGTCGCGCTGATTGCCGGCGGTCACTCCTTCGGCAAAACCCACGGCGCTGGCGATGCGGCGCTGGTGGGCCCAGAGCCGGAAGCCGGCCCCATCGAGGACCAGGGCTTTGGCTGGAAGAGCAAATATGGCTCGGGCAAAGCGGCTGACGCGATCACCAGCGGCCTGGAAGTGACCTGGAGCACGACCCCAACGAAGTGGAGCAACGACTTCTTCAAGCACCTGTTCAGCTACGAATGGGAACTGACGAAGAGCCCGGCCGGTGCGAATCAGTGGCAACCGAAAAATGGCGCAGCCGCCGGTACGGTGCCGGATGCGTATGACAAGTCGAAGCGTCGCGCGCCGGCCATGCTGACCACTGACCTCGCTTTGCGGCTCGATCCCGCTTACGAAAAGATCTCGAGGCGCTTCTACGAGCATCCCGATCAGTTCGCCGATGCGTTCGCCAAGGCGTGGTACAAGCTGACGCATCGCGACATGGGCCCTCGCTCGCGATACCTCGGCGCGCTCGTCCCCAAAGAGCCCCAGATATGGCAAGACCCGATCCCCGCAGTCGATCATGAGTTGATCGGCGAGCGGGACATTGCTGCTCTGAAGGGCGAGATTCTCAAATCCGGATTGTCCATCTCCCAACTGGTCGCGACTGCCTGGTCGGCGGCGGCATCGTTCCGCGGCACCGACAAGCGCGGCGGAGCGAACGGAGCCCGCATTCGTCTTGCGCCGCAAAAGGACTGGGAAGTGAACCAGCCGGCTGCACTGGCGAAGGCGCTGCAGACACTCGAAGGCATCCAGAAGAAGTTCAACACCGGCGGGAAAAAGGTTTCGCTGGCCGATCTGATCGTTCTGGGCGGCTCCGCAGCCGTCGAGGAAGCTGCGAAAAAGGCCGGCCACGACGTGAAGGTTCCCTTCTCGCCGGGGCGCACCGATGCTTCGCAGGAGCAGACCGATGTGACCGCATTCGAAGTGCTCGAGCGGACCGCAGATGGGTTTATCAACTACCTACGGAAAGGAGACCCAGTACCGGCGGAGGAACTGCTGGTCGATCGCGCGCAGTTGCTCACTCTGACTGCGCCCGAGATGACAGTTCTCGTCGGTGGCTTGCGCGCGCTCAATGCAAACTTTGGGCAAGCCAAGCACGGCGTCTTCACCAAGAAGCCTGAGACGCTGACCAACGACTTCTTCGTCAACCTGCTCGACATGGGCACGCAATGGCAGCCGGCCGCCGGCTCCGAAGGCGTGTACGAGGGGCGTGACCGGAAGACCAACGAGGTCAAGTGGACCGGCACCCGGGTCGACCTGGTGTTCGGCTCGAACTCGCAGTTGCGCGCGCTGGCGGAAGTCTATGGCAGCGCGGACTCGAAGGCGAAGTTCGTGAAGGACTTCGCAGCGGCGTGGGGCAAGGTGATGAACCTTGATCGCTACGACCTGGCCTGATCGCGCAATGGGATGATCAGGACCAGATAGAGGCTAGGCGAATTCTTCGCAAGCCTAAGGACAAGAAATCAGGGCGGCGTTTCAAGAAAACTTGAAACGCCGCCCTTGCGTGAGCGCTGCGCAGCCAGTTTGGTTTATCGCGCAGCTATGAAGATTGCTGGCACTACCAGAAGCGCGAGCGACCAATTTAGTGCGATGAGCACTGGCGAATGCAAGAGATAGGATAGGTTGGGATACAGCGCTGCAAATGAACTGAACCCGAACGACACTGCGCTCAGCGCAGCAAAGATGGAAAATAGCGCGCGACTCCCGCGAGATAGAGCGGCCCTGTAGCACCAGATTGCCCATCCCACAAATAAGAGCTTCATCACCAGGTAGATGTAGGTGCTGATCACAACCGCGAACGGAGCAGCGTGGCGAGACATCGTCGACACTGAGTTAATCAAACCGCTGCGCGGGGAACAAATTCGCGCAGGGCCGCGCAACGAGATTCGCGGCTCAGTAGCGAGTTCTTCAACTGTTAGAAGATCTGCTGGTCCATTTTCCGTGCTGGCGTGTTCCGATCTTTTCTGGAAACTCACCGAAAAAATCGAGCCATCGAGCGCTTTCTGTCACGACTTCGAGAACGCCATCGGGGTTTATGACGAAGAGATATTCCGCGGAATCAGGCACAAAGTAACCTCCCCACCCGAATAGTAGTTGCTGCGCCAGAAATGCTTGGGCGTGGACTCGCTCGTCTTTGGTGAACAAACAGAAGGAATCGTCTTGAATTGAATTCAGCCGGTAACTACTCCGCATCAGCGTCAGGATAGCATCACCCAAAACGATGATATCGTCGCTCCAAGATCCGGTGTCCACCACCCAGGTCAGCCCGCCCATGAACTGTGGTTCTTTGGGTAGCAACTCACAAACTAGACTCAGTACTCGACGAGTTTCTTTCGGTATGCCTAAAACAACCGATTTGGAGTCCTGCGAAAGAATTCCGTCGCTTTCGATTCGCAAACCACGCTGTTCACACCAAGCGCTATATTCGTGTTGCGTTAACGTCTTCATTTCAGCGAACCGACATATTGACCTCATCTTGAGGCGAGCACGGCGGTGTGTCGAGACCTCATCGACATTGAGTTATCGGAGCGCATTCATTGTAGTTGCCGGGATTGGCAAAAAATAGTTGATATTGCTGCCAAGACCATGGGCAGCGGGTAGTGCAGTACCAATGATCTAGCTCTTGCGTTTTGCTATATGACCATTCCAGATAGACGGCAAATGCTTCTTTTTGATAGCCGGGGGTTTATGGCTTAAGAATTGGCGCGTCCATTCGCGATACCTGGACATTCGCTGCAAGTGCGGCCCGCTCTGATCTGCGAAAGC
>JBEKLS010000132.1:0-17870 GCA_050010075.1 Binatus sp. (SeqCode) | reverse complement strand
GCGGTGTAGCCGAAGATGAGCCCCGACTGAATCGATCCGACTGTCGTGCGGCCGACCGCCTCGCGCGGACGAACGAGCTCGACGCGATAAAGCTTGGCGGCGTGCTCGATCAACGCGTTCATCGAGACGCCGAGGCCGGGCGCGATCGCACCGCCGGCATACTCGCCCTTGCCCGTCACGTAGTCGAACGTCGTTGCGGTGCCGAAATCGACGACGATCGACGCGGTTCCATAGCGTTCATAGGCAGCGACGGCGTTGACGATTCGGTCGGCGCCGACTTCCTTGGGATTCTCGTAAAGGATCGGCATGCCGGTTTTAATTCCCGGACCGACCATCAGCGGCGCGCAGTGGAAGTAACGCTCGGCGAGTTGCTCCATCACCTGGTTGAGCGGTGGAACGACGCACGCGATCGCGACGCCTTCAGGCCTGACGCCACCCTCCAGGCCCGCGCCCGCGAGCAGAGTATTCAGCAGCGCGCCGTGCTCGTCGGTCGTGCGATCGCGCACGGTCGAGATGCGCCAGTGATTGCGCAGCCGGTCGCCTTCATAAATTCCAATCACGGTGTGGCTGTTGCCAACATCAACCGCTATCAGCATGACAAAACCCCGTCCGATCGCCGCCGACAGCGGCGCGATCGGGCCACGATAATAGCGCGCAAACTCGATTTAAACGAAACGGCTTGCGCGACTTCGTTAGTGATGGAATCCGAGCGCCATACCCATCATCGGACGCCCGGCGGGAAGGCTGTAGGTGTGCGGCGAAAGCATCCACGGCCCCGGATTCAGCGGCGGGCGCGCAGCCGGGGTCAGCGGGCTGCTCATCGGAACGAGCGTGGAAGGAGCTGAGAACTGATTGGCGGGGGCCGCGGAGGTCACCTGGTACGGATACGGCACCGCGTAGGGCACCGCATACGGTACCGCGTAGACTTGCTGGTTCTGGTAGTCATCAACGTCGCCCCAATCATCAGGCGGCGCTGCGGAGCTGGCAGTGTCGTCATCAAGCGTCGGCGGCGGTGCTCCAGGCGACGGGGCATTGATCGCCTGGCTGTCGTCATCGTCGTCATCATCGCGGTCCGCATCGGTGCTGCAGGCCGGGCCCGCACCGTCTTTGCTGCATACCGCCTGCGGAATCTCGAGAACCTTGTCCGCTGTTTCAGCATCGTCGTCGATAGTGGGATCGGTAGCGGCGCCAGCGCGTTCCCAACTCGAATCGGCGCCTCCGCTCACATCGTCATCGGGGATGCTGGCATCGGTGCTCGGGACGGTCACGTCGGCGCTGGGCGCGCTCGCTTCGGTGCTGGGCACGCTGACGTCGGCGCTCGGCGCACTGACATCGGCGCTGGCGGCGGAATCGGGCGTGGCGTCCTGCGCGAGCGCGGCGCGCGCGTTTACCAGGGCGACAATCGCGAGCGCTGCAAATATGGCCGCGATTAACCGCGGGTACTTCATGATTAAAAGGCTACCACCCGATTCAACGAACGCCAAGTTGAAATCGGCATTCGTCTCTCGCAGAGGTTTGCACGCTCGTCGCAAGCGGCTAAGATTCCGCGCTATGTCGGAAGCAAAAGTCGCATTGGTAACCGGCGCAGGCCGCGGCATCGGCCGCGACATCGCGCTTCGAATGGCAAAGGAAGGCTACGCGGTCGGGCTGATCGCCCGCACCAAGTCGCAGCTCGACGAGACCGCGGAGTTGATTCGCGCGCAGGGCGGCAAGGCTGTCGTGACGCCGACCGACGTCGCGCGCCGCGACCAGGTCGTCGCCGCAGTCGAGACGGTCGAGCGCGAGCTCGGGCCGATTTCGGTGTTGATCAACAACGCAGGCGCGTATCTGCGCAAGCGCTTCACGGAAATCACCGAAGAGGATTTCGACTTCCAGCTCAAGGTGAACGCCTACGGTCCGTTCTTCTGCACCCAAGCCGTCATCGGCAAAATGGCCGAGCGCAAGGCGGGCACGGTGATCTTCGTTCTGGGATCCGAATCGCGCGGCGGCCCGGCGCAATACTCGGCCTACAATGCGTCGAAGCTGGCGCAGCGCGCGATCGCCGAGTCAGTGGCGTACGAGTTCATGCATCTCGGCGTGCATGCCGCGGCGCTCGACGTCGACGGCGCGGTGGACAGTGCGCGAGTGCGCGAGCAAATGCCCGACGTGGATCCGTCGCACTTCGTCCCGCCCGCCGCCATTTGCGACGAGATAGTGCACCTGGTCAATCAGTCGAAGAGTGCGTGGACGTTCCAGGTCGACATGCGAGCGTTCGTGCAATGGCGTCCGCGCGTCGCGCCGAAGAAGAAGGTATGAACGTAGGAACGATTTAATGTGGAACCCGCCGTGGGTTCCACACCTCCTTGGGCAGGGGTGACCCCTGCACCCAGTGTTAGAGCGACGGCTGCGTTCAGGGCATGCGGCTGGCTTGCAGCCTCAGCAGCGCGGCCTTGGCCTCTTCCGACGCGTCGCTGACGGTGGGGCCGCTACTGTCGGCCGCTATCCGGTAGTGGTTGATAGCGGCGACGTTGTTGCCCATCGCTTCGTAGGTGCGTGCGACATTGACTTGCGCGCGATCATCGTTTGGACAGGCCGTGAGCGCATCCTGGTAGTAGCCGAGCGCCTTGGAGAAGTCGCCGGCGGCAAAGCGGTCGCCGCCGCGCTGGGTCGCCACGTTCTCCACGGCCTTGTCGCATCCGCCCGGTGCAGTCGTCGCGATTCCGGGTGTGTAGCCCTGATTCTGGTTCTGATTTGCCTGCAGCGCTTCGAGTTCCTGCTGTTGCCGCTCGAGCTGCGCCTGCTGCTGCTGAACCAGAGTGTTGGTCGCGGCGATCTGATCGCCCATGCATCCCGTGGCAACGATGGCGATGACGCCGAACGATAGCGCGGCCACGATTTGCCCTGCGAGATTGGTCACGGACATGAAGATTACGCCGGTGCTGGTTTTGTGTCGCATCGCCACCAATACTGGGGATTAGCGACGCCGTGTCAATGCCGAAGGGCTGTGCTCAAAAGGTCAGCTCGTAGGCGAAGTATCCCTGCAGTTGAGTTGAACCTTCGAAGCCGGGACCGGCGGAGAGGACGATGTGTTGGACGTCGCTCAGGTCCCAGATCAGGCCGAGATTCATGCCGGTTTCAGACGGACCGCCGATTACCTGCGAGGTGCCGTGAAAGAATTCTACGCCAGGTGTGAGATTCGGCAGGATCTGACGCTCGATGACCAGCCCGCTGAAAAGCCAGTTGCGATTATTCTCCCCCGGGTTGATCCAGTAGCCAGCTCCGCCATACGCGGTCCACTTGCCCGAGGTCTTCTGTAGCCATATCGGCAAAAATGTCTGCAGGCGTCCGGCACCGAGATTCCGCGTGTGAGAGCCAGTTGGGATTATCATCTGCGGATACGTGGCGACCGCCGGAATCCACTCGCCTTCCTCAAAGAAGCGGTACTTGATTCCTACCTGCGTATCGCCGTAGCCATAGCTGGCGGCGCCTTGGCTGGGCGCGTATAAAACCATCGGTATGATCATCTGGAGCTGGACGTTTCGGAGCGGGCCGTAATTCACTTCGAGGTGGGGTGCCGTGGTGGTCCAGTTGCCCGGCTGCCGGGTGAACTGCGATGCCAGGTAAATTTCCCAGTGCAGATATTCGGTGGGCTCAGGGTCGTCCGTGATATATGGAGGTGCTGCGAATGCATTCACAGCAAAGCTCAGCAGGAAGACGACGCCCGCCAGCCGAGTGATAGCTACGGACCATTTCACGCGAGATAACATACGGGGAGGAGCGATTTGTGGTTGGACATAAGAGAGCAAAGTTGAAAATGTTGGCCTTCTTCGCGGTTGGCGTGCTGTCGATTGTGACGGCGCGCGCGCTGATGGCCGCGGACAGCGAACCGTCGATGCCAGCCGATCAAGCCCTCAAACTTCTGCTCGAAGGTAATCAACGTTTCATTGCCGGCAAAATGGAGCATCCCAACCAGTCGCCGGCTCGCCGCGACGAAGTGGCCAAGGGACAGCATCCGTTTGCCTCGGTGCTGGCATGCGCGGATTCGCGGACGGCGCCCGAAATTGTTTTCGACCGCGGTCTTGGCGACCTGTTCACCGTCCGGGTGGCAGGCAACGTCGCCGATAAAGTGGTGATCGAGAGCCTCGACTACTCGGTCAAGCATCTCGGCGTGCGGCTCGTGATGGTGCTGGGGCATACGCGATGCGGCGCGGTGATTGCGGCGGTCGATGGGCACGACGCGCCCGGAGACGTCGGTCCAATGCTCAGCGAGTTGAGGCCGGCAGTCGCGGCCAGCAAGGGCATGCCCGGCGACCCGGTCCTGAACGCGGTGCGCGAGAACGTGATCCTGATAGTTGAGAAGCTCTCCACTTCGGCGGAGCTTTCGGCGATGGTGAAATCGGGCGAGCTGAAGATTGTCGGCGGCGTTTACGATCTCAGCACCGGCACGATCGACATGCTCAAGAACTGACGCGTCGCTTATCGTCCTTGCGGCGATGCTCAAGAGATCCGTCATCACAGTTCTCGCGTTGTGGCTTTGCGCGGCGAGCGGCGTCGAGGCGCAGGTGACGGCCGGCCGCAGCAGAATTAAGACGACTTCGGCAAGCATCTGGTTTCATCCGTTGCCGGCGGTTGCGGACTGGCCGGGCGGAACTGAGGACGGCGGATCGGTGGATTTTCTGGATCTGTTCCAGGCGGACGCGCCGTGGCCGGTCGCGATCGCGCACGTGAGCGTGATCGGTATCTACGCCGGGTGGATCCTCGACGCCACCGACGATGAACTGCAACAGACCGTCACGTTTCTCAACGCACATAACATGGGGATCGAGATCGAAGCGCCCGCGCTGCAGGCGATCGCGACGTGCGGATCGGGCGTCGAAGGCTATGTGCCGTATGGGTACTCGATCCACGACGTCACGCTCGCCTATCTGGATCGGCTGAGAGCGCTCAACGCGCAGGTGCCGTTCGTCAAGGTCGACGAGCCTTATTTCTTCGCCAACGTCGTGAACGAACCGAACGCGTGTCACTGGACTGTCTCGAAAATCGCGGCGGAAGTCGGAGATTACGCGCAGCTCGTCAGGAGCGTTTATCCGAAGGCTGCGGTTGGTGACGTCGAACCGATCATCGCGAGCGCTTACCCCAAGGGCGTGGGAACTGCGCTCAAGGATTGGCACGATAAGTACCGCAAGGTCACGGGCAAGCCGTTCCCTTTCTTCATCGCGGATATCGATTTCAGCAATCCCGAGTGGCCGGCGATCGTGAAGGCGATCGAACGCACGACGCAGCATGACCGCATGCGCTTCGGCATCATCTATATCGGCGATGAGCAGGATACCTCCGATGCGGAGTGGTCGGGCAAGGCGGTGGCGCGCTTTGAAACCTACCAGCAGGACAATGGCGGGCGGCCGGACTACGTGCTGTTCCAATCATGGCAGCCGTACCCGCAATACTGCCTGCCGGAAACCGACCCGACGACGTTTACCGGCGTGCTCGACGCCTACATCAGCGCTTTCGATTAACCAGCTACTGAAGAGGCTGCGTAACGGTTACGCCGGCGAACGATGATGCCGAATGACCGTCGGCTGTTGTCGCGGTGACGTTGACGACGTAGCTGCCGGGATTGTTGTAGGTGTGAAACAGGGCGGTCGGCGGCAGCATCGAGACCTGGCCGTCGCCGAAATTCCAGAGATAGCTTTGCAGCACGGTTTCCGGGTCCACCGGCGTTACGAAGAAGCCGACCGTCAGGGGCGCGGGACCGTAGGCTGGCACCGGTTGAAGTTGAATCTGCGGAATCGACGGCATCGTCATCGGCACGGGCGTCGCGGTCGGCTGCTGTGGGAATGCGGAGGTCGTCAGCAGGAGCAGCAGGAAAGCGGCAAACGTCGGCGCTGTGATTTTTGCGCGCGTCTTCCTACCTCTCCCTTCGGGAGAGGTCGTGCGGCGACACCAGTGTCGCACACGGGTGAGGGCGCTGGCATCGAGCTCAGCGCTGGCGCCCTCACCCGTCGCGCGAGGCGCGCGCCGACCTCTCCCGAAGGGAGAGGTAATCCGGGTTTCTTCGCTGCGGTCAGAATGACTCAAAAAAAGAGCTATCACTGCATCGTGATTCCGCCGTCTGGGTGCAGAATCGATCCGGTGTAGTAGCGGCCCTCTTCGCTGGCGAGGAACAGCGCCGTGTTGGCGACGTCGATCGGCTCGCCCATCCTGCTCATCGGCACGCGCTGCATCAGTGGCGTCATGTCGGGCATCTCCTGCAACTGCGCGGTCATTGGCGTCTTGATGAAGCCGGGGCCGATCGCGTTGGCTGTAATATTGAACGGCGCCAGCTCGGTCGCGATAACCCTCGTCAGCATCCAGACGCCCGCCTTGCTGACGGCATACTCGCCGAAGCCGGGTGTCGGGATGCGCGCGGCGGCTGAAGCGATATTGATGATGCGGCCGCCATTGCGCGCCTTGATCATCGCATCGGCGCATGCGCGATCGGTCAGAAACACGCCGTCGAGGTTGACGCTCATCACTCTGCGCCAGTTGGCAAAGGACTTGTTGTTGAGAAACGTGAGGTCGGCCTCGCCCTCTTCACCATAATGCGCGTGCGAGATTCCCGCGGCGGCGACCACGATGTTCACACCGCCGAGCTCCTTGACCATCTGCGCGACCATCGCGTTCACCTGCGCCTCATCGCTGGTATCCACCTGGTACGCTGCCGCTTTGCGCCCGAGTTTTTGCACTGACGCAGCGGTTTCCTCGGCGGCGGCGAGATGCCGGTCCGCGACGAAAACGTTGGCGCCCTCTTCGGCGAAGCGAATCGCGGTGGCGCGGCCGATGCCGCTGGCGCCGCCGGTGATCAATGCGTTCTTGTTTTCAAGTCTGAGCGCCATCGGAAAAACTCCTTGCGTTCGGTTCTGGTGCGGTTGTTAGCACGACAAAGCCGCGCGCTCCAGCGGAGATGCGGGGAGCGGAACTTAATCAAACGTGAAACCCCTCCTGGGTTTCACTCTTCCCTGGGCAGGGGTGACCCTGCACCCAGTATTAAAAACTATCCTCGCCTTTGCGTGTCGAATATAATCGACGCTTATGGCACAACAGCAAGCGGCTACCGTTACCACGGAGCCGACCCATCGGTACGTCGAGGTCGAGGGACTCAAACTTCATTACCTGGATTGGGGTGGCGACCCCGACAAGCGGACTTTCGTGCTGCTGCATGGCGGCGCGGCGCATGCGCATTGGTGGGACGGCGTCGCACCGCTGCTGACGCCTTACGGGCGCGTGCTCGCGCTTGATTTTCGCGGGCATGGCCGCAGCCAATGGGCGAAGGACGGCGCTTACGGGCCGCCGTCTTATCTGAAGGACGTACGCGGCTTGATCGAGAGCCTCGGCACGCGAGTGGCGCTGGTCGGGCACTCGATGGGCGGAGCGGTCGCGCAGTGGGTGGCCGTGACGCATCCGGAGCTGCTCGAAGCGCTGATCATCGTCGACGCACCGCATGGCCCGCCGCCGCTGTTTCGGCGCCTGATGTGGCGATGGCGCCGAAAGTCGCACGGCGGAGTTCGCCCCGAGCTGCGCTCGGCCGGCGATATCATCAAGAAGTTTCGCCTGCAGCCGCCGCAGACCTACCTGACGCGGCTCGAGGTCGAGCGGCTCGCGCTGCTGGGGGCAGAGCAGCTACCGAGTGGCGCGTGGGCGTTTCGCTTCGATCCGGAGACGCGCGCATGGCGCAAGCATGGCATCAAGATGACCCGGCCGAAGATCAAAAAGATCACGATGCCGACGCTGTTGCTGCGCGGCGATCAGAGCTTCCTGGTCAGCGCCGCGCACGTCGCCAAGATGCATAGCAAGATTCGCGGATCGGTGCTGAAGGAAATTCCGCGCGCGTATCATCACGTGCCGCTGGACAATCCCGGCGACACCGCGGCGGCGATTATCGAGTTCGTCGAGAAGATCTAGCTGCGAAACGCGAACAGCCTGGCGTCGGGATCCCGCCGTCCTGCTATCGAAGCGGAAACGAGCTGCGCCGCGAGCATCGAGAATGTGATGCCGTTGCCGCCGTATCCAAGCACCGCATAACACCGCGGATGGCTGGGAATTGGCCCGATGCTGGGCAGGCCGGTGCTGCTCTGACCGAATGAAGCGGTCCAGGCGAATCGGGCGCGCGGATCGATCTGCGGCAACAGCCTCGCCAGCTTTCTCTCCAGGGTCTTTGCCTTTCGATTGAGTTTGGCGTCGCGACTGGCCTCGTCAGCGTACTCTTCATCCTCGCCGCCGCAGATTACGCGGCCGTCGATAGTGGCGCGCACGTAGAGGTACGGATCTTTCGCTTCCCAGATGAAGCATTCGCTCGGCCACAGATGCCGCGGCTGAGGCCGCGTCGCGATAACCCAGGTCGAGGCGATGCTGTGTCCATGCGCCGGCACGATCTTGGGCAGCTCGTAACCCGTACACAGCACGATTTGCCGCGCCTGGATCGTGAATCCGTCCTTCGTCACCGCCAGCGCATCGCGCTTGCCGGATTGGATGTCGACGACCTCGTGCGGCGCGAACAGTCGCGCGCCGAGCTCCGTCGCTCGCCGGAGAAATCCCGACGCGAGGGCTCGCGGATCGGCGGCGATGTTGTCGCTACTCACGATCGCTGCGGATCGCGACAAGCCAAAGCGCTCGCGCAGGGCATGTCGATCGAGATACTGGCTCGGCAATCCGATTCGTTCGCGGGCACGAACCTCGCTGGCGAGTCCGCGCGCGTCGAGGATCGTTCCCGCGAGGTAAACCGAGGAACGCAGACTCATCGCAGCGTCTATCTTCTCACGCCGGGTCAGCTCGTAGAGTGCGTCGAGCGCTGATTTGGATCTTAGCCACGCGCGCTCGGCCGGACGCACGCCGATTTTGCGCTTGAGATGAATCAAGGGTGTGTCGATTTCAAATAGCAGCAGCGCTGTGCTCGCCGGTGTCGATCCCATCAACGGTCCGCGCCGATCGACCACCACAACCTTGTGACCGTCGCGCGCGAGGGCGTAGGCGATGAGTGCCCCGCTTATTCCCGCGCCCACCACGAGCACGTCCGTCTTCAAGTCTCGCGTGATCCGCTTCGCGCTGGCGATGCGGCGTGGATAGGCCATCCATACTGGAGTGCCTGAGCGCAGGTCTTTTTTCGTAGTCAGCGTCATTCTAAAGGAACGTAGCAATCATGCAGGCGGCAAACCTCGAAACCCGGGCCGAGGCGCCCGAAGAAGCTGGTCAGTCACGATAGATAGGAAAGTCGCGGCCTCGCCGACGTGCGACAGTGATGCGCTCCGCCTGTGACCGCTTTTTTTGCCATTCTCGCAGAAGTTGTCCAGTTCGCGAGAGGCTGTCGATCGATCGAGCTACGCGCGCAGCAGGAAGTCGCTCAGGTCCATCGCGTATTGCCCGTCGCTCAGCGTCATCGACTTGGGCGACCGCTTGAGCATCAGCCGCGAGATGTCCTGGCCCTTGGGGAGCAGATACACGATGTCCCCCGAACCCAGCGAGAACACGCGCAGGCGCTCTTCGCCGCGCCGTTCCTGCCCGGCCACCTCGTAGGCGCTGACGTGAAAGACAAAGCCGCGCGCGCGAACCAGCGTGGCGTCGGTCTCCTCGACGATGCCCACGAAAATCCGCGTGTTGTCGTCCTTGAAGAGCCTGCGATCGATGAGGACGATCCGGTCCCCCTCGGCGATTGCCGCCATCGTGCGTTCCTCCTGTGGCCGTAGCCCCAGGCGCGATTCTATCCGATCGCGAGAGCTAAGACGACGCGGCCCGGAAATAAATAGCCCAAAAACTAAACAGGAGTGGGCCAGTAACCCGCTACCCGCGTCTTCCCATAAGAGCCGGAGAACCCGATAGAAGAACCGCTATCTGCTTCGGGCCGACGATGTCCCTGGCGAGGTGCTGGCCGACTAGGGATCGGGCGGTCGTGCCTCCGGCGTCTCCCGACCCAGTGGTTCGCCCGAGGTCGCCGGTCCGCACACTTATTTTGGCGCGCCTGGCTCCTGTACGCATACCGGTGTCGAGGGTGGGACAGCCACTCGTCGGCCGTTCTTCGTCGCGTTCGCATAGAAGTTTGGAATCCACTTATCTCTGGCCGCTTCGCACTCTGCTTTCGTCTTGAACCCGCATTCCGACTCTGCGTTCACGCTCAAATCCCACCCGCAGTTAGGACAGTCTTTCGGAACCGTTTTTCCTATGTCCCGAATCGACACACACCAGACTACGAGTGCGAGTGGGGCGACGTGGCGGAGCTTCATTTTTGTTTTACCTTGAGGCGCGGGTCGTCGCTCGCGATGCAGGTCGCTTGATTCGCTTGATATTGCTTGGCGTTCGGAATTGAGGCGAGCGAGGCATTTGAGGGCATTGGTCGGCTCTCGACTTTGCCATCATGACGCACGATAAACTCGCGAGTGCTTTCGCAGTTAACCTGTGAGTAGAACTCGCCGAGCTTTTTCCATTTCTCGAAGGGCGCAGGATAGAAAGGGCGTAGGTGAGCAAAGTAACTCGACACTTCCTCAGTAGCTTGGAACCTTTTCCAATCCGACGCAGGCGGCACCATCAGATACCATCCCACAAGTGCCAGCGCGGCAGTGTGGCGAAGGTTCATTGTCGTGGCGCGTATGGACTGTCCGGTGACAGCGTTCCAATCTTCGTACCCGAGGGGATCGCGCAAGTGCATTGGCGGGGTCGCGCGCGGGCATGACGAATTATTGTTGCCACCGCCGCAACCGGCCATCGTCGTTAGCAGAACGGACCGCAGCAGTGCGGCTAACTGGCGGGGCTTCATCGACATTCAGTTAGCAGAGCGCCGCGTGAGCGACAAATCCTGGGAAGCTTCAGGGGTGCGGCAGATATGGCGCGGCCCCGGTCGATGAGCCTGCTGGGCCCGCGTCTACTGGATTACCGCCCCAGAAAATCAATAGGTAGTGGGCCCGTAACCCACTACCTATCGACGGCCCTCGGCAGCTGAATCTAGCGTCCAGCCATCAGGTGCTCACTCTGCTGCGCTTCGCCCTGCGATGCGGTCCATCCGCGCACCACGTCGCTCAGTTCGCGCGCTCGAATCAGATCGAGGCCGAAACGAATCGGCAGCGAGCGTGGCAGCGCTTCGACCGCCTCGCGGCCACCGGGGCGCCGCGCGAGCCGGTCGAGCAGCCGCGAAGTAACCGTGCGGCGCTGCCCGCGCAGGTACTGGTCGTTGTACATCTTCACAATCAACTCGGCCGCCAGCCGCACTGCGTCCGACATGTTCATCGAATCCGAGGCGAACTGATCGAGCGCCTGCTTGAGCGGGAACTGATCGGGATTCCACACCGCGACCGATCCCGCGCGCATCAGCGTCTCAATGCTCGGGGTCGTGAACGAGTAGCCCCATCCCGCGAGCTTGGTGCTGGCAGTAGCCAGCTCGGCCGGATCGAGATTGCCCGCCTGCGCGCGCGCCTGCAGAGCCGCCTCGGTCCATACACGGCGCACGCCAAATTCGGTCTTTGCGAGATCCGCGAGAATCATGTCGTCGGTCCACAGCACATGCCCCGGCATCGAGGCGATCACGATGCTCTCGGCGCCGTGCCGGCCGAAAAACTTGATCAGCCGCTCGCGGCGATCGTGATCGATCGAGGCGAGCACCGCGCCGTCGCGCACGCGGCAAACCGACTGCAACGCATCGGCGAGGCCTTTCAACTGAACGTCGGCGCGCTTGCCGTCGTTGCCAGTGCCGGTGATCGACGCGGAAAATCCGGGCGGCAGCCGCAGCAGCGTGTCCTCGAATGCGAGGCGCCGCAGCTCGGCCAGCGTCGACTGCGAAATCACGAACTGGCGCGGCCATGTCGGCAGCAGGTTGAGGCGGCCGAGCATGCACAACGTCGCGATCGCGGTCAGATCGAGCACCACGGCGTTGGCGCGCTCGAATGCTCCCAGCGCGCCCTCGAGCTCCTCGGCCGACCCGGTGCAGCACTTCAGCGGCGCTTCGGGGCGCTGCGCCAGGATGAAAACGGTCTGCAAATCGTTCAGGTTGATGCGATCCGCCACCGCGTGGATCGGTACGGCGTTGTCGGCGTAGGTGCGCTCGGCCTGCTTGAGGAGATCCTCGCGCTTGCCGTTGGGGCCGGCGGCCTTGCCGTCGAACAGCGACTCGAAACTGTCGCTCATGTCGTTCCATGGAATCGATTCGGAGTGCCCGTAGCTCATTTCGATTTCGGCCTGGCCCGGGAAACGCGCCTGCCAGTTGATGAGCACGTCCATGTAGCGGTACGCGTACTTGCTGATCATCTGCTTGACGGTCGCCTGGCGGCGGCTGAAGCGGCCCTCGGGGAGCTGAAACCTCTCGCCCGCCTTCTTGCCCTTGACCGCCTTGGTCATCGGATGCTGCGGATTGTACTCGTCGATCGTCTCGTCGGCGTCGTTGGCGTCTTCGAGCAGAATCCACTTCTCGGTGTTGGAACCTTCCTCGACGAAACTGAGCGCGCAGCCGGTGTTGGCGCTGTCAAAGTCGGGCACGTGCGGCATCGGGCCGATCGGTCCTAGCGCGGCCAGATACGCGCGATGCGCGTCGACGCTGCCGCCCTGGCGGCGCAGCAGTTCGTAGGCGTAGGCGAGGGCCTCGTTGGCGCGGCCGCCGTCACGCATGAACTGCACCGCAGCACGGCCGAGCGTGGGCGGAATCTCGCGCGCCGGAGGCATCGAGTTCGGATCGGAAACGACGAGATCGTTCTTGCCGAGGCGCGCAGCGACGATCGAACGCCGCAGCCGCAGCACGCGGTCGTCGGGATGCTGACTCAGCATCTCTTCGAGGCTCGCCAGCGCCGCATCGGGATCGTTGCGTTCGAGCTTGTCGAGTTGGCTCGCGCTGCTGTTGGCGTCGGTGGCCGTGTGCTCGGGATGCAGCTCGCGCGAGATCGAGTTCACGATGTCCTCGCGGCCGAGCCGGCCGGCGCAATCGAGCAGCCGGCGCGTATCTATCCCTGCCGCGCCGGCGGGGGCGAGCATCTGCCACAGCGGCAGCGCGTCGCGATAGCGCCCGAGGTCATGGAGCAACGCGGCCAGCTTGCGCCGGTTGTCGGCGGAAGTGTCGTATGAGACCTCGGCGAGCGCCTCATCGGCAAACTTCGACGCCTGATCGTACTTGCCCTGAGCGAGGCGGAGATTTGCGCGCAGCGTCTGCAGCGTAACCCGCGGCAGGCGCACGTCGGGAATCGAAGACAGCAGCGCGTCCGCGTCATGATAACGCTCGTTCATCGTGAGCGCTTCGACCGCGGCCGCAACGGCGAACGGAAAATCGCCCGCCGGAATCGACTCCGGCCGCGAGATCGAGCGCATCAGCAGCTCGGTCGCCTCCTGCAAGTCGCCCGGTTCGTCGCGCTCACGCAGTGTGACGGCGAGATGATAATCGATGTCGTCGCGGCCACCCACGGAGGCGGCGCGGCGCAGCACTTCGATGGCCTCGGTCAGGCTGCCGCGCGATCGCAGCACGATTCCGTACTCGCACAGGCCGTTGGCGTCCTCGCGCTCGAGGCTGTGTGCCTGTTCGATATCCTTGCCCGCGCCGTCAGTGTCGCGCAGCGCAATCCTCGCCTGCGCGCGTCCGATCAGCGCCTGCACTTCGCTCGAGCCCGCGTGCTCGGCCTGCGCCAGCTCCAGCGCCTGGGTGAAGCAGCTCTCGGCCTCGCGTATACGGGTCTCGTCGCTCGGCGTGGTAGTCTCGCCGCCGCCCTCGTTGGCAGCTTCGAGCTCGTTGAGCAGGATCGACTGTCCCAGCACCAGCCATGGAATCGAATTGTTCGGCAGGGCGGCGCTGGCGAGGCGCGCATAGCGCTCGGCGCGATCGAAATGCGCGTCGATCAGCGCGCGGCGCGCCATCACGACCGCGACTTCGGGATCGGACGCGAGCTCGGGCGCGACGTTCTCTTCGAGTTCGCGCGCGTCGAAAGTCTTGGGCGCGTTGTTGAGCCACAGCGCGACGGCGCGGCCGCTCGACGGAAACTGCATGCGCAGCTTGTCGGCCAGCGCGAATGCCCGCTCGCGCTCGCCGAGCAGCTCGTGGGCGAGCGCCTCGTTGGTGCAGGCGTTCTCCTCGTCGGGCTGCAATGATTTCGCCGCGATAAAAAGCATTGCGGATTTCCGCGGCTCGCCTTCCTTGAGCCACGCCGCGCCGAGGTACGAAAGGACGCGGAACTTGTGCGTGTTCGAGAGCTGGCCCCATTTCTGCTCGCGCAGTCTGAGCAGCGCGAGGCGCGCGAGCTGGCATTGATGGCTCTCGAGCAGCGCGGCGGCTGCGGAGATCTCATCCCCCAGCGCATCCGTGGCCGCTCCCGCCGCGGGCTCGCATCGTGCCTCGAGATGAACCACCGCGTCGGCGCGCGTCAGCGCCTGGCGCTTGGCGCCGGTGCCGAAGTCGGTGAGGATTTGAGGATACTCGTCGAGCAGCTCCTCAATATCGTCCCACGTCAGAACTTCGATCGCCGAGATGCCATCCTTGCGGTTGGCGCGGTTGAGATCGAACAGCGAACGCTGCAAGCCTTCCGGCTTGGCGGCCGTGGTCGCGATCACGAAGCGTCCAATTGGAAGCTTCAGGCTCGCGGCCCGGTCCACAGCATCCTTGATCTCAGCGACGGTCAGCTCACTGCGTGAAGCACGCAGATCGCATTTGACCGCGGCGAGTCGTTGCCGCCCGCTGATTTCGATCAGGTTGATCCCTTTGTCGGCGCGTTCCGGATCGCGGAAGCGCTCGAGCTGAGGGAGCTGCCAATGACGCCGCAGGAGTTTCAGACAGAGTCTTTCGAACTCGTCTGCGCTCCTGGGTAGCGGATATCCCGGTGCGAATTTAGCCATAGTGTAATGTTTCCTAACACAATGTCGGATTAGTAGGAAGCCCCTCCAACAAATTTAGCCGCGCCAGCGTCACTTTCAGCACCCAAACCGGGCTGGTAAGATGAATTCTTTAACCATGCTTAGTCTCGACAACCTTTCCAAGTCCTACGGGGGCCGCAAGATCCTTGATGGCGTGAGCTGGTCGATGGGCGACGACGGGCGGGTCGGCCTGGTCGGGCTCAACGGCGCCGGCAAATCGACCCTGCTCAAGATGATTGCCGAAGTGCTGCCGGTGGACTCCGGCCGCATCGCCCGCCCGCAGCGCACCCGGGTCGGCTACCTGGCGCAGGACGCGCCCGAGATGGGCGGCAGGTCGGTGCTGCGCGAGACGCTGGCGGCGCTGGACCGGATGCAGGCGCTCGACCTGCGGCGCAAGGAAGTCGAGCAGATTCTCACCCGCGAGCATTCGGGGCCGGCGCATGACGCGGCGCTCGAGGAGCTGGGCGACGTGCTGACCGAGCTCGAGCACCACGATTTCTACAGCGCCGAGAGCCGCGCCACCTCGGTGCTGTTCGGGCTCGGCTTTACCGAGGAAGACCTCGGCCGCGACGTCAGCGAATTCTCCGGCGGCATCCGGATGCGCATCGCGCTGGCGAAACTCCTGCTCGACGCGCCCGAGTTCATGATGCTCGACGAACCGACCAACCACCTCGACATCGAGGCGCGCAACTGGCTGGAAGATTACCTCGTCGCGTACCAGGGCGGCATCATCCTCGTTTCGCATGACCGCTACTTTCTCGACCGCGTGACCAGACGGACCGTCGAAGTGTCGCGCGGGCGCCTGACCGAATACGTCGGCGGCTACTCGCGTTACCTCGTGCTGCGCGAGGAACGCTTCGCGCTCGAGATGGCGGCGTTCGAGCGGCAACGCGAGGAAATCGAGCACATGGAAAGTTTCATCAGCCGCTTTCGCTACCAGGCGAGCAAGGCGCGGCTGGTGCAGAGCCGCATCAAGCAGCTCGAGAAGCTCGAACGGCTCGAGCCGCCCGAAGGATCGCAGAAGCCGCCGGCGATTTCGTTTCCCAAATGCGAGCGCAGCACGCGGCGCGTGTTCGAGCTCAAGGGCGCGGTCAAACGCTACGGCGCGCACACGGTTTACGACGGCGTCGATCTGACCATCGAGCGCGGCGCGCGAATCGCTCTCGTCGGTCCCAACGGCTCGGGAAAATCCACCATGATGAAGATGCTGGCCGGGGTCGAGCCGATGAGCGGCGGCGAGCGAATCGTCGGCCCCAGCGTGCAAGCCGGCTACTTCGCGCAGAATCTCGCCGAGTCACTCACGTACGACAAGACCGTGCTCGACGAATTGTCCGACAACGCGCAGGGACGCACGATGGCGGAGGTCCGCTCGATCCTCGGCGCGATGCTGTTCTCGGGCGACGACGTGCACAAGCGCGTCGAAGTGCTGTCCGGCGGCGAGCGCGCGCGCCTCGCGCTGGCCAAGGTGCTCGCGCATCCGAGCAACTGTCTGCTCCTCGACGAGCCGACCAACAACCTCGACATCGTCGCGAAAGATACGCTGCTCGAAGCGCTCCGGCGCTTCCCCGGCACCGTGATAATCGTCAGCCACGACCGCTTCATCCTGAACGAGCTCGTGACCGAGGTGCTCGAAGTCGGCCAGGGACACGCGATTCGCTACCTCGGCAACTACGACGAATACCTCGAGAAGAAAGCGCAGACCGAAGCGCCGTCGGCGGCATCGCAGCCTGCGCGCTCAGCGCCGGTGCATCTGCGCGATGCGCGCGGCAACAACGGCACTGCACCGGCCGCAAAGAAGGTCGAAGCACCGAAGGTCGATCAGCCGGCAAAGCCCGATCGCGACGCGCTGCGCAAGCGCGAACGAATCGCACGCCAGCGTGGTCAGATCGAAGCCGAGATCGAGCAGAAGGAAAATGAACGCGCGGCGCTGGCGAGCGAGATGAACGATCCGAACTTCTATCTCGAGCGCAAAGACGCCAACGATCTGATCGCGCGCCACGAACGACTCGGCCGCGAGATCGAGAAGCTCTACGCCGACCTCGTAAAGTTCGACGAAGCCGCGTCCGCGTAACCGCTCAGCTCAAGCCTCGATAAAACTCCCGGACATCCGCTGCGAGCAGCTCCGGCTCTTCCATCGCAGCGAAATGCCCGCCCTTCGGCATCACCGTCCAGCGCTTCACGTTGTATGCGCGCTCGGCCCAGTGCCGTGGCGGACGCAGCAGCTCGCCGGGGAACAGCGCGACCGCAGTCGGCGCTTCGATTCGCGTGCCGGGCTTGAGCCGCCACGGATGATGCCGCGCCTCGTAGTACAGCCGCGTCGATGAGTTAATCGTCTGCGTGATCCAGTAGATCATCACATTGGTCAGCAACTGATCGCGGGTGAAGCTCTGCTCGACATCGCCGTGGCAGTCGCTCCACGTCCGGAACTTCTCGACGATCCATGCCGCCAGCCCTGCCGGCGAATCGTTGAGCCCGTACGCGAGCGTCTGCGGCTTGGTGCCCTGAATCCATTGGTAGCCGGTCTCGGCGGTGCGAAACTTTTCGAGGTCGCCGAGGAACACTTTCTCCTCCGGCGTCAGCTCGGGTGCGCTGCGGCCTTCGGCAGGCCCGATCGCAATCATGTTGACGTGGATGCCGAAGAGACTGTCCGCGTGCACTTCGCCGATTCGCGACGTTATCGCCGCGCCCCAGTCTCCCCCCTGCACCGCGTAGCGCTTGTACCCGAGCACGTCGGTCATCAGCATGTGAAACAGCTCCGCCATCGCCTGGATATTCATCGCGCGGGCGCGCGGATGATCCGAAAATCCGTAGCCCGGCAGCGACGGCGCGACAACAGTGAACGAGTCTCTTGCGTCGCCGCCATGCGCGGCCGGGTCGGTGAGCATCGGGATGATTTCCATGAACTCATAAATCGATCCCGGCCATCCGTGAATCAGCAGCAGCGGCTTGGGGTTCGGCCCCTTGCCTTGTTCGTGGATGAAATGAACGCCAAGCCCGTCGATCGGCGCCTTGAAATGCGCGAAGCGATTGATCTCGCGCTCATGCGTGCG
>JBEKLS010000131.1:0-17232 GCA_050010075.1 Binatus sp. (SeqCode) | reverse complement strand
GTGAGTGCCGCGGTGGTCGTGCCGAGGGCTGATGCGTCGCAGAACGAGCGCGTGGCTCAGTTGCTCGCGCGCGATGTCGCACTGTTCGAGCAACTCGGCTGCCTGTCGCTTCATCAGGTGTTCGTCGTGAGTCCCGCCGACGGAGCTGCGCGAGAATTCGCGATTCGAATGTCGAAGGCGCTCGAACGTCTCGGCGAGTCGATGCCGGCGGCGCGCGTTCCGTTGCGCGATGCGGCCGAAATCCGCGCCGTGCGCGAACGCGCGCGCTGGCGTGCTATCGCGGGCGAGCCGGTCGAGCTGTTCGAGGGGCGCGAACTTCAGTGGACGGTGGTTTTCGAGCCGCGCGCGGATTCATTTAGAGTTTCGCCGGGTTTCAGGGCTGTGCATGTGACCGGAATGCGCGATCGCATCGAGTTTCGAGATTTCTTCGCCGGTGTGTCGGGGCAGATCGAAGCGATGGCGGTCGCTGGCGATGACTCCGGCGACCTGCGCACGACGATACGCGCGATGGGAATACCTTACGTGTGCGCGGCGGGTGAGATGCAATCGCCGCCGCTCGATTGGCGCCATAGTGGCGGCCGTCTCCTCGACCTGATGGTAGGACTGCGATGAGCGAGCTCGGCGATCTGTTCCGACAGAACGTGGCGCAAACTTCCGACGCGCCGATCGGCCTGGAGATTTCGCGCGCCGACGGTTCGTGGCTCGTTGCGACGGACGGGCGACGCTATCTCGATTTCATCGCGGGGATCGGCGTGTCCGCGCTCGGCCATGGAAATCGCGAAGTGCTCGACGCAATCGAAGCCCAGGCGCGGCGCCATCTGCACGTCATGGTGTACGGCGAATATGTGATCGAGAGCCAGGTCATGCTGGCGCGGCGGCTGGTCGAGCTTTTGCCGCGGCCGCTCGAGCGCGTGTACTTCACCAACAGCGGGGCGGAAGCGATCGAGTGCGCATTGAAGGTGGCGCGCAAGTTCACCGGCCGCGCCGGATTCGTCGCCTTCGACGGCGCCTATCACGGTGACACGATGGGCGCGCTCGCGCTGGCCGGAAATCCCGCGATGCGCGAGCCGTTCGGCGCGCTGCCCGGGCCGGTGCGGCATCTGCCGTTCGCTGACGAAGGCGCGCTGGAGAAAATCGACTCGACCATCGCGGCGGTGGTGGTCGAACCGGTGCAGGCCGAAGGCGGCGTGCGCATTCCGGAGGCGGGGTTTGTTCGCGCGCTGCGTGAACGATGCGATCGCATGGGCGCGCTGCTGATTTTCGACGAAGTGCTGACGGGCTTTGCCCGCACCGGCAGGATGTTCGCGCTCGAACATTTCGGCGTCGTGCCCGACATCGTCGTGATGGCCAAGGCGCTCGGCGGTGGGCTGCCGCTGGGTGCGTTGTGCAGCCGCGACGAGTTGCTCGGCACGCTCTCGCACGATCCGCCGCTCGGCCATATCACGACTTTCGGCGGCCATCCGCTTTCATGTGCGGCAGGACTCGCCGCGCTGAACGTGATCGTGCGCGACAATTTGTGCGAGCGCGCCGCATCGCTCGGCAAGGAAATCGTACAGCGGCTGTTTGCGATTCGCGCGCCGGAAATCGCGGCGGTGCGCGGGCTCGGAATGATTATAGGTATCGAGTTCCGCGACGCGGCGCTTGCACATCGTTTTGTTGCGGCGACGCTGGCGCGCGGGGTGATCGTCAACTGGACGCTCAACGCCGACAACGTGGTCCGGCTCGCGCCGGTCTTGACGATCGCGCCGGATGAGATCGACTTCGCTTTCGGCGCGATGAAGCAAGCGCTTGATGAGATCCGGAGTTGAAGTCTGGCTGTTCCGATCATGATAGGTTTGGGAGAGCGGAATGGGGGAGAGTACCGGGGGAACCTGATTGTCTGATGCAAGCGAAAATAACGGCCGTGTCGGGCTGACCGGCGCTTTTCCGGTGCGCGTCACCGGCGAGTTTCGCTGGACCGAGGACGACGAGGAATCGCTGCGTGTCCTCAAGCTCGGCGGCGCGTTCGGCATCTTCATGCTGCTGGCGTACCTCGCGTACGATCAGGCGTCGCGCGGAAGGAACGCACCGGGAACGGGCCTGCATGCGCTGATTCTCGGCATCACCTGCCTGTTCTTCGGCCTAGTCTGGACGCGGGCGTTCAAACGCCATTGGCGAATCTGGATCATGCTCTACAACCTGGCGCTGATCGCGGCGCTCATCGCGATCAGCCGCGAGACCCAGGACCCCGAATCGCGCTTTATCGCGATCATGCTATGCCCGCTGGCGAGCGCGTCGTTCGTCAGCTGGGGTACGCGCTGGCAGTTCGCGATGGCGATGATGGCGCTAGCCGGTTACGCCGCCGGCGAGTACTTCGTGCCGATCGATTCGCCATTCACAATCTACCGATGGATGGGCCTTTGTGCGGCCGTGGTCTTCGCGCAATACACGGCGATTTTCATCGAGCGCTATCGCCGCCGGCTCAAGCGGCAAGTCGCGGACCTCGAGGAAGCCGCGCGGTTTCGGCAGACCCAGATCGCTACGATGGCGCATGACATCCGCAGCCCCGTCGCCGCGCTGAGCGGATACGTCAATCTGCTCGAGGAAGAGGGCATCCCGGCCAAAGAGCGCAGCGACCTGCTCGCGCGAATCGGCTCGACTGCGTGGAACATGGACCTGGTCGTGAGCAACGTGCTGAACTACTACGAGACGCAGGACGAGCACCTGGTTCCGGAGCCGGATGAGCAGGATCCCAACAAGGTGCTCGCCGAGGTTGCGGAGGATTGCAGCGTTCAGGCGCGCCGCCGCCGCCTGACTCTCCGCGTCGACATCGGGCCGCTGCCACTCTGCCGCTTCGACCGCCGGCACTTCGAACGGATCGTCAGAAATATGCTGGCCTATTCGATCGCAAGGATGACGACGGGCGAGCTCGATCTGCGCGCGGCCGAGCGCAACGAAGCGATCGTGGTCGAGGTCACCGACAACGGCCCGCCGCTCCCGTCGGCCGAACTCGACTCGCTGTTCGATCGCCCAAACAAAAACGGCAATCGCGACTCGGTGCGCAAGCTCGGACTGTATATTGCGCGCGTGATGACGGAAGCGGCGGGAGGCAGGATCACCGCCCAGTTCGCCGATGGCCGGCGCGGATTGACGCTGGTCGCGGAGTTCCCGCTCGACGAACAGCCGCTGAAAGCGCGCGAGCCGTGAGCAGGCCGATCGGTGCCTCGGGCAAACTCCCCAGCGAATTCGAACTGATCGCGCGGCTGAGCGCAGCAATTCGCGTCAGCCCTCGCACCGTGCTCGGGGCTGGCGACGATTGCGCAATTTTGGCGCGGCCGCGGGGGCGGATGCTGCTTACGATCGACAGCCTGGTCGAAAATGTGCACTTCGATTTGCGCTGGAGTTCCCCGGATGCGCTCGGCGCGCGCGCGCTCGCGGTCAACCTGAGCGACATCGCGGCGATGGGCGGACGGCCGACGGCATGCGTCGTGAACCTGGCTGTGCGCGACGGAATTACAGCACGGACGCTCGACGGTATTTACGCCGGACTGCGCAAGGCGGCGCGCGAGGCTTCCACCGATATCGTGGGCGGCAATATCACGCACGCGCGCGAGCTGTCGATCACGATCGCGCTGCTGGGCGAGGCCGGGCGAGGCGTGATGCGGCGGGATACGGCGCGTCCGGGCGACGAGATCTTCGTCACCGGCACGCTCGGCGACGCGGCGCTCGGTTGGCGTATTCTGGCGGGCAAGCTGAAGATGCGCGGCAACGCGAAAAAAGATCGCGCCGCAGGAGAATATCTCGTCGATCGATTTCTGCGTCCGCAAGCGCGGCTGTATGCCGGGCAACGCCTCGCCGCGATCGAGCCCGCGCCGGCTGCGATCGACGTGAGCGACGGACTCATGCAGGACCTGGGGCACATCGCCGAGCACAGCGGTGTCGGCGCCGAAATCGATGCGTCGCGAGTCCCGGTCTCGTCAGCGTACCGCGCGCTGATGGGCGACAACCTCGTGCATGCGCTCACCGGCGGCGAGGATTACGAACTAATCTTCTGCGCGCGGCCCGGCCGCGGCGAAGCTGCGTGGTCGCGTCGCTTGCGCGTCGACGTGCGGCGAATCGGCACGATCGTCAAGGGCAAGCGCGTAAGGCTGATTGGTACCAGCGCGCCGATTGTCGCAGGATGGGATCAGCTGCGGTCGCGCGGCTGATTAAAAGCGATGATATCCGTCCTCCCGATCGTCGTTTTGATCCTGGTCGTGCTGAGCGCCACGCTGGCCGCGTCCGAGACCGCGCTGTTCTCGATGGCGCGGCTCGAGGCGACGCGCGACCAGATGAGCCTGGCGGTGCAGCATGCGCTCGACCGCCTGATGCGCCGTCCGCTCGAGTCGCTGATCGTCATCATCGGACTTAACGAAGCGTGCAACATCTTCGCCGACTGTCTCGCGACGATCATTCTGCTCGCGTGGCTCGGCGACAAGTGGGGGCCGATCGTCGCGGCGCCGGCGATGCTCGTGGTCGTGCTCCTGTTCTGCGACATCACGCCGAAAACTTTCGCGCTTGGATTTCCGGGCGCGCTAGCATGGCTGACAGCGCGGCCGCTGGCGGTGCTGGCGGAGTTTGTTCATCCGTTCGCGCGGCATTTCACGCCGCTCGAGCAGGCGCCGACGCCCGGCCCGGTTTCCGAGGCGGAGTTCAAGACGCTGCTCAGGCTCGGCGAAAACCAGGGACAGGTCGAACCGGCAGAGCGCGCGATGATCCATCGCGTGTTCGATTTCGGTGCGCGGCGCGCATCCGAGGTGATGACTCCGCGGGAACGAATGTTCTCGCTCGACATCGAGATGCCGGTGGCGCAACTGGTGGCGGAAATCGCGCACGAAAGTTTCTCGCGGGTGCCGGTTTTATTTTGTCCCGCCGGGCAAGCTGCTCGCCGATCTGTTCGAGGAAATGCGCCGCGGACGTTTCCAGATCGCGCTGGTGGTCAACGAGTACGGCCGCCTGCTGGGGCTGGTGACGCTCGAAGATTTGCTCGAAGAACTGTTCGGCGAGATTCGCGACGAGTTCGACACCGAAATTCCCGAGCTGACGAAAATTTCCGACGACGAATGGGTGGCCTCGGGCGCCGTCGCGCTGGGCAAGCTGGCCGACGCGCTCGCTCCCGCCAGCGTCATCGACGTTTACGGCGGCGGCAAGACTCTGAGCAGCCTCGTGCTGCGCAGGCTCGGGCGCGTGCCGCGCGCGGGCGAGAGGCTGAGGCTCGGCGAATTCGAAGCGACAATAGAACGCGTGCGCGGCGCGGCGGTCGAGCTGGTGAGGCTGCATCGATGACGATGACGATGACGATGACGATCGTATGGCTCGTGAGCGCGCTGCTCGGATGCCTCATCGTGCAGGCGTTCTTCGCCGCTTCGGAAATTGCGCTGGTCTCGGCCGACGACTTGAAAGTTCGCGCCGGCAGCGAGGGCGGCCATGAGCACTCGCGAGTGCTCGGCGGATTGCTGGCCAATCGAGATCGACTGCTGGCGCTCACGCTCACCGGCACCAACGTCGCCACGGTTATCGCGGCGGTCCTGCTCACCAGCTTTCTCCATCAACTCGGGCCGCACCTGGTTTACCTCGCGCCGTTTATTCTGACGCCGATCACGCTGGTGCTGGGCGAGTCGATCCCGAAGCTGCTGACGCTGACGAATCCGCATGCGTTCGCGCTGCGCGCCGCGCGGCCGTTGCGCTTCCTCGCGACGATTCTCGCGCCGCTGCTCTACGCGGAGACTCTGCTGAGCAGATTACTGCGGCGGCTGGCGGGCGTGCCGGTTGACGCCGAGAGCGTGTTCCTGAGCCGCGACGATTTGGCGCGTTTGATGCGCCGGCGCCCGTCCGACACGCCCGAGCATCCGCACGACGCCATTCTGCCCGCCGAGCAGCAGATGATCAGCCGAATCTTTCGCTTCTCGCAGGCCGACGCGCGCAAGGCGATGGTGCCGCTGGTGGGAGTCGATGCGATTCCCGAGGAGACCTCGCTCGCGGCCGCGATCGAGACTGTGCGCCGCGAAGGATTCAGCCGTATCCCGGTGTTCCGCCGCCGCATCACGGACATCGTCGGCGTGGTGCACGTTTTCGATCTTTTGCAGGCGCCCGATCTCAGCCGCCCGGTGAGCGACGTGATGCGTCCGGTCAGCTATTTCCCCGAATCGATGCCGCTCGACGAGGCGCTGGTCGCGATGCAACGCACGGGGGAGAACCTGGCCGTGATTGTCGATGAATACGGCGGATCGGCGGGAATTCTGACGCTCGAAGATCTGATCGAGGAGATCGTCGGCGATATCGAAGACGAGCACGACCTCGGCGAGGAGCTCGCAAAAATTGTCAGCCCGCGCGTGCTGTCGGTCGTAGGGCGCGCGCCGATCGCGGAACTGAACGACCGCTTCGGCCTCAGGCTTTCGGAGGCGGATGAGTATGCTACGATCGGCGGTCTCGTGGTCGAGCGGCTCGGGCACATTCCCAAGCCCGGCGAAAAATTAACCGACGGCGACTTGACGATCACCGTCACGCGCAGCGACGCACGCGCAGTGCGCGAAATCATGTTGACCCTGGCGCATCCAATCCGCCCCGAACTGCTCAAGCGGCGATGACTGAAAAGCGAATCCGCCAAATCCTCGACGGCGTCGCCGCCGGCAGCATGACTCCTGCGGCGGCGTTCAAGCATATCCGCGAGCTGCCGTTCGAAGATCTCGGTTTTGCCAAGCTGGACAACCATCGGAGCATCAGGCGCGGGATTCCTGAAGTGATATTCGGCGAGGGCAAGACCGCCGATCAGCTCGTCGCGATCGGACAGCGTGTGCTCGCGTCGGGCACGAATCTCATCATCACGCGCCTCGCCGCGGACAAGGCGCAAATCGTCAAGCGCAAAATTCGCGCGCTGGCGTATCATCCCGATGCGCGCATCGGCGCCGTGGTAAAGGAGCGCGTCGAGCCGTCGGGACATGGCGTCGTGATGGTGCTGAGCGCGGGCACCTCCGACATTCCGGTCGCCGAGGAAGCTGCGCTATGCGCTGAGCTGTTCGGCAACCGGGTCGCGCGCGTTTACGACGTGGGCGTCGCGGGAATTCATCGCTTGACTGCGAATCTCGAAGTCATTCGCGAGGCCAGCGTGCTGATCGTCGTCGCCGGAATGGAAGGCGCGCTGCCGTCGGTCGTCGCGGGCCTGGTCGACAAGCCTGTTATCGCCGTGCCGACCAGCGTCGGCTACGGCGCGTCGATGGGCGGGCTGGCCGCGCTGCTCGGAATGTTGAATTCGTGCGCGAGCGGCGTCACCGTCGTCAACATCGACAATGGTTTCGGCGCAGCGCTGGCGGCCACACTTATGAACAGAGTGGGAATCGAGCGCGACGGACGCTGATGACGAAACGCACCTCAATCACCAGCGGGCGCGCGCGCCGCGCGATCAAGATGGGCGAGCTCGCGTCGCAAGTCGGCACCAGTTACCTGTGGAATCAGTTGCGGCGGCCGTTTCTGAGCGCGCCGGCGCGCGAGCGCGATCTGCTCGAGACCCACATCCGCAACGCGCAGCGAATTGTCGAGAGCTCCAAGCAACTCCGCGGCGCGTTCATGAAGCTCATCCAGATGCTCTCGATTCGCAGGGACCTGCTGCCGGGCGAGGCGCTCGACGTGCTGCGCGCCACGCAATCGAACGTCCCGCCGATGAGCTACGCGACCATCGCGGAACAGATTCGCAAGGAGATCGGCAAACGGCCCGAGGCAATATTCAGAAGTTTCGATCAGACTGCATTTGCCGCCGCGTCGCTCGGCCAGGTGCATCGCGCGGTCACGCGCGACGGCCTCGACGTCGCGGTGAAGATTCAGTACCCGGGCGTCGAGGATACCGTCGAGCAGGATTTGGGCAATCTCAAGCTGCTGCTGCGGACGCTGCAGGCGCTCGGCCATGACGTGATGCGCCAGCAGATCGACACCGGCGCGGTGTACAAGGAACTCGAGCAGCGGCTGCGCGAAGAGCTCGACTACGTGAACGAAGCGCGCAACATCGTGGAGTTCGGCCGGCGCCTCGGCGCCGACGGCGAGATTATGATTCCGCGCTACATCAAGGAGCTGAGCTCGCGGCGCGTGCTGACGATGACCTACGTCGACGGCTATCCGCTGGCGGACGTGATGGGCCCTGAAGTCGACGCGGAACTGCGCGGATGGGTCGCGGCCAAGATTCACGAGTTCGCGTGGCGCCAGATCCTGGAGTTCGGGATGCTGCACACCGATTTTCATCCCGGCAACTATCTCGTGAGCCATCATCCGCGGCTTGGCGTGCTGGACTTCGGATCGATTCGCCGCTTTCCTGAACCGGTGCGCAAAGCGAACCTGCAGATCGCGCGCGCGATTCTGAGCGGCGACGACAAATCGCTCGCGGCGGCGATGGTCAAGCTGGGTTATCTCGATCGCAACCAGGAAGCGGCGCCGATGGTCAAGATCATTCATATCCTGTTCGAGCCGATGCGTGTCGATCGCGCCGTCGATCCGCTCGACTACGATACGGTCGGCAAGGCGGCCAAGGTGGGAGAGCTGGCGCTAGAGAATCGGCTCTACAAATCTCCGGCGCACAGCGTCTTTCTGATTCGCGCACTGGTCGGACTCGAGGGCATCACGCGCGGCCTCGCGGTCAAGACCAACTACCGCCGAATCTTCGCCGACTGCGTCGAGCGAATCCCAGGATGAGCGAGATTCTTGACGCGCTTGAGCGCCATCGTGACCATCACTTTCGGCGCCTCGCGACGCGGCGCGTGACCGGCGAGAAGAGCGCGCTCAAATTCATCGAAGAGGTCGGCTTCTGCACCGGCTTCACCGCCGGGATGGGCGTGCCGTGCCTGCGCGAGGCGATTGCGGGAACGCGCGAACCCGTGGTGCCAGAGCATATCCAGCACGACTACGCGATCGGGATGACATGGCGCATAAAAGATTCGCTGCCGCAGCGCCGCGCCGTTTACTACGGCAAGGCGATCGCGCGGCGCCCGAGCTTCATCGCGCGCGAGATGCTCGGCGCATTTCTTCGGCTGCGGATTGAGCCGGGCGGCTATCGCAAGCTGTATCTGCGCGGCGGACTGTCGCATTGCGGCAAGCTGGTGATGGACGCGCTGTCCAAGCGCGGCGCAGCTGAGACTCGGGTACTGAAGCTGTCGAGCGGATACGCACTGCCGTCACGTCGGCCGGTGTTCGATCGCGCGATGGCGGAGCTGCAGGAGAAATTTCTCGCGCTCAAAGTGGACGAGCGCGCCGACCCGTTCAGCTACGTGTGGGACACGATGGAGCATCGATGGCCCGACGCGATCGCGCAAGCCCGCAAGCTCACGCGCAAGGAAGCGGCCTACGCGATTGTCGCCAAATATTTCGAGACAGCGGCTTTCGGCAGCGAGCGCGCGATCGCGCGCATGCTGGGAATCGACGCGGCTCTTGTCGAAGGCGCCGCGCGCAGCCTCGAACGCGAAGGCGCAATCGCGCGCGGTGTCCGAATCGACGGCCACCCCGGCGCTATCAGCCTCCTGGCCACGTTCGCACCCTAGCTCGCGCTTGTCGGCGGCGACCGTTCCGGTCTAAAGGAAAAGGCGAAGAGCACCCGCGAAGGTACGGGGTGAATTCATCGGGAGGAAAACGCTATGCCGCTCGACCCGCAAGCAAAAGCATTGATGGATCAAATCGCCGCCGCGAACGGACCCAAGCTGCACACGCTCGAGCCGGCGGACGCGCGGCGCTTGTCTGCCGGAATGTTCCGAGTGCCGCCAGAACGCGCGGCGAAAGTCGCGAAGGTCGAGGATCGCAGGATTCCCGGACCGGCCGGCGAGATTCCGATTCGCGTCTACACGCCCGAGGGCACAGGGCCGTTTCCGGTGCTGGTGTTTTTTCATGGCGGCGGATGGGTGATTTGCAACCTCGATACGCATGACGGGCCGTGCCGCGAGCTCACCAACAAGGCCGGATGCGTGACGGTCTCGGTCGACTACCGGCTCGCGCCTGAAAACAAGTTCCCGGCCGGCGTCGAGGACTGCTTCGCGGCGACCCAATGGGTGGCCGCGCACGCCAGGGAGTTGAACGCCGACGCGAACCGGCTCGCAGTTGGCGGCGACAGCGCGGGCGGAAACCTGTCGGCGGTTATCTCACAGCTCGCGCGCGACGCGGGCGGCCCGAAGATCGCGCTGCAGCTGCTCATTTATCCCGCGACCGAGGCCGAGCTCGACACTTACTCGCACAAAACTTTCACCGAGTACTTTCTGACCAAGGACGACGTTATTTATTTCTGGCGGCATTACCTGCGCAGCGCCGCCGACCGCAAAGATCCGCGCGTCGCGCCCGCGCTGGCGAAGAGCTTCAAGGGCTTGCCGCCGGCGTTGATCATCACGGCGGAATTCGACCCGCTGCGCGACGAGGGCGAGACCTACGGCGAGAAGCTGCGCGCGGCCGGCGTACCGGTGACCGTCAGCCGTTACGAGGGAATGATCCACGGATTTTTTTCGATGTACGAAGTGCTCGACAAGGGCAAGCTCGCGATCGAAGAGTCCGCCGAGGCGCTAAACAAAGCATTCGCGAAGTAGCCGCAGAGAAAACGTGGCAGCGAATGCTGATGTGACTCATTTTCTCAACGTCGACCTTGACCTCTACTCGAGATCGAATCTCGAGCCGCTCGTAACCGCAATGGGTACGAAGGTGAACGTACTCTATATGGGACGGCACAAACGAACTTACCGCGCGCATCTTGAGTTGGCCGGGTCCGGGTTGGACGACAGTCCGGATTCAACAATTCGCAGTTTTTGCGCGTTGATTGGGGCGCTTCCAAGGCAGGCGGCTCAGCTATGGAAGGCCGCAAAGAGCCGCGATTTCAATATAGGCGTGCAGGCAGCGATGCAGCCCCGTGCGTACGAAATGCCACTCGCCGCGGAGATTCTAAAAGCCGCTTCCAAGGTAAACGCGCGGATCGTACTTACGGTCTATGCGCCGGCGGACGGCACTCGCCGAGCGCTGAAGTAAAACGCGGACGGCGCGCTCGGCTAGCCTAAACTCTGCTCGCGGGGCAAATCGCGACTACCACTGCTCGTAGTGGACGGAGCGGCGTTCGTAGCCTGCGCCGCGGAGCAGGTCGCGCAAGCTGATTACGCCTTTGCCGACGCCGCAGATATAGAAGTGGCGCGTGCGAATCGTGTCGCCGGTGATCCATCGCGCTTGCGCGAGCTCGTGCAGGCGATCGTAGATCTTTTCCGCCGGCGCGATCACAGTCTCGCACGAAAAATTCGGCGCGCTCTGCACGAGTGCGTCGAGCTCGGCGGCATAGAGGATGTGCGCGCGATCGGGCGCTGCGTAAATCAGATGGATCTTCGCAGCCGGCGATGAAGCGAGCGCCCGCTTCAGCATCGGGCGAATCGGCGCGATCGCCGTACCCTCCGCGATGAACCCCAGTTCCGCCTCGGGTGCGCGATCGATCGTGAAGGCGCCGAATGGCCCGCTGAAATCGAGCGTGTCGCCGGCGCGCCGATCGAACATCCATCCGACGCCGCGCCCGTTCTCGACCCGGTTGAAGCAAATCTCGAACGGACCGCGGTCTTCGGGGTCGGACGCGATCGAGTAGGGCCGCGATCGCGTCTCGTCGCCGAGCGGAATCGTTATCGAGATGAACTGGCCTGGGACGAAGCGCAGATGCTTGCCGCTGGTCAGCGAAAGAAAAAGTGAGCGCGTGTCCGGCGTGTGATCGAAAATCCGCTCGACGCGCGCGTTCAGCGACGCGCGTTTGCCGGATTCGGCGGGCGGCGGATCGGGTGTCATTCTTCGGCCGCCTCGCTCACCTGGTTAATCGTGTAGCGCGGGACGACGACGACGATCTCGGCGTTGGGATCCTCGATGACGGCTTGGCATCCCAGGCGCGACGTCGGCGTGAGCCCCGGCGCCTTGTCGAGCAGGTCTTCTTCCTGCTCGCTCGATTCGCCGAGCTTGTTGAAGCCCTGCTTGACGATCACGTGGCAGGTGGTGCACGCGCAGTTGCCGCCGCAAGCGTGCTCGAGATGCACCCCGTGGCCGAGCATCACGTCGAGAATCGAGCCCGGCTTGCCGTCATGATGAAACGGCGCCTTGGCTGGATCGAACTCGATTACTTTTTCAGGATCGCCGTTTTCAAATTGGATTCGCAGTTTCGCCATCGGATTCAGGCCGTAATTGAGACTATGCGCTGCGTCGGCACGGCGAAACCGCCCGCGCATTTTCGTCGGGCGCCCGCTTGCATCTTCGCCGGATTTTCGCCATCATCTGACCGTTCAAAGAGCCAAGGGGAGAACGCGCAATGGCGACGCTGACCAAGCGGCAAAAGCAGCTTATCGACTACCTGAACGACTATATCAGCGAACACGGCTACGCGCCCACGCTCGCCGAAGTCGGGCAATATTTCGGGCTGTCGTCGCTCGCGACCGTGCATAAGCATCTGCACAATCTCGAGCAAAAAGGGTTTATCAAGCGTCAGCATAATCACAGCCGCGCGCTCGAAGTCGCGGTGGCCGAGAAGCAGGACGGGCCAAGGGCGATTCGACTGCTCGGCACGGTTGCGGCGGGCGCGCCGATCGAGGCGGTCGAGAACAACGAAACGATCAGCGTGCCCGACGACTTCATCCGGCGCGATAATACATTCTGCCTGCGGGTGAAGGGCGACTCGATGATCGAAGACGGCATCCGCGACGGCGATTACATCATCGTCGAAGGCCGCGACAACGCCGACAATGGCGAGACGGTGGTCGCGCTGATCGGCGACGAGGCGACGGTCAAGAAGTTTTATCGCGAGCCAGGCGGGCAGATCCGGCTGCAGCCGGCCAACTCGTCAATGCAACCGATCATGGTGGGCGAGGGCGAGCTGGCGATTCGGGGCGTGGTGGTCGGCCTGATGCGTCACTACCGGTGATCACGGAAAAAAGGACGAGGAACTTGATTTAAATGAAACCCCTCCGTGGGTTTCATGCTTCCTTGGGCAGGGGTGACCCCTGCACCCAGTATCAAGAAAAGAAAAGATAAAGATGCGGGACTTCGTCCCTGTTCGGACTGGTCGGCGGCGGAGGGGGCGCTCAATGGTGGAGTGCGCGATGAGTCTTGGCGACCTGGCCTGTAATCGGCACGGTTACGACGAAGGTTGAGCCCTGCTGGGGGGCCGTTGTTACGCTGATTTTTGCGCCCAACGCTTCGACGCTGCGCTGCACTACGGCCAGCCCCAGGCCCATTCCGCGGTGACTGCGGATACTGGAGTTGGATAGCTGAGCGCAGGTTTCGAACGCATGCGCGATCAGCTTTGGCTTGATCCCGGGTCCGGTGTCACGCACTTCGAGCTCGACTGCCGGACCGAGTTGCGACGATGCGGCCGCTCGAATCGCGATCGTCACGCAGCCGCGGTCGGTAAACTTGATCGCGTTGAGCGCCAGGTTCAGCAGTATCGACTTGAGCGGACGGCGCCGCGCGCGAAAAACTGTCGGCGCACTTTCGAGATCGAACCTGATTTCGAGGCCCTTCGAGTCGTTGGCCGCGTCCAGCGCGGGCGCAATTTCGCCGATCAATTCGTGCAGCTGTATTTCCTCCTCGCCCTGCGATTCGACCATCGCGTCGCCGACCGAGAAGTGCATCACGTTTTCGACCGTCTGCGCCAGGTCGTACGCGTTCGCATTGAGCCGCTCGATGATCCGGATTTGGCGATTGTCGAGCCCGGCGCTCATCTCGCCGCGCAGGATGTCGAGATAGCCGAGCATCACCTGCACCGGAGTGCGAAGCTCGTGCGCAAGATTGGCCAGAGCCTCCATGTGAACTCCCTGTTGCCAGTTAGCCGCCTGCGGTGCGGACCGGAGTCCGTCAATCGCCGCCGACTCGGCGGGTGCATCAGGTGCGCGGCGATTGTCTGAGGGATTCAGCACTTTAACTTTTTTCTATTTTTTGTTTATCCGGCTTCGCTGCGCCGTAAATTCTCGGTCTCAGCTATCCGCGCCAATTGTTATCAAGTTGAAGCAAAGGCCGGGTCCGGTGAATCGGAAATTCACCTAGATCGGAGGGAAAGAGTACCTAGAAGAGGGCGAAAGAATACCTAGTAAAAGTCAGCAGCAGCGCGAGCTATTACGATGATGCGTCGCCAGCGCCGCTTTCACCGCCTTGCGCCGCTCGCGCGGCCCCATCCTGGCAAGTGTCGCTGAATCCAGCCGCGCGCGGTTGAGCCGCCGCAGCTCGCTTGCGATTGCACCGACAACTTGAACCATCGCCAGCACTGCGAGCCGAGCGTTGCGCGTCAAGCGCGATGGTTGCCGGGTTGAGGTCATGCGGCCGCCTGGGCTGCGTTGCTTGCGCCGCGGCCGGAGCCGAGCGCGAGCCTTATCCAAACGCGCGCCGAATCCACGAGCACGACCGCAACCACCGCGATGAAGAACGCAGTCATCGCGCAATCGATTCGATCGTTCCAGATGAGCCTGCCGATTTCAGCCAGGCGCGCGCCGGTGACGCCCGGCGCGGCAGCTTCGGCCGCGAGCACGGCCGCATGCGCGAGGAAGCCGACGTTGGGCATCGGCGAGAAAATCTTCTCGACCCCTGCCGTCATCGTGACCGCCACCAGCCATAGAAGCGGACCCAGCGTGACGAATACGTAGCGCTGCTTGCCGCTTCGGATCATCGCGCTGGTCGCGACGCATAGCGCGATCGTCGCGAGCATCTGGTTGGCGATCCCGAACAGCGGCCACAGCGAATTGATGCCGCCGAATGGATCGATCGTGCCGAAATAAAGGAAGTAGCCCCAGGCCGAAACGATCAGCGCCGAGGTCGCGATGATATTCACGTACGACGCGCTATCGGCGAGCGGCGCATAGAGGTGGCCGAGCAGGTCCTGCAGCATGAAGCGCGCGACGCGGGTGCCGGCGTCGAGCGTGCTCAGGATGAACAGCGCCTCGAACATGATTGCGAAGTGGTACCAGAGCGCCATCACGGCTTTGCCGCCGAGCGAGCTCGAAAAGATGTGCGCCATCCCGACCGCCAGCGACGGCGCGCCGCCCGTGCGCGCGTACAGTGAGGTCTCGCCGACGTCGGCGGCGAGCTCCTGCATGTGCGCGTCGGTAACGGGGTAACCCCACGAGCTGATTTTTTCGGCCGCGGCAGGCCCGGTGCCGACGACGCCGGCGGGACTGTTGATCGCGAAATAGACACCCGGCTGAAGCATCACGGCCGCGATCATCGCCATGACGGCGACGAACGATTCCATCAGCATTGCGCCGTAGCCGATGAGCCGCGCGTCGCGTTCGTGCTCGAGCATTTTGGGCGTGGTGCCCGAAGCTATCAGCGAATGGAAGCCCGAGATGGCTCCACAAGCCACCGTGATGAACGCGAAGGGAAACACCTTGCCACCGAACACGGGACCCAGGCCGTCGGTGAACTGCGTCAACGGCGGCATCAGGGCGGGCGGATGCATCGCGAGGATGCCCAGCGCGAGGGCGACGATGGTTCCAATCTTGATGAACGCGGAGAGGTAGTCGCGCGGCGCGAGCAACAGCCAAATCGGCAGCACCGAGGCGAGAAAGCCGTAGCCGATTATCCAGACCGACAGCGCCGGCGCGTCCATCACAAAGTAGTGCCCGAGGCGCCAGCCTTCGACGTAGCGTCCGCCAAACACCGCGAGCATGACGAGGCCGATGCCGAGGATCGAGCCTTCAACCAGGCGGCCGGGACGCAGATGAGTCATGTAGATGCCGACGAGCATCGCGATCGGAACGGTGGCGGCGACGGTCGAGGTCGCCCACGCGCTGTGCTTCATCGCGTTGACGACGACCAGCCCGAGCACCGCGATGAGTATCACCATTATCATCAGCACCCCGACCAGCGCCGTGAAGCCGGCGACGGGGCCGATCTCATCCGACGCCATGCGCCCCAGTGAACGGCCGTCGCGCCTGAGCGAGTAGCCAAGGATCACGAAATCTTGGACGCATCCGCCGAGCACGGCGCCGATGATGATCCACAGAGTCGAAGGCAGGTAGCCGAACTGCGCGGCGAGGACGGGGCCGACGAGCGGTCCAGGTCCGGCGATGGCGGCGAAATGATGGCCGAAGGTGATCCATTTCGGGGTGGGCACGTAGTCGCGGCCGTCGTTCAGGCGCATCGCCGGCGTGACGTGCCCGTCGTCGAGTTCAAGCACGCGATCGGCGATGAAGCGCGAGTAGAAGCGGTAGCCGAGCGCGTAAACGCATACTGCGGCTACGACGAACCACAGCACGCTGGGTTCCTCGCCACGCGAAAGCGCGAGCACGCCGAGTGCCGCCGCGCCGAGTGCGGCGACGGCAATCCACAGAATGACGCGAACGGCTCTCATGGCACATCGGATTTTTTGCGCAAGCGCGGCTTTATGCAAGCTGCCTGAATCGCAGCTGATTGCGCCCATCTCGCGCGCACTCGACAAATACCGTCGATGCGCGTTCTCCCTAGCACTCAAACTGCATTCGGCACCGCGCATGTCCTTGCTGTCGCGATCGATGCGACCTTACGCTGGAGTCTAACCAGTCACAGAAGAACCAACGGAGAGAAAATAGTGAAACACTCGTTCAAAACTGCAGCCCTGTCATTCGGCGTCGCCGTGCTGTTCTGCAGCGCAGGCGTCGGATTCGCACAATCCACGGACAGCTCAAGCTCGAACACCGAGACCACAACTTCGGCCCCTGCTCCCGCAGTCGTATACGCGGCACCGGTGATAGCACCTCCGCCGCCGATAGTGGTCGCGGAGCCCGCGGTAGTACAGCCTTCCACCACGACGACCGAGCATCAGGCCTCGTCATCGAGCGACAGCTCGCCCAGTGGCAACTCGAGTGAGCATTCGTCGAGTAACAGCACCAGCAACTACTAAAAAATTTGCTGAGCCTGCGGAGCGGCAGACCTGCTCGATGCGAATCAGCGTCGCGCACGGGCTGCCGCTCTGGTATCGTCAATCCAGCGGGACGCAGGGATGGCGGAGCAGAAAAAATCTTCGGGCGCCGCGGATGGCCTGCTGTCGTTCGCGCCCTGGATCGTTTACGGCTTCGGTTCCGGCTTCAAGCATTGGCGTGTCGCGAGCGGCGGTGGCCTGATCCTCTGCATCGTATCGCTGGCCGTCGTGTCCCGCGGCGGTCGATCGATCAAGCTGATGGACTGGACGACGCTGACGTTCTTTGCGATCGCGTCGGTGCTGACGATGGGCATCCGCTCGACGACGTTCCCGGTCTACAACGCGGTCGTAATATGGTCATG
>JBEKLS010000130.1:0-12944 GCA_050010075.1 Binatus sp. (SeqCode) | reverse complement strand
TTCGACGTAAAATACATGAGCGGGGTGCGCGCGATAGTTTCGGCGGGAAACGATCCGCTCGCGGTACCGGCGCCGATAGTGTCGGAGATTCGGCGGCGCGGCGTCGACGACGTGATCGAAATGCCCGACAAGCCCTTTGGCACCGGCGAGCGCGTCGTCGTGGTTGACGGTCCCTTCCGTGGCTTTGAGGCGATTTTCCAGCGCTACCTGTCCGGCGCGGAGCGCGTAGCGATTCTGCTGAGCGCCGTCGAGTCGGGCGGGCTGCGCGTCGTGCTGTCGGCTTCCGCGCTCGCCAAAGATTCCTGACGGATGCGGTCGGCGCGCCCACTGACGCTCGCAATTGTCCGCGCGATAATTGTGGGCATCGCGGGTGCGATCGCATGGGCGGGCTGCTCCACGAGCGCGCCTGCCCCGGCCATGCCCAAAATTGACGAGCTGCTCGGAAAGCCCAACCTGACGTCGTTCCTACGGCGCCGACACCTACCGCATCAACGATATCGAGGTCGACTCAATTCGCTACCAGCAGGTGAAATACGAATTCACCAGCTACTCGGGCATGCAGCTCGTGATGGCGTGGTTCACTCCTGATTCCTGCGACCTGGTGTTGGCGAAGCTGATCGCGGCCGTCGGTGCGCCGAGCGATCAGAAAAGCGCCAAAGGCAGTTCGGCGGCGAAAACCCAGGCGATGTGGCAGCTTCCGCATGGCGAGCGCGTCGTCTTCGACGGCCCGCAGCGCTTCGTTGCGGTGCTGGGACCCGGCGGCGGTCCTCTCAAGCAGGACGCAATCGAGGACGAAGCGCTCCCCAGTCCGCAGTAACGCCTCCGCGCGCGGCAGAGCAGCGTGCGAGCGTGGAAGCTTACTTGATGTTCGTTTTATTAGGGTGTTATAACGTGCCTTCGGAGTTTTCTACAGTATTAAGCTAACCAGATTTCGACGCTGCAAAGTCATGTTGAGTCGCCGGTGCGGTCACGAATCTGGAGGGCGAATGCTCAATGCTGATGGCCTACGCCCAAGCCCGATTGGATGGGAGGGCGGACGCGTTCCGATGGGCCAAGAAGGCCAGTGCAAAAACTCCCCCGCCTGTTGACCTATAGTTGCCTTTTGACCTTTCATTAAGCGGGAAATTAGCTATCATGGCGATGCTCGGACTATTGCGGGAACCTGGCTAGTTCGCGACTCGGGGGCGAGACTGCCGGGAATCCTACGATGCGCACTATTAAAAGCCTCATCGTTGTAACAGCCCTGCCAGCTATTTTTGTGTTGCTCGCGCTGGTGCTGTGGCCTCCGTTTGCGCGCGCGCAAATGAATGACTACAACGGCCCCGCGATGAATGGCGGCTCGGGCCAGTACAACAACTCGAACGGCGCCGCAGCGATGCCCGACTCGGACACAGACTCCGACGACGCTGACTCCGACAACGACTCCTCCAACGGCGCGGTGAACAACACGATGCGCCGCGGATGTTCCGATCCGAACGATCCGAATACTGCGGACAGTGGCTTGCCGCCCTGCACGAATTCAAATTCGTACAACAACAACGGCAACGGCGACTCCGAACAGTCCTCGCAGCCCCAACCGTCCACGCTTTCCGGCAGCGGCTCGAGCTACGGCGGCGGCTCTCAGATGCGCGGCGGCCAGCAAGGCTATGGCAACGGCGGGCAAGGCTACGGCGGCATGGGCCAAAGCTACGGCAGCACTAGTCAGAGCCTCGGCGGGATGGGGCAGGGATTCGGTGGCGGCGCGCAGGGCTTCTCCAACACGATGAACAAGCAGTCGATGGCGACGGTCATCCAGCAGCTTGGACTTTCACCCGACGAACTCGGCAGCTTGAAAAACGAAATGGCGACTGGCGGTCTCAACCCCGACGACATGCAGGACCTGTGTCTGCACTTCGCGTCGAAGCAGCTGAGTGCCGCTGATGTCGCCGGTATCGCGAGATCGCTCGGCCTCACCTTCACCGATCAGCAGCTTGCGCAGCTTCGCAGTTGTACCGGGCTCGGCGATCAGCAAGGGAACCAGGACATGACCACGCCCGGTCAGCAGATGGGCTTGACGCCGCAATCGTCGATGCAGCCGAACATGCTCAATCAGCCGCCGTCATCGGTTGAATCGCAATTCCGCGCGCTCGATTCCGCGCTGGCGCCGGCCGCGCCGAGCACCCGCAACCTGCAACAGTTCGGCTACTCGCTGTTCGCCTCGCGCGTGTCGACGTTCGCTCCTGTAGCCAACGTGCCGGTGAGCGACGAATACGTGATCGGCCCCGGCGACCAGCTCAAGATGCTGATGTGGGGGCGAATCAACAACACGCTGAGCCTGACCGTCAACCGCGACGGCTCGGTGAGCATCCCTGAGATCGGCCCGATGCAGGTGGCCGGCTTGACCTTCGCGCAGACCAAGCAGCTCATCGAGGATCACGCCGGCCAAATCACCGGCGTCAAGGTCGACGTCACGATGGGCAAGCTCAAGACCATCCAGGTTTACGTCGTCGGCGAGGTCGCGCAGCCCGGCGCCTACACCGTCAGCGCATTGTCGCACGTGTCCAACGCACTCAGCGCCGCCGGCGGTATCACCAAGATTGGCAGCTTGCGCAAGGTCGAGCTGCGGCGCGGCAATCAGCTCGTGCGCACGATCGATCTCTACTCGCTGCTGCTCGCGGGCAATGAGCAGGGCGACGAGCAGCTTCAGCCCGGCGACGTGATCTTCGTGCCGGTCATCGGCCCGGTCGTCGGAATGGTCGGCGACGTGAAGCGGCCAGCAATCTACGAGCTCGGGCGCTCGGGCGAGCCGCTCAATTCGGTAATCAAGCTCGGTGGCGGCGTGAGCGCCTTCGGTTACTCGCAGCGCGTGCAGGTCGAGCGCGTCGACGCGCATGAGAAGCGTATCGCGCTCGACGTCGATCTCAACGACATCCGCTCGCAGCGCTTCGACGTGCGCGACGGCGATCTGATCAAGGTTTATCCGGTCCTGCCCACCCAGCAGAACATCGTGACGGTGCGCGGCAGCGTCAATCGCCCGGGCAAGTTCGAATGGCACCAGGGGATGCGGGTGGCCGATCTGGTACAGCTCGCCGAAGGTCCTGCGCCGCACACGTTTTTCAAGTACGCGCTCATTCGCCGCAAGGAAGGCAAGGCCCAGACCATTCGGATCGTGCCGGTCGACCTTGGCGAGGCGATGGCCGACAATGTCGGCGGTCCGCTGAACGTCGAACTCTTGCAGGAAGACGAGCTGACCGTCTTCAGCGAGTCGCAGATGAAGTACCTGCCGACCGTGCAGGTCTTCGGCGAGGTGCGCAATCCCGGCTACTACGTGCTCAGCCAGGGGATGCACGTGAGCGACCTGCTGTACCTGGCGGGCGGTCTCAAGGATGACGCGTATCAGAAGGCGGCCGAGCTCGCGCGCACCCAGGTCGTTGACGGCACCCACACGAGCCACACTTTCATGGACGTCGATCTCCGCTCGGCGCTGTCAGGCACCGACGAACAGAACCCCGTACTCGAGGCCAACGATCAATTGTTCGTGCGGCGCGCGTCGGACTGGCATCTGCCGTGGGTCGTGATGGTACGCGGGATGATCGCGCGGCCGGGGCCCTACACGATTCATGATGGTGAGCGGATCGCATCGGTGCTCGAGCGCGCCGGCGGCCTGCTGCCCCAGGCTTACCTGCCCGCGACGGTGCTGATTCGCCAGTCGATCAAACAGCTTCAGCAAAAACGCCTCGACGAGGCGCGCGCACGGTTGCAGGAATCGATCGTTCGTATCCAGATGAATCCGAGCGCTGTCGCACAGAACAATCAGCAGCAGAACCCCGCCACCAGCCCGCAAACGCTGACTACGCTCGAGCGCGTGCTGTCGGAAACCGAAGGACAACAGGCGCAGGGCCGGCTCGTCATCCACATGCTCCCGCTCAACGAGCTCGCCAACTCGCCCGACAACGTGGTGATGGACGACCAGGACCAGGTGACGATTCCGCGCCGTCCCGACTCGGTCAACGTGCTCGGCCAGGTTTACAGTCCCAACGCAATCATGTACCGGCCCGGCCAGACTACGAGTGACTACCTCAACCAGGCCGGCGGTCCCAACGAAGGCGCCGACGCCGATCACATCATGGTCATCAAGGCCGACGGTTCGGTGATGACCGACGAGGGAATCAAGGCGAGCAAGGAGTCGACGATGTTCCCGCTGCTGCCGGTGATTTCGGGCGGCCTGATGTCGGCGCGGCTCGACCCTGGCGATACGGTGTACGTTCCTGAGAAACTGATCTACGAAAACAAGATGCAGGAGACGGCGACGATTACGCAGATCATCGCGAATGCAGCTTCGTCGCTGGCTGTGATAGGAATATTGGGCACCAGTTTGTAGCGGATCTTTCGTAGCGGATCGAAGGAGTCCGGGGTGGGGGTTCGAACAACAATCGTCGCGACTGCGCTGTCGTTCGCGCTCGTGTGCGCAACTTCGGCCAGGGCGCAGATGGGACAGTCCGCAAGTTCGCGCGCGGACAACGACCGTCTCTTCCGCGCCGCGGCGGAGCTCTACAGCATCGATCCTGATCTCCTCGCTGCTATCGCGACCGTCGAGTCGGGCAACAATTCCGGCGCGGTCTCGCCCAAAGGCGCGCAGGGCCTGATGCAGTTGATGCCCGCGACTGCCAATCGTTTTCGTGTGCACGACCCGTTCGATCCTGTCAGCAACACGCTCGGCGCCGTGCGCTTTATAAACTTCCTGCGTCAGTACAGAGTTGCGGGCGGTGACGGTGCGCCGTTGAGCCTGCCTGAAATGCTCGCCGCATATAACGCCGGCGAAGGCGCGGTCGACAAGTACGGCGGCGTCCCGCCGTATCCCGAGACCCAGCTTTACGTGCGCAAGGTGCTGGTCGCGTACCTGTTCGGCAACAGCCGCAGCCCGCTTGCTCAACGTCTCGGTGCGCGTCCGGTAGCGCCGCTCGATTCGCCCGCGATCGCCGCTCGTCCAAAGTCGGCGACCGGCCACGCGCAGCCCATCGCGCAGAAAAATCCGCCGATCGATCTGCTCGACAAGCTCACCGATATTCAGCGTGCGCGGCAAGTTGAGCTCAGCCGGCAGCAACAGACCGCCAGCCGCGTTGGTGAACCTGATGGCCCCCGCTAGCGCAGCGCGATCCGCAGGTCGCATCAAATCCGCGCTGATACTGGCGGCGATCGCGATCGCATGGCTGGCGCGCCCGGCGTTCGCTTCGACTTACGCGGCTTACATTCCGCTCGACAGCTCTATCTACGACGAGCTCGACACCCTGAACGACATGGGCCTGGCGGACAGCTACCTTTCGGAAATCCAGCCGATAAGCCGGGTCGAGGCGGCGCGCATCACGGTCGAGGCGGAAGCGAAACTCTCCGAAATGCAGGATGAGAACCCGCTTGCGCGCAACATCATCGAGAAACTGCGAATGCAGTTGCCGGACGAGGTGCAATGGATAGAGCAGGACCGCGAGGACAACCTGCCCACGATGTTCCATCCCGTCGATCGAATCGAGGCTCAGTACGTCTTGTCCGAGGGCACGCGGCAGCAGCTCGAGACCGGCGCCAAAGGACTCGACTACCAGGAAGGAACCCCGCTGCTGCCGAACAACGACAACCTGCCGACCGCGTCGGGCAGTAATGAAGTGCTGCGATGGTCGGGATGGGCCGGGATCGGCGGTTTCGTCACCGGCTACGGCGAAGGCGCGCTGGCAGGTCCGCTGAGCGACAGTCCGAGCCAGGCAAGTCGCGCGCAGCTTATGACGGGGGCGATGGTCGTCAGCCTCGGCAACACCGCTATCTCCTTCGGGCAGGAGGAGACGTCGTGGGGCGTCTCGCATTACAACCAGCTTTCACAATCCGCCAACGCGCAGCCGTTCCCGGCCCTGCGCATCCAGAATATTCATCCCGGCCATCTGCCCGGCATTCTGCGTTACCTCGGGCTGTATCGGTACCAGGCGTTTCTCGGCCAGCTCAACTCGGGACGAACTTTCTCGCGGCCGTGGCTGTCGGGCCACGTGATCACGTTCAGGACGTTGCCGTTCTTCGAATGGGGTATCGATCACGCGATCATGTTCGGCGGCAGTGGCAACAGCAATTACGGTCCCGCCGGATTTCTTGGCAGATTAACTGGCGTCGACACCGGCAATCCGCACCAGGGCAATACCAACACGCGCTTCGGCCTGTTTGCCAAGACCTACTTTTCTCGGCTCCGCAATACGCAGCTCTACGGCGAACTGTTGGCCGAGGATTTTTTCCGTTTGGGCGGCAATAGCGATATCAAGCTGCCGTTCAAGGGACCGTCCTACACTGGCGGGCTCTATTGTCCGCAGGTCACGCTCGATGGCCGCACGACAGCGCGGTTCGAATACGCGCTCACCGACAAAGAGTACTCGGTCCACAACGATTCGCTGTACTGGTCTTACAACAACGCGCTGATGGGCAGTTCGCTCGGGCCCGGCGCGTGGCAGGTGAATTTCGAGCTCGATCGATGGGTCAATCTCGAGTCACGGGTCGGCGTCGACACTTTCTATACTCGCCAACAGGCGATCGCATTGCCGAACTATCAGCCGCCGACGCGCAACACCGAGACCGGCTACGGCGTCGCGCTGGATTTCATGCACCTGCCGATCGAGATTCAGCCGCTGGCGGATTCGCTCGGCGAAATGAAGGCGCGCGCCGGTTTGGAATACGTCAGCGACATCAACGCCACCAACGACAATACTCTCCGCGCGCTGCTTCAGCTCAGCTTCGCCTTCAATCCCTCGTGGGGCGGCTTCGTCTGGCATTAGACACTACGTCAGTCTCCGGCACATCGATGGAATCTTCAGGCAACGGACAGGCGGCCACGTCCGCCGGCGGCGCGCATCTCACTGACGCGCAATACGCGACGCTCCATTTTCTGTACTACGTCGATCTGCTGCGCTCGCGCTGGCTGCTGATCGCATCGCTCACCATAGGCATCGGCCTCGGCTACGGCCTGTACACCAAGTTCCTGACCGTGAAGTGGTATCGCGCGCAGGCCACCATCACGCCGGTGCCGCCGGAAGTGGGCCTGCAGATGGCGACCGGAGGCCCGGGCGAAATGATCGGCGGAATGGGCGGCGGTATCGCGTCAATCCTCAACGGCGGCGTGACCGACACTGTGACGCTGGCAGAACGCGACACCGCCATCATGAACAGTTACGCGTTCACCACCGATCTCGTCAGCAAATATCATCTCGAGCACAACATCGTCGGCGTCCAGAGCAAGAACGCGCCGACGGTCACCAAGTGGTCGGTGCACACGATGATCACCGATCGATTCAGCACCGAATACGATTTCAAGAGCGGCAACCTCACGCTCTATTTCATGGACCCGTCGCCCGAGCAGGCGCAAAAGGTGCTCGGCTATTACCTCGACAGCCTGCGCGACAAGCTGCGCAACGAGGAAGTGCAGGCGGGCGCGAGCGCCGCGGCGTCGCTGGATGAGGAGGTGCGTAAAAGCTCCGACGCGCTCTTGCAGACTCAACTCTACGAGCTGATGGCGCGCCAGATTCAGCGCGAGAAGATCGCGGAAGTGCAATCCGACTTCGCCTTCAAGGTGGTCGAGCCTCCCGTCGTGCCCGACAATTATTACGCACCCAAAGCGCGCCACAACGCGGTCCTGGCGGGGTCGATCACCCTGGTCCTCGTGTGCACGTGGATTCTCGCGTCGGATTTTATTCGCCGCGCGAAGGCGCAGTTCGCCGCTCTCAACCAGGCGCCGGACCAGCCCGACGCAGCGCCTGACGACTCGACGCCTCGTCCCGATGACGGCGAGGAAATCCATCCGCGCTTCGTCCGCAATCTTCGCCCGAAAGGTTGACCCGTCCGCGATTACACGATCTGTTCACTGCAACTCACAATTCCTTCCTGCTCTAGTTGCCAGATGCCGCCGGCTGGATATCAAGCTGCCGCCGTCAATGCTATTCGCGCGTCCGCCAACGCCGGTCTGAAAGCCGCGGCGAGGTTGCTGTGGCAACGCCGACGCCCGCACGACGCGCAGCGCGTGTGTATCTACCGCATCGGCAATATCGGCGACACCGCCTGCGCGATCCCAGCGATGCATGCGATTCGGCGCGCATACCCAGGCGCGCATCTCACGCTGCTGACCTCGCCGGGCAAGACGGGCTCGGTCGGCGCGCGGGAGCTGCTCGACGGCGTGAGCTGGATCGATGAGATCGTCGTCTATCACGCCGAAGATATCGCGACCTCGCGCGGGCGGCTCGCGCTGCTAAACGATTTGCGCGCGCGCCAGTTCGACGTGTGGATCGAACTGCCCGCAGTTGCCGCGTCACTCGCCACCCAGTTTCGCAACCTCGCGGTGGCGCGCGCGGCCGGCGTCCGATGGGGCTTCGGTTGGCGCTACGAACCAAGGTTTGCGGCGCAGGCGCAGTCGCAGGCTGGCGACTTTCCCGATGAAGTGGACCGGTTGCTCGCGCTCGTGCGGAAAGCGGGGTTCGCGGGGAGCGGCGACGACTTCCCGCTCGAGCTCAGCGACTCGACGAAGCGAACGATTACCGATTTGCTCGATCACGCGAGAGTGACAGCTGCGGAACTCACGATCGCATTCGCACCCGGCGCGAAACTGGAGCCGAATCGATGGCCGCTCGAGCGGTTTATCGAGGTTGGAAAGAGTCTCGCTCCGCGCGGCTGCCGGATAGTCGTGCTCGGTGGCGCGTCCGAGACGCCGATGTGCGAGCGAATCGCAGGTGCGATCGGCCGCAACGCCGCGAGCCTCGCCGGCAAGACCACTGTTCGCGAATCGTGCGAGGTGCTGACGCGCTGCGCGATGCTGATTTGCAACGACTCGGGCGTGCAGCATCTCGCCGCCGCAGTCGGCACGCCGTGCGTGTCGCTCTTCACGCGCCGCGAATTCCCCGGGATTTGGTGGCCGCATGGCCCGCAGCATCAGGTGCTGATGAAGAACGTCGAGTGCCACACCTGCTTCCTTGACGTCTGCCCGCACGACAACAAATGCATCAAGGCGATCGGCGTTGACGAAGTGATCGCGGCGGCCGGCCGCGTGCTGGCGCGTCTGCCCAATTCGAAACCGCAGGTGGCTTGAGCGATGGACAGCAGCTACCGCGTCGCATGCCTGGTCAGCCATCCGATCCAGTACCAGGCGCCGCTGTTCCGCTATCTCGCGGCGCGGCCGGGAATCGATCTCACGGTTTTCTTTCTGAGCGATCTCTCGGTGCGTGCTTATCCCGATTCGGGCTTTGGCGTGAACGTGAAATGGGACGTGCCGCTGCTCGACGGCTACCGGCACGAGTTTTTGCCCCGCGTTGGCTCTGGGAGCGGGCTTTCGTTCTGGCGGCCATGGACCTTTGGACTGCGCGCTCGCCTCAGGCGCGGGCGCTTCGACGCGTTGTGGGTCCACGGCTATGCGCATCGCGGATGCCTGGCGGGAATCGCGGCGGCGAAGTCGCTGGGAATTCCGGTGATGCTGCGCGGCGAGTCGAATCTGCTGAGCGAGACCGATGACGCGCTGAAGCTGGGCGTCAAGCGCATTGCGATTCCGGCGCTGTTGCGAACGATCGACGCGACGCTCGCGATCGGACGGCTCAACCGCGAGTACTATCTTCATTATGGGGTCGGCGCGGACCGGATTTTTGCGATGCCGTACGCGGTAGACAACGAGTTTTTTCGAAGTGCTGCCGATCGCGCGCGCGCGGAACGCGAAGCGTTGCGTGTCGACTTGAGATTGCAGCCGGGACGCCCGGTTATTTTGTTCGCCTCGAAGATGCAGCCGCATAAGCGTGCCGGCGATCTGCTCGAAGCGTACGCGCGCCTGTCATCGGACGGGATTGCCGAGCCTGCTCCTTATCTGATTTTCGCCGGCGATGGCGAGGATCGCACGCAGCTCGAACATCGCGCCAGGGCGCTGAAGTGGGACTCGATTCGATTCATCGGTTTTCGCAATCAGTCGGAACTGCCCGCCTTGTACGACCTTTGCGACGTATTCGTGCTGCCATCCGAGCGCGAGCCGTGGGGGCTGGTCGTCAACGAGGCGATGAACGCGGGCAAGCCGGTGATAGTGAGCGATCGAGTCGGCGCGGGCCCCGATCTGGTCGACGACGGCCTCAACGGCTTCATATATCCGACGCGCGACGTCGCGGCGCTCGCCGACAGACTGCGGCGGTTACTCGAAAACCCCGAGCATCACGCAGCGATGAGCGTGCGCGCCCTCGAGACAGTAGCGCGCTTCGATTTCGCCGCCGATCGCGAAGGCCTGCTCGCCGCCCTCGATTCAATCGCAGACAAGAAAGCCCGCGCCGCAGCCTGAGATGGAAGAGGGAACTTGATTACAGTGAAACCCACCGTGGGTTTCACGCTTCCTTGGGCAGGGGTGACCCCTGCACCCAGTGTAAGAAAAGAAAGATGCGGGACTTCGTCCCCGTGAGAACCTTTTTGAGTATCGTCCTTTGCGCGGCGCATGATCCTGCCTCTCCCTGTCAGGGAGAGGCCGACGCTCGTCTTCGAGCGTCGGGTGAGGGTCCAAATTCCTGGATGCCCTTCTTCCGCCCTGCCTCTTATTCGTTTGAGCGATGAATCCAGCACGGAAAACCGTTTCAGCAATCATCCCCGTCTTCAACGGCGAGGCAACGATAGCGGCTGCAATCGACAGCGCACTCGCCCAGGAGTTCAACGGCGAGCTCGAGGTCATTGTGGTCAACGACGGCTCGACTGACAGCACAGCTGCCGTGCTCGACGCGTATCGCGCGCGCGTCACAGTCATCGATCGCCTCAACAGTGGCCCCGCCTCGGCGCGCAACGCTGGCGTGCGCGCGTCGCATGGTGAATACGTCGCGTTTCTCGACGCCGACGACATCTGGATGCCCAACAAGCTTGCGAAGACACTGGCAGCGCTCGATGGCGACCCCGGCGCGGCGATGGTCTACACCAACGCTTCGATGATCGGCGCCGGCGGCGAACCGCTCGGCACGACTTACACTCCCGCCGCGGAGAAGTATGCGCCCGCGATGGAGGACATGCTGCAGGGACTGTGGAATATCCTGCCGAGCACGGCCGTGATGAAGCGCGCGACCTTCGACGCGATCGGCGGCTTCCGCGAGGAGTTCGCGACCGCGCATCCGCAGTGGGAAGACAGCTACTTCATGCTGGTCGCGCGCGAGCATGGCAGGTTCGTCTATCTCGATGAGCCCAGCGCGCTGTATCGCGTGGCGGGGTCGGTGGAAGAAAGCCTGAAGCGGCGGCGCGTGTGGAATGACGGCGCTGTGAATGCGGCAGCGATGCGGGTCGATCGCTATACGCGGAACTCGGAACTGATGCAGAGGCTGGTGCGCGAGCGCTGCGGCGATCGAGCATCGCGGTTGATCGGCGCAATTCGGCGCGCGACGGCCGGCCTGCTGGTCAGCGTCGGGCTGACCGCGATGCTCGACTACGATCGCGCTTTTGCGCGGCGCTGCTATCGGCTCGCGCTGCATTACGATCCTTTCAACGCGAAGACGTACGTGCGACTGGCATGGACGTATCTGCCGGAGCGCGCGGCGCGGACGATATCGGCGAAGTTGCCCCCGCGCTTGCAGCGTGCCGTATGCGGACCCGCGCAGGCGTGAAAAAATAATTTCATTTTATGAAAGTCTCGGTCGTAATTCCTACTTATAATGATGAGCGCACAATCGCGGCCGCGGTCGAGAGCGCGCTCGCGCAGCGGTTCGATGGCACGTTGGAGGTGATCGTCGTCAGCGATGGAGCGACCGACGGCACCCGCGCGGAACTGGTGAAATTCGGTGATCGGATCCGGGTGATCGCGCAAGATAACGCGGGCGTCTCGACGGCGCGCAACGCGGGAATTACGGCAGCGACGGGGGAATATATCGCGCTGCTGGACGGCGACGATACGTGGACCGCCGACAAGCTGGCGAAAACGGTGAGCGTGCTTGACCACAATCCGGCATGCGCCGCAGTGTTTTCGAATGCGATGGAGGTAGATGAGGCGGGCAGGGAAATTTCGCACTTCGTCGGACCCGATCACGCGCATTCGCCGACGCTTGACGAGATGCTCGAACGGATATGGCCGGTGCTGCCAAGCACGGTGGTGACGCGGCGGGCGACGATGCTCGCGATCGGCGGTTTTGCGCAAGAGTTCAAAGCCGCGCATTGGGGCGGCGAGGATGTTTTCACGTTCCTGCTGCTGCGCGAACGCGGCGAACTTGCGTATGTGCCGGAAGCGCTCGTGCACTATCGGGTCAGAGAACTACACGCGCACTACGCCAGCCGGATGCAGGGCCGTCGCCTCGAGACCGATTCCGCAAAAGCTTTCAACGATTTCGCGCGGCGATTCGACAGCGGCCACGTATTCGCGAGACTGATGCGCGAACATTTCGGCGCACGAGGCCGCAAGCTTACAGCGTTCAGCTACGACAGGATCGGAAACGAGCTGGTCACGGTCGGAATGATGGCGATGCACGAGGGCAGACCTGCGTTCGCGCGGCGCTGCTACATCGAATCGTTGCGCTTCAGTCCTATGATGCTGAAGACTTATCTGCGGCTGGCGTGGGCAATGCTGCCGGCAGGAGTCTCAAAGCGAATTTCGCCGCTGCTCGCACCGGGGCTGCGGCAGAGCCTGTCGGGGCCGCCGTTCACCGCCACGCAAGGCCGCTTATGAACGGGCTCGAGCCGCGCGCGAAACCCCGGCTGCTCATTACTATATATGCTAATCCGGATTACTATCCGCCGACTGTGTATGCAGTTCGATTACTAAGTAGCTATTTCAAGATACATATACTCTGCCGGAATATGGATGAGCCGGTTCGCGAATGGCCGGCCGATGTGACTATAGAACGATTCGGCGAATATGCGTCGGAGGGCGATAAAGAGGCGGCAAGCGCAGCCGCAAAGCTGAGCGAGTACGCAAAATTCGTGACGCGCACGCGCGCGCTGATCACGCAACTGCAGCCGGCGAC
>JBEKLS010000129.1:0-12578 GCA_050010075.1 Binatus sp. (SeqCode) | reverse complement strand
TGGCAGCCATCGTGATTTGCATCGCGCGTCCCGGCTCGACCGCCGATATCGGGTTTCAACTTTCCTTCGCATCGGTGATCGCGATCGTGCTCGGGATGCGCCGGTTTGCCGGATGGTTCGCCCGCCGCAAACGTCTCGGCCGCCTGCGCGGTGAGCCGTCCTCGCCTCGCTGGCGATTTATCGAAGCGCCAGTCGGCTACCTCGCCGTATCATTCTGGGCAATGGTGGCGACCGCGCCTCTCACCGCCTATCACTTCAACCAGTTTGCAGTCGTCGGACTTATCGCAAACGCCGTAGTGGTCCCAATCATGGCGCTGGGCGCGACCGTCAGCGGACTGGTAGCGGCCGCGTTGAGCTTCTTCTCCGAATCGGCCGCGCGCCCGATATTGCTGTTCGGCGCGAAGGCGCTCGACGCCGGCAACTGGCTGGCGGCATGGTTTGTCGCGTGGCCGTTAGCGTGGTTCCGAATCTTCACGCCGACAATTTTCGAACTCGCAATCGCGTACGCCTTCCTGATGATCTGGCTGCTCGCGCCGCTGGCCCTCGCGATAACCGGCAAGCCCTCGCGCGACGAGGTCCTCAACGCTACGGCAAACGCACCTCGATTCGGCTGGCGTGCGCGATGCGCGATGGTTCTGGCAATTGCGTTGACCGTCGACGCCGCATCGTGGACCTACGACCGCTTCTTCAATCCCGATCTGCGCGTAACGTTTCTTTCGGTGGGGGAGGGTGACGCCGCGGTGGTGCGATTTCCCGGCTCACGCGTCATGGTGATCGATGGCGGCGGCTCCTACGGCGGCTTTGACGCGGGCGAGCGAATCGTCGCGCCGTATTTATGGTCGCAGAAAATTATGCGCGTCGATTATATTGCGCTGAGTCATCCCGACCTCGATCACTTCGGCGGCCTCGACTTTATCGCGATGAACTTCGCGCCGCGCGCGTTCTGGACCACCGGCATGCTGAGCCTCGACGTCAGCTACTCGCGCCTGATGGAAGATCTCGCTCGCGCCAGGATTCCGATAGTGCAGGTGCGCGATGCGGCTCCCGTCTCGCCGATCGGCGGCGTCGCGGTTTCCTCGCTCAACGGCAACGGTAGTGTCGCCAAAACGCATAACAACAGTTCGATGGTCTTGCGATTCAGCTTCGGCAGCGCATCGCTGCTGTTCACTGGCGATATCGAGTCGACCGGCGAGCACGCGATGCTCACGAGCCGCGAAAATCTTCGCGCGACGATACTCAAAGTACCGCATCACGGCAGCGCGACGTCTTCGACGGCGGCATTCATAGCGGCGGTGCATCCGGCGGCTGCGGTCATCTCGGACGGCTACCTGAATAATTTTCATTTCCCGTCCGAGACGGTCCTTGACCGTTACCGCGAAGCGGGCGCGCTCCTGATGCGCACAGATCGCGATGGCGCCGTGATGGTTGACGCCACGCCCGCTCAGATAATGGTACGAACGTATCGCCCGCTTGGCAGTCGTTCAATCCGGATCGTTCCGCCGACTCTTCTTACGACTCGGCATTAGAGAGCGCTATTGGAAGGCAGCGAGCGTATCCGCCTCGTGCGATTTGGCGGATGTTCGCGCTGTCGTCTAAGGCCCGGAGTTACCCGGGTTTGGTGCGAACTGCAGCCGGATTCTTTCGGTGATTTGCGTCAGCTCGTCTTCGAACCCGAATCCCATCTGTTGCGCGAAGGCGGTGCAGACCTCGACGAAGGCTGCAAATACGCTAAAGACCACTGTTTCTGCGAATTCGCGGTTTTCGTCAGAAACTCCCGGTCTGCTCTCCACGATCACGCCGAACCCATCACCTGCTTCGTGGAAATAGAAATCCAGCAATGCCGGGGAGGTGTGAACGAAAGCAGACAGCGTTGCATTTTCGAAGCGATGGGCGTTGCGTCCGAGCTTCTCTGCTAGCCAACCGATTCCTTGGTTGCGCTCCTTGCTCCACCAATTTCGCCACCATTCGTCCAGCGTTTCATCAGAAGCTGTGCCCTCAATGATCTCCTGAGCCTGAGCCTTAATCTCAGGGTCTCCATGTTTTGACAAAGTACGTATAACATTGCGTCGATTTCGAGAGTGGTCCTTGAGAAAAAGCTGCGCTGTCGCATCGCCACCCGAAGCTATCCAAGAAATCTGATATTCAGCCTCTCTCAAAACGCGAGCGAGAACCGCGGCGTCCTGCCAAAAGCCCAGTCTCAAAAGTTCCACGGCCGCCTGATATGTCTTCATGCATCGTCCAAAGAAGAAAATCGAGGCGGCGGTTGACGGTGCTTTCGTCAGGCGGCCGCTCAGCAGCTTGGCGCGAAGGGTATCGCCCAACCCATATATCCGACTCGCGAGATCGGCGAGTTCGCGCGATCCTAACAGTTCACCAACGAAATCAGACATCGAATTGCCCTCGAGACGTGCATCGCCTGTTGCTGGCGACCACTTCCAGCCTATTTCCTGAAGATACTCCATCCCTATCTTTAAGCGGAGCTCCGACCGGCGCCGATCCATTTCCTTCGCATTCGTTCCTGCGAGGCCTTCGGCGAGTCCTTTGCCCAAGACGCATCTCTGAAGATCCAAACTACCTGTTGGAGCGCTCGTTCAGAGCGTAATGTAAAATCGCCGCTCGTTTCTATCGACCGCGCCCATCACTGTGAGCTACCTTATGAATCGAGATGGATCTGGAACTAACTGAAGGGCAGCGCGGCGCTCGCGACGTTGCCCGCCGCTTTGCGCGCGAGAAGCTCGGGCCGATCGGCGTCGAGGCCGACCGCTCGCATCGCTATCCCGCCGAGGCGATCGACGAGCTCGCGCGGCTCGGGATGCTCGGCATCTTCCTGCCGGAGCAGTACGGCGGCGCCGCCCTCGATCACGTCGCCTATTCGCTGGTGCTCGAGGAGTTGGCCGTCGAATGCGCGTCCACTGCCGTCATCATGTCTGCTCATTGCTCGCTCGCGTCGTGGCCGATTCTCGGACTCGGCAGCGCGAAGCAGAAGAGTCATTTTCTGCCGAAGATGGCGACTGGAAGCTGGCTCGGATGTTTTGCCTTGACCGAGCCGCAAGCCGGGTCCGACGCCGCCGGTCAGAAAACGCGCGCAGTGCGCGACGGCGATTCGTACGTGATCAACGGCACCAAGAATTTTATTACCAACGCGCCGCAGTCGAAGGTGGCGATTGTCTTTGCGATGACGCAGCCCGACAAGGGGCATCATGGAATCAGCGCGTTCGCGGTCGAGACCAGTACGCCGGGATGGGCGGTCACGCGGGTCGAAGACAAGATGGGAATTCACGGCGCGCATTCCGCGCAGTTGAGCTTCTCCGATATGCGTGTGCCGCGCGAAAATCTGCTGCTCGAAGAAGGGCAGGGCTTCAAGGTCGCGATGAAGACGCTCGACGGCGGCCGGATCGGAATCGCGTCGCAAGCGCTCGGGATCGCGCGCGCGTCGCTCGAAGCGTCGTTGAAGTACGCGCAAGAACGCCTGACCTTCGGCAAGCCGATCGCGCAATACCAGGCGATTCAGTGGAAGCTCGCCGACATGGCTGTTGAAATCGACGCCGCCCGCCTGCTGACTCATCGCGCGGCGACGTTGAAGGATCGCGGCGAGTCATGCACCAACGAATCCGCGATGGCCAAGCTGTTCGCAGCCGAGACCGCGATGAAATCCGCGACCGAAGCGGTGCAGATTCATGGCGGCTACGGCTATACGAAAGAGTTCAAGGTCGAGCGCTTTTTTCGCGACGCCAAGATTACCGAGATTTACGAAGGGACGTCGGAGATTCAGCGCCTGGTAATCGCGGGCAGCGTGCTCGAAAACCGGTGAGGGCCGCACAGTGAGCGACAAAAAAAGTTGGCTTGAGACGACCTACAAGCAGGCGAGCGAGCGCCCGGTCCGCTTCTCGACCGTGTCCGACATGGAGCTCGACCCGCTCTACACGCCGGCCGACGTGACCGGCTCGTACGACGACACGCTCGGCAACCCCGGCGAGTTCCCCTACACGCGCGGCGTGTACGGCTCGATGTATCGCGGGCGTTTGTGGACGATGCGCCAGTTCGCCGGCTTCGGCCTCGCCGAGGACACCAACGCGCGCTTCCATTTCCTGCTCGGCCAGGGCCAGGACGGCCTCTCGACCGCGTTCGACATGCCGACGCTGATGGGCTACGACGCCGACCACGAACGCGCGCTCGGCGAAGTCGGACGCGAGGGCGTCTCGGTCTCGACCGTCTACGACATGGCGACGCTGTTCGATCGAATTCCGCTCGACCGCGTGACCACGTCGATGACGGTGAACTGCTCGGCCTCGATACTGCTCGCGATGTACCTGGTGGTTGCCGAGCGCAACGGAATTCCGTGGGATCGCGTCGGCGGTACGATTCAGAACGACATGCTCAAGGAGTACATCGCACAGAAGGAATGGATTTGCCCGCCGCGTCCCGCGCTGCGAGTCGTCACCGACATGATCGAGTTCTGCGCGCGCAAGGTTCCGCGCTGGCATGCCGTGTCGATCTCCGGCTACCACATCCGCGAGGCCGGCTCGACTGCCGTGCAGGAGCTGGCGTTCACGCTTGCCGACGGCATTTGCTACGTCGAGGAAGCGGTCAAGCGCGGTGTCGCCGTCGATGACTTCGCGCAGCGGCTGTCGTTCTTCTGGAACCTGCACAACGATTTTCTCGAAGAGGTCGCCAAGCTTCGCGCCGCGCGCCGGATGTGGGCGCGCATCATGAAAGACCGCTTCGGCGCGAAGAATCCGAAATCGATGATGCTCCGCACGCATGCGCAAACCGCCGGCGCCTCGCTCACGGCGCAGCAGCCGATCAACAACGTCGTACGCGTCGCGATCCAGGCGCTCGCCGGTGTGCTCGGCGGAATCCAGTCGCTGCATACCAATTCGATGGACGAGACGCTCGCGCTGCCGACCGAGCAGGCCGTCATGGTCGCGCTGCGCACGCAGCAGGTAATCGCCGAAGAGACCGGCGTCACGAATACGATCGACCCGTTCGGCGGCAGTTACGCGGTCGAGGCGCTGACGGACCGGATGGAACGCGAGGCCAACGACTATATCCGGCGCATCGACGAGATGGGCGGGATGGTCAAAGCGATCGAGACCGGCTACCCGCAACGAGAGATCGCCGAGGCCGCGTTCCACTTTCAGCGGCAGCTCGAACAGGGAATCAAGACAGTCGTCGGCGTCAACAAGTATTCGATCCCCGAAGAAATCCCGATCGCGACGCTCAAGATCGATCCAGAGATCGAAGAGCGGCAGATTCAGCGCGTGCGCAAGGTCAAGCGCGAGCGAAACTCGGTCGCGGTCAAGGAAGCGCTCGCGCGCGTGTCCGAGGCCTGCCGCTCCGGCGAGAATCTGATGGGACCGATTTGCGAGGCGGTGCGCCGCGACGCGACCGTCGGCGAAGTGTCGGACATCTTTCGCGCCGAATTCGGCGTGTACACAGACCCAGGCTGGATTTAGGCGATGGCGGAAAAGAGACTCAGAATTCTGGTGGCGAAGCCCGGCCTCGACGGTCACGATCGCGGCGCGAAGATTATCGCACGCGCGCTGCGCGACGGCGGCTTCGAGGTAATCTACACCGGGCTTCATCAGACGCCCGAAATGATCGCGGAGGCCGCCGTGCAGGAAGACGCCGACGCAGTCGGGCTCAGCGTGCTGTCGGGCGCGCACATGACGCTATTCCCCGAGGTGATGCGCCTGCTGAAAGAGCGCGGCGCCGGCGAAGTCGCGGTCTTTGGCGGCGGCATCATTCCTGACGACGACGCCGTCAAGCTCAAGGAGCTGGGCGTGCGGCAAATCTTCACTCCCGGCGCGTCAACCGAAGACATCGTCAAGTGGGTGCGCGAGAACGTCGCGGAACGCGTGTAGTTTCAGGATGAATTTCGATCTGACCGAAGAGCAGCGGCGGATCCGCGAAACGCTGACTGACTTTGCCGAGCGCGAAATCAAGCCGCATTCGACCAAATGGGACAAGGAAGAGATCTTCCCGCGGCACATCATCGAGCAGCTCGGCCAACTCGGCTTTCTCGGCGTCGCATTTCCTGAGAAGTACGGCGGTGGTGGCGCCGACACACTCTCGCAGGTCCTCGTCGTCGAGGGTCTCTCGCGCTACGACGCGTCGATCGGTCTTACCTGCGCCGCACACATGTCGCTTTCATCCGGGCACATCAACGGCTTCGCTTCTGATGAGCAGCGCGCGCACTACATTCCCGACATGGTCTCGGCGAAGAAGATCGGCGCATGGTGCCTGACTGAACCGAGCTCCGGCTCGGACGCGGCCGCGATGCATACGAAGGCTACGCGAGTCGGCGACAACTATTCGATCAACGGCTCGAAGATGTTCATCACCAACGGCACGGTCGCCGACGTGTACGTCGTGATGGCGATCACCGATCAGGCGCGCGGGCGCGACGGCGTGTCGGCGTTCATCGTCGATCGCGGCACGGCCGGCCTCTCGAACGGAAAGAAGATCGAAAAGCTGGGACTGCGCGCGTCGGACACCGCGGAAGTCAATTTCGAAAATGTCACCGTGCCGGCACGCAACCTCGTAGGCGAACTCGGCGCCGGCTACCGCGATACTCTCAAGGTGCTCGAGGCAGGGCGAATCGGAATCGCAGGCTTCGCCGCAGGCATAGCGCGCGGTGGCTTCGAGGAAGCGCGCGCATACGCGCTCGAACGCGGGCAGTTCGGCAAAAAAATTGCCGAGTTCCAGGCAATCCAGTGGATGTTCGCCGACATGGCGACGAGAATCGACGCGTCGTGGGTACTCATCTGCCGCGCCGCCGCACTGAAGGACGCCGGCAAGCCGTTCGCGCGCGAAGCGGCGATGGCAAAGCTGTTCGCGTCGGAAACCGCGATGTGGTCAACGATCAAAGCGGTGCAGATTCACGGCGGCTACGGCTACGTCACCGATTTCCCGGTCGAGCGCTACATGCGCGACGCCAAGCTGTCCGAAATCGGCGAAGGTACGAGCGAAGTGCAGCGCATGATCATCGCGAAGTCGCTGCTGCGCGACGGCTACATGCCCGCCTGAAGGCTCAATCTTCCAACAAATCGTCGCGGATGATGGCGAGCTCGTCCGGCTCGAGGCCGATGACCTCGCGCATGAAGCCTTCGATGCCGCCGTTCTCGTCGATCATTTCGAAGACCGGGTCGAGTTGTTCAGCCGCCAGCGGAAGCTTGGCGAAGACGACGTTGCTTTCGAGAAAGTCGGCGACGATTCGATCGCGCTCGACCCCGAGCATCGACAGCAGCATCGCCGCGCCGACGCCCGTGCGGTCGCGCCCGGCGGAGCAATGGAAGAGCAGGGGGTAGACGTCGCGCTCAGCGAGCAGTTTGAAGAAGCGGCGCCAGTCGTGACGAAAGTGCATCACGAGCGCCAGATGCTCACGGCCGGGCTCGGTGACGATCCGCGTGTAGCCCTTGTCGTTGAACCATTCGTCGCCCATCGGGATGTGTTCCCATCGCACGCCGCGGCGCGACGCGGGCGCCGGCGCGCCCATGTGCTTCACTTCGACGCGGCTTTGCAGAGTCACGAGCGTGCGAAGCTCGAGCCGGCTAATCGGACTCTCTGGCGGGACTTCGGCTAGGTGCGACGAACGGAATATCCGGCCCGCGCGAACGCGTCTGCTATCGGCGGCCGGATGGCCGCCAAGGTCGCGAAAATTCTGCGCAGCGTAGGTGCGGAGCAGCTCGAAATCGACGACGACGCGCGGCGTCTCAGCTTTCTCGACTGCACTATCTTTAGTGTCTTTGTTTTTCGACAAGCGTCTATAGTTTAACAGCGCAGCCAAAGCCGAACCATGCGGCGAGAGGACATCTTGCGTTAACGCTTTTCGAAATTCTCGTTAACGTGAGGGCGTCACTGCTGGTTTTGTTGATTGGATCCGGTGTCGGGTTCGCTCGAGTGCGGGCGCTGTGACAGCGGCTCGATCTTCAATTCCACCGACATCAGCTGCATCCCGCCGTGACTTCGGTAAGTGCCGCGCATCGGCGGGACGTCGGAGTAGTCGCGCCCAATCGCCACCCTGATATGCCGTTCGTCGACCATGCATCCGTTGGTTGGATCGAAGCCCGTCCAGCCAAGGCCGGGTAACTGCGCTTCCAGCCACGCGTGACTGGCTTGCGCGCCTACCGTCTCGACGGTGGATTTTGCCTCGGGCGCGAGGTAGCCGGAGACATAGCGCGCCGGGATGCCGGCCAGTCGAAACACGCCTATCGTCAGGTGCGCAAAGTCCTGGCATACGCCGCCGCCCGCGCTCAAAATTTCCTCGGCGGTCGATTGCACCTTCGTCATTCCCGGCTCGTAGACAAACTGGTCGCGGATGAATGCCACCATCCGGTTCGCATATGCGGCTACGTCTTCAGACGGATCGGGTTTCGCGAGCCAGAAGAACTTGCGCATCGGCTCGCTGAACGGAATGTGGCGGCTAGCATTGAGAAAGTCGTACTCCGAGCGGCTGCGTGCATGGTCCTCGACCAGGAACTCGCCGAACGGCATCGGCATCGCAGGCGTCGACGGTCCCGCGATGCGTTCGACGAGCGACTTCGCCGAGACGATCAGCGCAGGATGCTGATCGTGAATCGAAAATCCGTGAACCCGATTGCCGTAGTAGTCGTCGTATTCAAAAATCGACGTGGCGGGCGTGAGCTCAAGCTCGAACTCGAGACAGCGCTGATTCGCGCCTTCCAGCGGCTTCATCCGCACTTCGTTGTGCGAATCGTACGCCGGTACCTGGTACTCGAAGCGGGTGGTGTGACAGATCCGCAGCAGCATCGCGTCAATTCAATCGGTCGTTGTCAATCGGTCTTTAGGTAGCGTTGGAAGACCTCGTCGCCCAGCGCCGCGCATCCATCCTGAATCTGAATGAGAAATTGATGCAAGCCAGATTTGATCACCTCGAGCGAACGCTTCGATCGCATCAGCGCCAACAACTCTTCGAGCTGCGCCGACGGCGGCGACGGTTCCGGCGACTGGCTCATGACGCGGTTGAGCGAGGTTTCGAGCATCCCGAGCGAGAATCTTGCCGAACGCGGGAAGGTCGGATCGAACAGCAGTATCTCGACCACGTTGTCGATCCTTATCGAGTAGCCGAAGCGTTTGCGATACGCCTCGAGGCCTGACGCGCTGCGCAGCACCGCCGCCCACTGCAGGATGTCGACCGATCCGCCGACATCTTCCAGCCGCGGCAGCAGGAAGTGGTACTTGACGTCGAGCATCCGCGAGACGTCCTCGGTCCGCTCGAGCATGATGCCGAGTTGCATGAAGTCGTAAGCGATGTCGCGCGGGATAGTGCTCTGGCGGATGCCGGCCAGGCGGTAAAAGCTGTCCTTGAGATCGGCGAAGAACGCAAACACGCCCGGCGATACAAAAAGCTCGGGCGTCCATTCCAGCGCGTTCAGATACAGCGTGTTCAGGTCGAGCCAAAGCTCCGACGAAATGTAATGGCGCAGTGAAATCGCGTTGTTGCGCGCCGCGTTGATGCAACTGCGAATCGAATTTGGATTGTCCGTGTCGAGCGCGAAAAAATTGAGAATCGAGGCGTCGTCGGCGACGGTATAGGATTCGGCGAACAGCTCGCGCTCGCCGAAAATCGCAAGCAGCGGTCCCCACGGCTGCGCGTTGCGCGGCGGACTCTCGATCAGCAGATGGTAATTGACGTCGAGCAGGCGCGCGCGCCATTCGGCTCGTTCAAGGTTGCGAGCAGTCCAGAAGAGATGACTCGCGATACGTCGGAGCATCAGGCCTCGAGCACCCAGGTATCCTTGCTGCCGCCGCCTTGCGAAGAATTCACGATCAGCGATCCCTCGCGCAATGCGACGCGGGTCAAGCCGCCCGCCAGCACGCGCGGTTTGGCGCCAAGCAGCACGAATGGACGAAAGTCGATATGCCGCGGCGACATCTGCATCCCGCTGTCAGAGCCATTGTGAATGATCGTCGGATGCACCGACAACGCGATGACCGGTTGCGCGATGAACGCCGCCGGATCGTTGATGATTCGTTCACGGCTCGCGGCCAGTTCGGCTTCACTTGCCTTGGGCCCGATGACGACGCCGTAGCCGCCCGACGCTCCCGTTGGCTTCACCACGTAGCGCTCAAGGTTTTTCAGCACCTGCTCGCGCACCTCGGGGTCGCGCAGCAGGAAGGTCTCGACTATCGGCAGAATCGGTTCTTCGGCCAGGTAGTAGCGAATCATCGCAGGCGTGTATGCGTAAATTGCTTTGTCGTCGGCGACGCCCGTACCGACCCCGTTGGCGATCGCCGCGTTGCCAGCGCGCAGAACCGACGTAAGTCCCGCGACCCCGAGCAGAGAATCGGGGCGGAACACCAGCGGGTCGAGAAAGTCGTCGTCGATGCGCCGATATAGGACGTCGATTTGCCGCAGCCCGTGAACGTCCTTCATGTAGAGCTTGCGATCGACGCAGACCAGGTCGACGCCTTCGACCAGCTCGATGCCCATCTGCTGCGAGAGGAAGACGTGCTCGAAAAACGCCGAGTTGAACGGGCCGGGCGTCAGTATCGCCACGGTCGGATTGGACTTGCCGCCGGGCGACATCTCCATCAGGCACTGCAGCAGGTCGGCGGGATAGCGCTCGACGCTGCGCACGCGGCATGAACGCATCAGGTTGGGCAGCAGACGCGTCATGACGACGCGATTTTCGATCACGTAGGACACGCCGCTCGGCGTGCGCACGTTGTCTTCGAGCACGTAGAAGCGGCCGTCGGCGCCGCGCACGAGATCGATTCCCGCTACTGTCACGAAGTTGCCCAGCGGCGGCTTGATGCCGGCCGCGGCGCGGCGAAATTGCGAGCATCCGAGAACAAGGTCGCGCGGGACGACGCCGTCCGACAGGATGCAGCCGTCGCCGTAAACGTCGGCGAGGAATGCGTTCAGCGCGCGCACCCGCTGAATCAGCCCGGCCTCGAGGTTGGCCCAGGTGGCGGCGTCGATGACGCGCGGGATGGGATCGAACGGGAAGATGCGCTCCGATCCGTCGGCGGCGCCGTAAACGTTGAAGGTCACGCCCATCCGCCGGAACATCCGGTCGGCGCGCGCGCATATCTCGGTGAATTGCGCCGGCGGCATCGAGAACATCGTGTCGATGACCGAGTCGCATCCAGTTCGCGGCTGGCTCGAATGATCCAGCATCTCGTCGAACGCGTTTTCAATCGGCTTATACGCCGCCCAAACGGGCACCGTCTTGCCTGTTTCGGAAACAGTCGCAGTCATACCAGATCACCCCACCGCCGTAACTGGCGCGGAATTCAGCATCCCCAGCCCGGCTGGTACTATGCAAAGAGCAATCGACGGGCCAGAATTACGCTGGAATTTCGGCGGAAGTCTGTGCCAGATACGCTCGGTACGCGGCGCAACTCGTGATCAGGTGCTCATGCGTCCCCGACGCGCTAATCGTGCCGTCGTCGATGAAAAATACGCGGTCGCATGCTGCCAGCGTGCCTGCGCGATGCGCCACGATGATGACGATTCGATCGCGCGCCAGTGCCGTCAACGTTTTCATCAGCTCGGCCTCCGACGCGGGATCCAGCGGCGCCGCCGGCTCGTCGAGCACGATGATTTCCGGCCGTCGCAGGAGCGCCCGCGCAATTGCGATTCGCTGTTTCTGCCCGACGGATAGCCGCGCACCACGCCGCCCAAGCATCGTCGCGTATCCGTCCGCGAGCTGCTCGATAAACTCCGCCGCACCCGCCATCGCGGCTGCTTCGATCACCTCGGCCCTGGACGCGCCTGCGTTTCCGTAGCGGATATTGTCCTCGATCGAAATCGAAAACAGCGACTCATTCTGAAATACGAAACCGACGCGAGCGCGAATCGCGTCGGGTGGCACCGTGCGTAAGTCGACGCCGTCGAACGTAATCGTTCCCGCCAAATGCTCGACGAAGCGCGGAATCGAACTGATGAGCGTGGTCTTGCCGCATCCACTCGGCCCCGCAATCGCGACCATCTCGCCCGCGCGCATCGACATCGTGACGCCGCTCAGCACGATGCTCGCGCCGTAGCCGATCGCGACGCCGCTGAATTCCAGCCTGCTGATTCGCGCGCTCATCGCCTCGGCGTGTCCATCCGCCTCCGGCTCCGCGAGATTGTCGAGCACGCTATGCACCCGCCGCAGTCCCGCGACCGGGTCCTGCACCGAAATCCACGTGCTGCCTATCGTCGCCATCGGACTCGCCAGCATCGAACCGTAACTCGCGAGCAGCACCACGTCGCCCAGCGTCATCCGCCCCGCAATCACCTGCAGCATGAGGTAGTAGAGGATGTATCCGATCATCGCGCAGGCTACCGGAGTAATCACCAGCGCGGCTGCGAACAGAATCGCAAACATCCGCAGCGTCGATCGGTACGACTGCCAGCTCGCGGCGTCGACCACCGCCGTCTCACGCGACTCCTGCCCGAACGCCTTGATGAGCTGCACTTGCGCGACGCGCTCCTCGAACGCGGCCATCACGTTGCTGCCGCTTTCGCGCATCTTCTGACTCTGAGCGCGGATCGCGCGGCCGAAGAAGCCGCTGCCCACGGCCACCACCGGCAGAAAGAGAATCGCGGCGACTACAATCACAGG
>JBEKLS010000128.1:0-12625 GCA_050010075.1 Binatus sp. (SeqCode) | reverse complement strand
CCCGGCACCCAATACTTCGTCCCCCGCAAGGGCTGACAGGCTTTCAGCTCGGGCTCCTCTCTGTCTCCTCGCCCTGTCAGGGCGAGGATGAAGGTGAGGGTCCTCATACAGCGCGCTACTGCGCGCGATTCGCGATTCTCCCCTCTCCTTTGTCATTCTGAGCGCAGTGAAGAATCCCGGATCTTTCTCGGCGCCAACCGCTGCACCCTCAACCACGGAGCGGGCGCGGCGAAGGCCGGTTGTTCCAAAGATCAGTGCGTCGGCGAATCCCGGAGCCAACCTCTGCCCTCGAAGGAAGTGGAACCGGCACCTTCATGAGCGTCCGCGCCGTGCCGGATCCGCCCTTCCGTTTTACGTTGCCAGGTCAAGTGCAGGTCGACGACGACAATTTCGTACAAGCGTACTCGCAGCTCTCACCATTAAAGTCCCAATATTGGGCCGTTAGCTTGTTGCCGTTACGCTTCCCCTGCGTGGAACTCGGGTAAACCGTCTCCGTGCAGTCAAACGTACCGGACGCATCGAAGCTCGGGTGCTTTGCCGAACCCTTGGGACCGCAGGTACATCCGTCGGTGCCGTCGAATCCGCTGATGTACATATCGAAGTTGTCAGACACACTGAAATGCCCGAACTCCATGCACTCTTCTCCGGTCTCCCCTCCCGAGCACACGAAGTCACAGTTCCATGCGGTGCCAACCAGCTTGTCACCGCAGTCTGCGCTCGCCAATCCCACTAGCGGACTGGCCAGCAGCAACCCCGCAATCGCCGTGATCGCCACAAACATTAGCCGGTTCATCATGATTATCCTCCCCTAATCGAACCGTAAGGTGGCGTATGACTTCCACGATGCCACGTGTACGTCAATGCATAGCCATGCTCAATAAGCGAAGTCGCCAGGGACGTCCTTTTTCAGCCTGCCGCCGACGGATTCGGCATGCTAGCGCATACCAAATGGACAATCGGCAGCACGCCCTGCACTCGCCAGACGCTCCCGAAATCGGCCCTAATTCGCTTCCACAGAAAAAATTTTTAACGGAGCGAAGCTACCGACAGATCCCGCCGAAGCGAAAAACCACTACAGGTGGTATGAATCGCGCTCCCTGGCTGGTTTCGGTCCGTCAGAATCACGCTCGTCGCAGCGTTTTCCTTGACATAAGCGAAGAAATAGCGAAAATAGGTCGCTTCAAGGGAGGTCAAATCCTATGGCGACCTGGAGTGAGTTCGAAAGCGACGCGCCTGATATCGCGGCGGCTGGACGGCAGATGCTCTATCAGTTCGGCGTTGGACTTGCCTTTCTTGCGACGCTGCGCAAGGACGGCGCGCCGCGCTTGCACCCGATTTGCCCCACTATCGTCGACGGTCACCTCTACGCGCTCATCGGCCCGACGCCCAAGCGCGCCGATCTCAGGCGCGACGGCCGCTACGCGCTGCACACGTTTCCGCCGGTCGAGGTCGACGACGAGTTCCTCGTGATGGGCCGCGCGATGTTCATCGACAGCGACGCCATCGCCGACAAGGTCCGCACCGACCTCGTCGGCCGCGGCATGACCAGCATCAACGATGAGCTGCCGTTCGAGTTCCGCATCGAGAGCGTGATGCATGCGAAGTACCCGGGCGGTCACGGCACCTGGCCGCCGAAATATTCGATTTGGAAATCGCGCTGACTTTCAGCGAAGATACCGGCGGGCAGATTCGTCCCGAGCCGCGCGCTGCCGCCGAACATGACTATCCTGCTATGGACGCTATCTCTGCTGCTTGGCGCGGTGCTGCTGGCGGCGCTCGCGCGGCGAATCAACGTGCCGTCGCCGTCGTTGTTCGCGCTGGGCGGAGTGCTGGTCGCTCTCCTGCCCGACAGCCCGCGAATCTCGCTCGAGCCCGACCTGGCGCTCGCCTTGTTCGTCGCGCCGGTGCTGATGGACGCGGCGTTCGACAACTCGCTGCGTGATCTCCGCAAGAACTGGCTCCCCGTCACCAGCCTGGTCTTCGCCGCGGTGACGACGACGACCGCCGCCGTGGCCCTGGTCGCTCACTGGCTGATCCCCGCGATGCCATGGGCCGCCGCGATTGCCTTGGGCGCCGCGGTGGCGCCGCCCGACGCCGCGGCCGCCACCGCAGTCCTCAAAGAAGTGAAGCTGCCGCATCGGCTCGTGCAGATCCTCGAAGACGAGAGCCTGCTCAACGACGCCAGCGCGCTGCTGATCTATCGGCTGGCGGTCGGCGCCGCGATCGCCCATGCCGGCAGCGCGCTCGACGTCGTGTCGTCGCTCGCGTTCGTGCTGGTCGCGAGCGTCGCCCTCGGCATCATCTTCGCCTACGTATTCGGCGGCGTCGTCAACCGCTTCTCCCATGTGCCCAGTTCGATCGTTATGCAATTCCTCGGCGCGTTCGGAATTTGGCTCCTGGCGGATCGGCTCAACCTGTCGGGCGTGCTGGTGATTGTTGCGGCCGCGGTCGTGCTGTCGCGCCGGTCGCCATTGCAGATGCCCGCTGCGGTGCGAGTTCCGTCCTACGCGGTGTGGGAAGCGGTAGTCTTCATCCTCAACGCCGTCGCGTTCATCCTCATCGGCCTGCAGTTGGGGCCGATCATGGATCGGCTGTCACGCGCGCAGCATGTTCACTACTTCGCCTTCGCCGCCGCTATCGTGGTGACGGTCATCCTGGCGCGGATGGGCTGGTTGATGACCTATAACCTGTCGCTCAGACTCGCCAATCTCATCCTCGGAGGACGTGCGCCGCAAACCCTGGCTGCTCCCCGGTTCCGGCGCAGTCTGCTCGCCTCATGGTGCGGGATGCGCGGGATCGTGACGCTGGCCGCCGCGCTCGCGCTGCCCGACGGCTCCGGCGCCATCCCCGCATTTCCATATCGCGATCTGATAGTGCTGACGGCATTCGCAGTCGTGCTCGGCACCCTCGTCATCCAGGGTTTCACGCTGCGGCTGCTCCTGATGATGCTGAATCTCGACGACGATGGCGAGACGCCGCTCGAAAGCGAATTGCGCGCTGGCCGCGTCGAGATATTTCAAGCGGCGCTCGCGAGTCTGGACAACCAGGACAGCAACGTCGCGGCCGGCCCTCGCCGTGACTATCGGGAGCTGCTGCAACACATCGATGGCTCCGGCGGTCTGTCGGACGAACAGCATCAATCCGAGCTCGCACTTCGCGCCACTGCACGAACCGCGGCCCGCGAGCGACTGAATACGCTCAGGCTTGGCGGTGAGATAGGAGAAGAGGCGTTCCACCAGTTGGAAGCCGAACTGGACCTGCTCGAACTCGAAGAGGAAGTTCGCGGCCGCTGGTGACGCCCGCTGTCACGGGTCGCGCCTATGCGTCGCGATCGTTGAATGCGATCTCGATATTCTCCGCCAGCTTGAAATCCTTGTCGGTCACCCCGCCCGCATCGTGCGTCGAGCATGCGAATGTGATGCTGGTGTAGCTGATCGTTATGTCGGGGTGATGGTCGGCGGCCTCGGCTATCTCGGCGACCTTCTGCACGAACTCGATGCCGTGGAGGAATTCCTTGAACTTGAAAGTTTTGCTGATAGCATTGTCCTTGTACTTCCATCCCGGAAGCTTTTCGAGCTTTTCGGCGATTTTTTCGGTACTGAGCTTGGCCATGTTCGTGGTCCTCCGCAGGTTTCGCGAGAATCTGAATCATAATCCATTACCGGCGCATGGCGTTATACCCGTCGCGCGCGCCTGTGGTAATAAACAAGCTCCTGCGAGTCACCGGGAGAACAAACGATGGCGAACAAATACGTTACCGACGAAGCACGCAAGCAGATCGGCAAGGTCTCCGAACCGCGGACTTACGAGGTCGAGCGCGGCGCAATTCGCCGCTTCGCCGAGGCGATCGAGGATCGCAATCCGCTCTTCAACAGCGAGCGCGACGCGCGCCAGACCCGCTACGGCAGCATGATCGCGCCGCCGACGTTCTGCCGCTCGATGGGCGCGCCGATTCCCGACATCAAGCTCGACATGCCCACCTTCCGCGGCCTCGACGGCGGCTCGGACTGGGAATACTTCGCGCCGATTCGTCCCGGCGATCGCATCACGGTACAATCAAAACTGGTTGATTTGCGCGAGGCTGCCGGCCGTCTCGGCCCGATGGTCTTCACGGTGGTCGAGACCACGTACACCAACCAGTTTGGCGAGGTCTGCGTCGTACAACGCTCGACCGGAATCCGTTACTAGAGTTATCGGAAAGGACGACCACGATGGCGAAGCAAATCTATTTCGAAGACGTTGAAATCGGCACCGAGATCGGACCGCTCGAAAAGGATCCGACCACCCAGCAGCTCGTCAGGTACGCCGGCGCGTCGGGCGACTTCTATCAAATTCACTACGACAAGGATTTCGCGCTCGGCAACAACCTGCCCGGCGTCATCCTGCACGGCGCGTTGAAGAACGCGTTCCTCGGCCACCTGATGACCGACTTCGCCGGCGAGCTCGGATGGCTGCGCAAGCTGGGCGTGCAGTACCGCGGCATGGATCAGCCGGGCACCAAGGTAATCGCACGCGGCAAGGTCTCGAAGAAATACACCGACGGCGGCTACAACCTGGTCGACTGCGAAATCTGGCTCGAAAACGCCAAGGGCGAGAAGACCACGCCCGGTTCCGCCACCGTCATTCTGCCCTCGCGCGCCGCGAGTCGATGAGGTAACCCGCGATGCCGATCCGGCGCGAATTTCCGCCGCGATCGCTGAACGCCGAGGCTCTCAGCGAGGGCCGCGTCGATCCGCATTACACCAAGGTGCTGACGCGCCTGCTCGCCGCGCACGCGATGGCCGAGAAGCTGACCGCGCTCGGCTACCAGCGCGCGCTCGAGAAGCTCGACAATCCCGCGCTGCGGCCGATCGTCGAGAAAAATTTCGAGGAAGAAAAGAAACACGCGCGGCTCATCTACCATGCGCTCGAAGAACTCGGCGTCAGTCAGCAGGCCGCGGACCGCTCGATGATTGTGGTCTTGAAAGCGCCCTCCTTCGAGGCGCCGTGCTACTTTGCCGCCAAGGCTCAAGGCGAGCTCGACCTCCTGATGGCGTCGCTCAGTCTCGACACCACCGGGCTCATCATGATTGGCGAGAACTATCGCGACTCGAGCTACGTGCCGCACGCGCGCGCCGCCGAAATAATTCTCGACGAGGAGGCAGATCACGAAATTTTCGCCTCGCGGCAATTGGGCGACGCTGTCGAGCGCTTCGGCGTCGATCCGGTCAACGCCGCACTGCGCCAATGGATCCCGCGCGCGGTAAACTTCTTCGGCCCACCTGGCACCGGCTTCACCTACGACTGCATCCGCTACGGCTTGAAGACCCGCGACAACGAAGAGCTAAGAGAACTATACGTCACGATGCTGTCGAGGCGATGCGAGCAGCTAGGTCTCATGATGCCGTCGCTATCCGCGGGCTACCCTTATACCGTCGTCTGAATCCCGGCTAACTCTCCAGGTGAACCGGCTTCGCCCTGTTCTTCGGAATCCAGTGCTGTGCAGCGGAATACTGCGCGAGGTATCTCGCCACCTGATCGCCTGTATTTGCGGCCAGGTAGTCGATTTGCGAGCTGTAGATCTTTTGCCCGCTCGAAAGAGCGTCTTCGATCGCAGTGATCGCAGTTATAGGTCCTAGCAGCAGTTCTCCGAATCCTATCGAAGCCGCCATCCCGGGCATCTCTCCGCTTTTAGCGTGAGTGGTAAACACCAGCACTTCCGCTTTTTCACCGTTCACCACTCTGAATACATGAACTTCGGTGGCAAGACGCGATTCTCCTATACCAAAGCCAAACGCAACGCGGGTGAACTGGTTGCCCTCGTCGGCATCGACCAGGTGTCCCGTCACGAGCAGAAAGTTGCCACGCATCGACATGTCGTTGTCGCTGGCAATTCGAGTCGCGTGCAGCCCGGTCTTGCGGAGTCGCTTAGCGGTTTCTTTCGAAAGGGTTGCCGCCACTTTGCGCCCGAGTTTTAGCTGACGGTCTTCTTCCGAGCTCTTTCGAAATAAATCAATCGCCCGGTAATAGATGCTCTGGTCTTCGGTTACTGAAGATGGTTCGAAGTCAAAATCACGGACTACGACCCGAGTGGGATAGGCCGGCTCCGCTTCGATCGCATTGTAGGCATTCGCCGGATCCGGTGGACGGATATTTTCAGGAGTTACAAACGTCGCTCCGCAGCCGCTGAGTGCCAAAGAAAACAGACCGATAATGCAGCTGCGCGTATAGGAGCGGATGGCAGAAAAGAACTGCATTGGATCACCGCCCGGCAAAACAAAAACGGCGCGCCGCCGAGCTATCGGCAGCGCGCCGTGAATCGTCAAACGCTACTGATTGACGGGGAAAGTAGTTGCTGGATTGACGTTGTCGCTGTGCTTCTGGATGACGACCTGTTGATGCGTCGACGTGCCGAGGCCGTCGCTCTGGACGTCGCTGCGCTTCTGCACATCGACCTGGTTCTCTGTCGACGAGCCGAAGCCGTTGTTCTCGACGTCGCTGTGCTTCTCGATATTGACCTGTTTGCTAGTGGCCACTCCGAGGCCGCCGCTCTGTACATCGCTGCGCTTCTGGACGTCCACCTGCTGATGAGAAGCTACGCCGGCCGGGCCAAAGTCGGAGGTCGTATCAGTCGTCTTCTGCTCGCTCTGAACCGTGCTGGCGCTGTTATCCTGCATTTCCTGCGCATGCGCCATCGGAAGAACCAACAGTGTTCCGAACGCGCCTGCGACAATTGTGAGTGCGATCCGTTTCATAGAAGCCTCCTGCAATTATTAAAAATTGCTTTGGATCCTTCTGATGCAGGGCCTATGCCAGAAATAATGCGCGCAAACTGGACGAACTTTTTCCAGCATGCACTCGGCGGCAGGTAAATGTTTCAACTCAGTCGGTGGCGTCGAGCGCGCGCAATGCGAGTCCGCGAGCGACCGAGGTGAACTCGTCGCCCATTCGAATTCGATCGGCGCCGAAACGCTCGATGAAGATGCGCCGTACCGCGGGCACGAACGAAGATCCTCCTGTCAGGAACACGCTGTCGATCGCGTCGGGCTTGAGCGCGACTGCTTTCATCAGCCGATCGACGCATCCGGCAATCTGTTCGAGATAGCGCGCGATCCAATTTTCGAAATCCGGCCGCGCGACAATCTTCTCGATCAACACCGGCGGATCGGAAAACATGAAGTCCGCCGCCTCCAGCGCTGACAACTCGAGTTTGGTCTTCTCGACCGCGCGAAACAGGAAGTAGCCGAGATCGTTTTCCACCAGATGAATCAGCGCGGCGATCTTTTCAGGCTCGAACGATTCGCGCTTCAGTTCCTCGAACCGGAGCATCGTCGCCCGCGCTTTCAGGAACGACAGATGATGCCAGCGCTCGAGATTGGTATACGGCCAGGTCGGCGCCGGCAGCACCATCCCATATGGCGAGCGGTACTTGGAGCCGCGCCCGAGCGCGGGCGCGACCAGGTGGCGCATCACGCGGCCGTCGAAGGCGTCGCCCGCGATGCCGACGCCGTCGTTGCCGAGAATTTCGTAGCGGGCAGCGCCGTGCTTGGCGGCGCTGCGCGGCTTGAGCTGGAGCACCGAGAAATCACTGGTGCCGCCGCCGAAGTCGGCGATCAACACGGTCTCGTCGCGCGTGATTCGAAGCGCGTAGTCGTAGGCGGCCGCGACCGGCTCGTACTCGAACACGACGTCGGTCCATCCCGCGCGCCGAATCGCGATATCCAGCCGGCTGCGCGCAAGCGCCTCGTCCGGATTACCCGCCGCGGCGAAATGCACCGGGCGACCCACGACGATTCGCGGCGGCAACTCGCCGAACTGCGCGATAGCCGCATCGCGGAGCGCGGTGATGATCGGTGCGATCAAATCACCGAGCGTGTAGGTCTCGCCCATGATGTCGGTGGATTCGAAAGTCTTGTCCGCGAGAAATGATTTGAGCGATTGCACGAGCCGGCCGTTGCCCGCGGCTGCGAGGTAGCGCCGAATCGCGTCGTTGCCGACCGCGACAGCCGAATCAGTGCCGCCCGTTTCCTCGACCGCCTCGAAAAACAGGATCGATCGAAACGTCTCGGACAGATCGCCGCCCTCGGCCGCCGCGAACTGCGCCAGGCGCGGCGAACCGTCGTCGCCGATGATCGCGATTGCGCTGTTGGTGGTGCCGAAATCGAGGCCGACCGCCGCCACTTTGGCCGCGGAGCGAGCGATGGAAACTTCCTGCGTCATGCTCTCAACGATCAGGGCGCGCCGAAGTCTTGTCAACGTTGAGCATCGCGCATATACTCGCCAAACCCTCAGGATGACGATCGCGGTGCGAGCGCTCATCCGCCACAGCACGGTTTTTCAGCGGACGAGATTTCCTCGTCCGTATTTTTTTCAATCGCGCATCGCGCAGGAGGGAAAAATGCCGCCGGAAATTCGTGAGTCCGAAGTTGCCGCAAATTGGGATCGCAACGCCGCCGTGTGGGCCGACCAGGTTCGCGACGGCTGGGACATCTTTCGCGTGCATTGGAACAATCCCGCGTTCCTCGAGTTCGTTGGCGACCTGAGCGGCAAGACCGTGCTCGATGCCGGCTGCGGCGAGGGCAACAACACGAGGATCTTCGCGCGGCGCGGTGCGCGCATGACGGGCGCCGATCTGTCCGCCAAGATGATCGAGCTTGCGCGCGCCGAGGAAGCTCGCGAGCCGCTGGGAATCCGCTACGAACGGGCGTCCTACACCGACTTGTCAGATTTCGCCGCGGAATCATTCGACGCGGTTGTCTCGACGATGGCGCTGATGGACGGTCCTGATTTTCCCGCCGCGATGCGCGAAATTGCGCGCGTGCTGCGGCCGGGCGGAACGCTCGCATACAGCATTCTGCATCCATGTTTCGCGACCAAGGGGATGGGCTGGGTCAACGACGATTCCGGGCGCGCCGTAAAATTCACTGTCGCGGATTATTTCAACAGCGAACCGTTCGTCGAGTACTGGAAGTTCGGTCATGCGCCCAACAACGCCGACGTCGAGGCTTTCGGCGTACCGCGCTTCGATCGGACGCTGGCCGACTACATCAACCCGACCATCGCGGCCGGCCTGCGGCTCGAGAAGATTTGCGAGCCGCGCGCACCCGAGTCGGCATGCGCGCTGTATCCCGAGGCGTTCACCAAGTTTCGCGATCACATCCCATGGTTCTTCTACGTTCGCGCATCGAAGCCGCGAGACCGTGAATGATTCGCGCGCCACTCGCAGCAGCGATTTGCGTGATGCTCGCGGGATGCGGCGTTGAGGGCGGCGACGCATATCAACCGCGCCCGATTCCCGCGGAGAAGAGCCTGGTCTACATTTATCGGCCGTCCGAGTTGCTCAGCTCGCAGTCGATACCGTTGGTGACCTGCGGACATGAGAGCATCGAGCTCGAGTCGGGCGGCTTCGACGAATTCATCGAGGACCCAGGCTCGGTGACCTGCTCGGTCGCGGGCGACGCGGCGCCGCGGTTGAGGTTTGACGCGCGCCCGGGCGAACAATACTTCATCAAGCAGGAAGTCGAGGTAAGCGGGCTGACCACGCAGGTGCGGTTCATCCTGATGGACCCCGACGTTGGCCGCGACGAAATCAAGGAGTGCAGCCGCGAAGGAATCAAGCAGTGAGCCAATCGCCGCGAATCGTAACGTTGCTGCCGAGCGCGACTGAGACAGTCTGCGCGCTCGGTTTTGAAAATCAGCTGGTCGGGCGATCGCACGAATGCGATTTCCCACCCGAGGTCGTGCGCATCCCGGAGTTGACGGAGGCTAAGTTCAATCCCGAAGGCACCAGCGCGGAGATCGACCAGCGCGTGAAGAAGATCGTTGGCGACGCGCTGTCGGTCTATCGCGTCGATGCGGCCAAATTGCGCGAGCTGCGACCCGATGTGATCGTCACGCAATCGCAATGCGAAGTGTGCGCGGTCAGCGAACGCGACGTCGAAGCCGCGGTGGCCGAGTGGCTCGGCGCGCGGCCGAAGATCGTTTCGCTCGCGCCGTATGGCCTCGACGACATCTTCACCGACATGCTGCGGGTGGCAGATGCGCTCGACGCGCACGCGCGCGGGACCGAGCTGGTCGAGCGGCTGCGCGCGCGACTCAAGAAAATTGCAGACAAGTCGCGCGAAGCGGCACAGCGTCCAAGCGTCGCCACAATTGAATGGATCGATCCGCTGATGGCGGCGGGAAACTGGACGCCGACGCTGGTCGAAATGGCCGGCGGAGAAAATCTCTTCGGCAAAGCTGGCGAGCATTCGCCGTGGATGAAATTTGACGAGCTGGCCGCGAAGAATCCCGACCTGATTCTGATTTCGCCGTGCGGTTTCGATATGGATCGCGCGGCGCAAGACCTGCCCGCACTGACGAAGCGCGCGGAGTGGAACGGCCTGAAAGCGGTGCGCGCGCGACGCGTGTTCATGGCCGACGGCAACCAGTATTTCAACCGGCCCGGTCCGCGAATCGCGGAGTCTCTCGAAATTCTGGCCGAGATCACGCATCCGGAGCTGTTCCATTTCGGGCACGAAGGCAGCGGCTGGCGCCGATTGTAGCGGCGGCTATTTTTTCGCGAGATACGCCATCCCGACGCGGGCCGGCGTGAGATTTATCCCGAACTCATCGACGAGCGGCTTGATGTCACAGGCGTTGTCGGCCGTGACGAACGTGACCGCGTCGCGCGACAACACTGGCTTGGGCAGCTTTTCGAGCAGACCGCCGATGCCGCGCATAATGCCTTCGGGAATGTGAAACAGCGGGCGGTGATGGCCGCTCGCATCCATGATGATCTGCATCATTTCATCGAACGTCATCAGATCGGGACCGCCGACTGTGTAAGTGCCGTTTCGCCCACGCCCCGACACCGCGAGCATCACGCATGCGGCGAGATCGTCGACGAGCACCGGCTGAACTTTCTGCTGCCCGGTGCCGGGCACGCCGAAGACCGGCGCGTAACGCAGCGCGCGCGCGAGTCCGTTGACGACTTTGTCCTCGGGCCCGTACACCAGCGACGGTCGGAATATGGTGTACGCGAGGCCCGACTCGCGAATCGCGCGCTCGGCACGGCCCTTGGTGCGAAAAGCTGGATGCGTGCTGTTCTCATCGGCGGCGGCGCCGCTGATGTAGATGAACTGCGTGACGCCGGCCTGCTTGGCCGCGTCGATCAGCGCGACCACACCGCCGTAATCGATGCGATCGAAGGTGAGACCGAGGCGCGGATTTTCGACCGGATAGCCGTCGAACTGGATCGCATCGACGATCGTATCGGCGCCCAGCAGCGCGTCTTTGAGCGACGCGGGCTGCGAGATGTCCGCGCGAACGAATTCGACGCCGGGCAGATCGGACGCGGCGCGCGCCTTCTCGGGATTTCGCGTGAGCACGCGCACCTTGATTCCGCCGGCCGCGAGCAGGCGCCGGGCGATGGCGCGACCGATGAATCCCGAGCCGCCCGCGAGCACGACAGTTTTTGCGTCCATCGTCTGATTCTGGGCCTGATCGAGCGGCGAGGCTATTGGCTGCGCCAGCGCGGGGAGAATCGATCGCGCGCCACGAACTCGCCGCGTCCACGAGGCGCATCGACTTTGCGATCCGTGACGATCGGCACGCCGCGCGCGATTGTCATCTTCGGCCAGCCGGTGATTTCGAAACCGTCGAACGGATCGTAGTCGGCGCGCGAATGCATCTCGCGGCTGTCGATCACGACCTTGCGATTTGGATCGAAGATGACCAGGTCCGCGTCGCCGCCTTCGACGATCGCCCCTTTGCGCGGATACATGCCGAAAATTTTCGCCGCGTTGGTCGCCGTCAGATCGACCCAGCGCGAAATCGAGAGGCGGCCCTTCGCGACGCCTTCGGAATAAAGCATCGGCACCAGAGTCTCGAGATTCGACATGCCGGGCGGCATCCGCGTGAAGCGATCGGCGGAAATTTTGCGCTCGAGCGTCCAACTGCAATGGTCGGTCGCGACGACATCGACGGTGCCGTCCGCGAGCGCTGCCCAAATCGCGTCGCGATGTTCGGCAGTGCGCAGCGGAGGATAGCCGACGTATTTGGCGCCGTTGGGTTCGAGGAACCGCTCCTCGGTCAGATACAGATAAATGGGCCGGGTCTCGGCGAGCACCACGCGGCCGCTGGCGCGCGCGCGGCGAATCTCGTCGATAGCTTCGCGGCTCGACAAATGCACGAAGTAGGCGGGCGTCGCGGCCAGCTCGGTCATCGAGAGCGCGCGGCGGACTGCAGCGGCTTCAGATAGCGGCGGGCGGCTGGCGGCGAAATGCGTCACGTCGCGCTTGCCGGCGGCGAGCAGACGCTCGGTGCAAAATCCGATCAGGTGCTCGTCCTCGGCGTGAATCGCGAGCAGCGCGCCGCTTTCGCCAGCCACCTTGAACGCGCGCAGATAATCGCGCGCGCGAGCTTCGAAACCCTGCATCATGAAAATCTTGATGCTGGTGACGCCGCGCTCGACAACGCGCGGAATCTCGGCAATCGCTTCGGGCGATGGATCGAGCAGCGCCACGTGAAAGCTGTAATCGATGATCGCGCGATCGCGTGCCTTGGCGTGCCACTTTTCGATCGCGTCAGCGAGCGTTCCGCCCTGCGCCTGGAATGCGTAGTCGACGATGGTCGTAACGCCGCCGGCGGCTGCGGCTGTGGTGCC
>JBEKLS010000127.1:0-12840 GCA_050010075.1 Binatus sp. (SeqCode) | reverse complement strand
CGCGATCTGCTTGCTTCGCTCGGCCGCACCGATATTTCAGATCAACATGAGTTGCGGATTACAGGCAGCGATCCGGTAATCGCGACTCGATTTCGGGCGGGTGAGGCTGCCGCCGCAGTGCTTGCCGCGGACGCTGTTTCGGCCGCCGACCTGTGGTGCAAACGCGGCGGCCGTCCGCAGCGAATCGAGGTGGATGTGCACGCCGCCGCAGCGTCGCTCGTGTCATTCGCATATCAGCGTTATCAAGGCGCGTCGTTCGACCGAAGCGGGATGGCCACGACCGCGCTCTACCGCGCGCGCGATGGGCGATGGGTTCATCTGCACGGCGGATTCAGCTCACGCGCGGGCACGCTCGCGCTTCTGCGATGCGATGACGATGCCGGCGCGATCGCAAAGTCGGTCGCGTCATGGGACGCGCAGGCGCTCGAAGATGCGCTCGCGGAGCGGGGAGTGTGCGGTGTAAAGCTGCGCAGCGCCGATGAGTGGAGCGTTCATCCGCAGGGAATCGCGCTCGCGCAGGTGCCCTTGGTCGAGATCCTGCGCCTCGGTGACGCGGACCGTGCGCCGATTCCCGGACCTCGCGCCGGCGAGCAGGGGGCTCGGCCGCTTTCGGGCGTGCGCGTTCTCGATCTCACCCGCGTGCTGGCGGGACCGACTTGCGCGCGGACGCTGGCGGAACATGGCGCGAACGTCCTGCACGTGCGAAGTCCCAAGCTGCCGTCGATCGAGCCTTTTGTCATCGACACCAATCCCGGCAAACGTTCCTGCTATCTCGATCTCGATCGCACCGATGACGCTGATCGGTTGCGCGCGCTCGTCCGCGAGGCGCACGTGTTCTCGCAGGGCTATCGTCCCGGCGCGCTCGCGCGGCGTGGCTTCGCGCCCGCGGAGTTGGCGGACTTGCGACCCGGCATCATCGTGGTTTCGATCGATTGTTATGGACACGAAGGTCCGTTCGCCGCACGCCCTGGCTGGGAACAGCTCGCGCAGACCGTAAGCGGCATGGCGCATGAGCACGCCGGCGACGAGCATCCCGCGCTGGTGCCGGCCGCGGTAAATGACTACACGACAGGATATCTCGGGGCGCTCGGCGTCATGTGTGCGCTCGCGCGGCGCACGGTCGAAGGCGGTAGCTGGCACGTGCGCGTGTCGCTCACGCGCAGTGCGATGTGGATCATGTCCTTGCCGCGCACCGCGCCGGATGCCAGTCCCGGTGGATTCGACGCGGCATCGCTTGCGCCCTGGATCATCGAAATGAACAGCGCCTGGGGCGCGCTGACCCGGCTGGGACCGATCGCGCGCATGTCGGAAACGCCGCCGCGATGGGACCTGCCACCGGCGCCGCTGGGCAGCGATCCGCCGGCGTGGAGCTAGCCGGGTTCGCGAGGACGCGAGGCTTGCCACCTGTCGCGATTAAATGGCAGCTTACCGGAACCTCTGAACTCTCAGAGATCGCGCTGTGACGGAATCTCAAGCGATCGAAGGCTGGCGGCCAACCGAGGAGCAGTTGCTGCTGTTGCAAGCTGCGCTGTTCGACGGCGAGGACGCGCTCGCGGCGTGGCGCGCGTGGTCGGCGCGCGCCGATATCGAGCGGCTGGATCCCGGCTCGAATCGAATGCTGCCGCTGGTTTCCTACAACCTCGACCGGCTGGGCGTGGACGATCCGCTGTCGGCGCGGCTGCGCGGTTATCGCCGCCAGACCTGGTACAAGAATCAAATCTGGCTGAGCGAGATGGCGCGCTTCCTGGCGGAGTTCGAGCGCGCCGGATTGCAGACCCTCGTGCTGAAGGGCACCGCGCTCGTGCTGCTCTTCTATCCCGATTGCGGACTTCGGCCGATGACGGATCTCGACCTGCTGGTGCGTCGCGATCAGGCCCGCGCGGCAATGTCGTTGCTGGCCGAGCTTGGATGGAAAGCAAACGATGAAGATATGGAGCGCCGGGTGCGTTCGGCTAGTCGAAAAAACGGCGCCGATGCGAATGGAGATCTCGCGAGTGCGAGGATGATATCGGCGGCTCTCGAGCGCCGCGTCCGCCAGGGACACGCCACCGATTTCGTGAATAGCGCACGGCTCAGGCTCGATCTGCACTGGTACGTTTTGCCCGAGAACCGCGGACCGGACGCTGACACCGATTTCTGGAATGACGCGGTGCCGGTGCGGATTGGAAATTTCACCACCAAAGCGCTGAGCCCCACTGACACTCTCCTGCATGTCTGCGTGCATGGCGCGAAGTGGTGCCCGGTACCGCCGATGCGCTGGGTTGCGGACGCGATGATGATAATGCGCGCGGCGAGCGATCAGATCGATTGGAATCGGCTGGTGCGGCTCGCGCGAAAGCGGCGGCTGTCATTGCCGCTGGGCAGGGCGCTGACTTACCTGGCCGAAAATATGCGCGCGCCTATCCCGCCGGCCGTTCTGCTCGAGCTGCGCGATACGCCGACAACCTGGTCGGAGCGAATGGAGTATCGAATGTTCAGCCGCCCGCGGAAGGCTGGTGAAAATTACAGCGCGCTCTCGGTCCTGTGGTTCGTGCATCGCCGCCTGGATGAGGCGCGCAGCGGGCTTCATTCAGTCGTGACTTTTCCGCTGTACCTTCAGCATTGCTTCGCGCTCGAACAGTTCTCGGACCTGGCGCCTTTCATTTTTTCCAAGCTGGTCCAGCGAGGGCGGCGCCGATTTGGATGGGAGAAATTGAAATCGCATGGCTATCGATGAACGCCTGAGATACACCATCAGCAATCCGCCGATCGTCCACGAATCCTTCGGCGACGAGGCCGTGATCGTCAACCTCAACACCGGGGCCTACTACAGTCTCGACAAATCAGGACTAGCGATCTGGAACTTGATCTCACAGGGCGCGTCGATCGGCGAGATCGTCGATCACATGAGCAGCCGCTACGCGGCCGAGCGCGGCGAGATCCTCGCATCCGTGGCTGAGTTGATTTCCAGCCTGCAGGGCGAGCAGCTGATCTATTCCGAGCCGGCCGCGGTGCATCGCGCGAACAATCCTGTGGAGAACAACTCGAACAGCGGAGAAAAAATTCCCTTCGAGCCGCCGTTACTCAACAAGTTCACGGACGTCGAGGATCTGCTCATTCTGGATCCAATTCACGATGTCGATGCGGCGGGATGGCCCCAAAAGCGGTGAAAGAATTGGCGGCGGATTCGGTGGAGACGACGCCCCCCGTCGAAGCGGGCGAAGAATATCTCGATGCGCTCGAAAATGCATTTCTGAAGGCAGAACAGCGCGCGGGCAGTTCGCAACAGTTCTATTCCATCGCGGGACATCTGCTGCAGTTGCGCCTCGCGGGCGACGCGCTGATCCCGCTGATCACTCCGCCGCTGCGACATCTGAAAGTGTCACCGTCGCGCGCCGAACCCGCGCTCAGGGTTTGCGCGTGGGATCCTGAAACGACCGGCGTGGCCGTGCCGGACTGTCCGTGGGATACCGGCGACAGCGGCGACCAGGCAAAGATCTCGGTGCGCAACTGGGACGGCTTCGAGTTCGCACTCTTCAAGGGCACCGGCGAGCTCAACGTGCTCGACCGGCGACGCAAGCTCGGCTTCCATTGTGTGAATCGAGCGGCGGCGATTTTCTCCGGACCGCTCCTGATCCAGATTCACTGGTGGCTGCGGGAGTTCGGGTTGCACTGCATGCACGCCGGCGCGGTCGGCTTCAAGGAAGGCGGCGCGCTGCTGGTCGGCAAAGGCGGTTCAGGTAAATCTACCAGCTCGCTTTGTTGCCTCGATTCCAACCTCGGTTACGTCGCCGACGATCACTGCCTGGTGTCGGCCGGTACTGCTCCGCAAGCTTACAGCCTCTACAGCTCGGGCAAGTTGACGCCGGCGCAGTTCGACAAGCTCTCGTTCGTGAAGCTGCTGGCCGACTCACCCAGCAGCACAGCTGCCGACAAGACCGTGATATTTCTGGCGCAAAGCGCGCGACACAAACTGCTGTCTGGATTTCCGATACGCATGGTGTTGGTGCCGCGAATTGTTGGCGGCTTGACGACTGGCGCAGTTCCAATCTCGCCAGTCGAAGCGTTGAAGGCGCTTGCGCCGAGCACGTTGTTCCAGTTAATCGGTGCGAGCCAGAAAGATTTGCGCGCGATGGCGGAACTGGTGAGAAAGGTTCCCTGCTATCGCCTCGAACTCGGGACCGACCTGGCGGCGATACCTCGCGCGATCGAGCAGCTCCTGCTCCGACAGTTCGAGTGAGAGTTCTCTACATCGCGGACTTTTTTCTTCCCGACATCGGCGGTGTCGAGGTGATCAGCGGCCAGTTGCTGTCCGCACTCAAGCGGATGGGTCATCAGTTCGTTGTCGCAACCTCGCATCAGTTGTTGGAACTTCCGGATCTGATGGACTTCGACGGCATCGAAGTGCATCGCTTTGAGTTTCGCAGGTCGCTGTCGCAGCGCGATCTGAAATCGATGAAGGAAATTGTGGAGCGGCTGGCAGCACTGAAGCGCAGTTTCCAGCCGGACCTGATCCATCTCGCCACCGGCGCCAACACCTTTTTCAACGAGCGGACGCGCACGATTCATCCAGCGGAGACTTTGGTGACGCTGCACGACGTCATTCATCCCGCCGCCTCGCGCGAGGGCGTGCTGAGCCGCACGTTCGCTTCGGCAGATTGGTGCGTCGCAGTCTCGGCCGCCTTGTTAAGCGATCTGCATAACGCGTATCCGGAGACGCTCGATCATTCGTCACTGATCCTGAACGCCCTCGAGATGCCCGCGCTGGCCCCGGCGCCAGTCGTGCTCGATCCACCGAGACTGTTGTGTCTGGGCCGACTGGTGCCCGAGAAAGGCTTCGATGTTGCAATCAAAGCGATGGTCCCCATCGTCGCTCGCTTTCCTACGGCGCGTATGACTATCGCCGGCGACGGAATAACGCGGCTGGAACTCGAGGAACTCGCGCGTCAGCTCGACGTCGCCGATGCGATCGAATTCTGCGGCGCGGTTCCGCCTGAAAAAGTTGCCGCGCTAATCAACCGCGCGTCGATCGTGATCGTGCCGTCGCGATGGCAGGAACCCTTCGGACTCGTAGCGCTCGAAGCCGCTCAGATGGCGCGCCCGGTGGTAGCGACGCGCCGCGGTGGATTACCGGAAATCGTGATCGATGGAGAGACCGGACTACTCGTCAATGCGGACGACAGCGGCAGCCTCGCGAATGCGATCGCATGGCTACTGGAGCGGCCGCAAATCGCGCGACGCATGGGCGACGCAGCACGCGCACGCGCGCAGGACAAGTTTTCGTTCGATCGTTTCACAAATGCGTACGACGAGTTGTATCGTCGGCTGGTATTGGGTGAAAAATGAATCAGCCGTCGATCACTACGATCATTCCAGCCTACAACTGCGAGCGGTACCTCGCCGAAGCGATCGAAAGCGCGCTCGCGCAACGCCACCATCCGCACGAAATCATTGTGGTCGACGACGGCTCGACCGACGATACAGCAAAAGTCGCGAGGCGCTTCGAGCCGGCCATCCGATATTCCTTTCAGCCGAATGGCGGCATCGGGAGTGCGCGCAATTGCGGAATCGATCTGGCCCGCGGCGATTTAATAGCTTTCCTCGACGCTGACGATCTGTGGCTCGAAGGCAAGCTCGAACGCCAAGTTCAGATATTCGTCGACGATCCCGCAACCGACGCGGTCTTCGGATTGGTGCAACAATTCGACGACACTGCCGGCCGCGCGATCGATGCCGGTGAGCCGATGGCCGGCTATCTCGCGAGCACGATGTTGATCAAGCGCGCGAGTTTCGATCGGGTCGGACCTTTTCGCACCGACATCAAGCTGGGCGAATTCGTGGACTGGTATATGCGGGCAAAGGAAAAAGGCCTGCACTCGCAAATGCTCGCCGAGGTGGTGCTCCGCCGACGCATTCACGACAACAACATTGGCGTGCGGCATCGCGATTCCACCGGCGACTACGCGCGCCTGCTCAAAGATGCACTCGACCGGCGCCGACGGTCGGAGGGGTGACGATGCTCACACTGTACTTCTCGCCAGGAACGAGTTCGATGGCGCCGCATATTGCGCTGCATGAAATCGGCGTGCGGTTCGAGAGCCGTCCGATTTCGCTCGCGAGGAAAGAGAACCGCACGCCGGCCTATCTCGCGATCAATCCGGAGGGCCATGTGCCAACGCTGCTCATCGACGGCCGCCCGCTGAGCGAGGTCGCCGCGATTCTCTTTTACGTGGCCCGGCGCTTCCCCGAGGCGGTTCTGCTGCCCGACGATATCGAAGCGCAAGCGCAAGTTGTCTCGTGGATGTCGTTCATCGCGTCGACGGTGCATCCCGCACGGCGCCAGGGACCTGAGCATGCTCGCGCCATTTACGCGCTCGCCGATCAGCGCTTAGGGAATCGGAAATGGGCGGTGGAACGCTACACGATCGCCGACATCCACCTCTTCCGCCTGTTCTGGCGCTTCAGCAATTCGCTCAATCTATCGCGCAACGAGTTCCCCAACCTGTTCGCACACTACGACCGGATGATGTCGCGCGCAGCGGTGCAACGCACGCTGGAAATCGAGGGATCGATCGGCTACGACCTGCCGGCATAACTGCTCGTCGATGTGCGCTACCGTCCCGCGGGCCAACGCTGTTGTTGGGCGTCGCGAATCACGCGGTATACCGATTTGACTTGCTCGATCAAATCGAAGCTGGGCGTGAACACATGCATCCCCGGCCACCACGTCCCTGAGAGATACTGATACGGATTCGGCGGGCCAAACGTAATTGTTCCGCTTCCGCCCAAGCGCTCTGTCATCGAGATGTCGCTCATCGTTCGCAGATCCAGACTCTTCACCTTGCGAGGGCTGAAGAGCGCAACCAACGCTGTCACCATCGCGACGTCGGGTGCCGGCTGTCGATCGACGAGCCCAGTCACAATGATTACTCGGTGACTGGTCACCCCATAGCAAGTGTGGTCACGTTGGATCGCATCAACGATGAAGCGCCCGAACACTATGTACAAAGCGAGGAGCAGGAACGGAATTCCGAACAAGAGACCGACAAACCCGGGCCCACCCGCGCCGCCCTCGCGATATTGAGAAAGCGTCGCGCCCAGAAAGGCGATCGCACCGCCGCCCCAAAGAAGGCTGAAAGGGATCATAAAGACATCGGAGCCGCGGAACACGATTCCCTTGCGAGGTTGCCCCGACCAAAGCAACGACTCGCCCGCCTCCAGTTCTTGCGCGATCACCTGGCCAGGATCGGCGCTCATAGTTTCTGCGATTCAGCGGTTCCGCGAGTCAGGCGGCGGCTGGTTTTTGTGTCGCGATAGATCAGGGGATCGCCGTCGCGGAAGTCTTTGCACATCGACTCGACGATTCCATGATGAGGTGAGAGGCGGCAAATTGGATCGGCTTCGGCGGCATTTCCCGCCAGCATGAAGGCCTGGCAGCGGCATCCTCCGAAATCGATTTCCTTTCTGGCGCAGCTTCGGCACGGCTGTAACATCCAGTCGTCGCCGCGAAACGCATTCATCGCCGGAGAATCACACCAGATCTTTCCGAGCGCGCCGTCGCGCACCGATTCAAAACGCAGCCCCGGAATCACCGCCGCGGCGTGGCATGGCATCACTTCGCCGGCCGGATTGATACACATGTAGCTGCGGCCCCATCCGCCCATGCACGGCTTCGGCTCGCCCGTGAGATAGTCGTTCTGCACGAAGGCGATTTCCAGCGTGCCGCGATATTTCGCGATCGCCTCGCGCGTGATTTCTTCGGCGCGATCATACTGCTCGCGCGTCGGCATCAGCACGCGGCGATTCTCTGCCGCCCATGCATAGAACTGGGTATTTGCGAGTTCGAGCCGATTCGCCCCGAGCTCAAGCGCGATCCTGATCAGCTCCGGCACCTCGGCAATATTCAGTCGATGAATCACGACGTTGAGCGTGAGTGGAAATCCAAGTTTGCCGATGAGCCGCGCGACCTCGAGTTTCTTTTGATGCGCTCTCACGCCGGCGATCGTCTCGGCGCTCTCGCGCGCAGCGCCCTGGATACTCAGTTGAATATGGTCGAGGCCGACCTCGCGAAAACGCCGCAGCTTGTCTTCGTCGAGCAGCGTGCCGCCGGTTATCAGGTTGATGTAGAGATCACATGCTCGCGCGTGCCGAATCAGTTCGGCCAGATCGTCGCGCAAAACCGGCTCGCCGCCCGACAGATGCAACTGCATAACACCAAGCTCTGCCGCCTCTGAGAAAACGCGCTGCCATTCGTCGGTCGAGAGCTCGTCGCGCGAACGATGGAAATCGACGGGATTGGAACAGTACAGGCATCGCAGCGGGCATCGATAAGTCAGCTCAGCGACGAGCGTATATGGCCGCGGCGCCGTGCTCATTGGAGCAATCCGCGGGCGAGAATCGTGTCCAGGAAATCTGAAACTTCGCGCGCCAGCGCGTTGCGGTCGCTGTTGCTGAATTTTTTCGACAACTGGTCGACGATTTCATCTATCGAGCGCGCGCCGTCGCATAGCCGCACGATCTCAGCACCCGTTTCGTTGAGTGCCAGCGCGGCTTCGGGGAACAGCAACATTTCCTGCTTAGCGATAGGGTCGAACTTGAGCCGTGCGCGTGCGGCCAGCCGCGGACGCCATGCGTCATCGCTGGTCATCAGAGTTTTCGCGAATCGTGCCATAGCGGCGGCAGATACCCGGGAGAAACGTAAGCGTAGTGCACCGCGTCGAGCAGGCCCCACAGTATGTCGCACTTGAGCGCGAGCGCTTCGGCTGCACGATCCTGCGACTCGCGCGTTAGGCAATGCGCGACCACGTACTCCAGGCCGAACTCCGAGTCGCGCGGCGCCTGCACCAGCCGGCCGCGAAAATATTCCAGGCCGCGGCTGTCGAGCCACGGGTAGAGCTTCTCCAGCACCACGATGCGATCCGCCATCAGCGTCGGCGCGAACAATTCCGTCAGCGACGACGCGACCGCCTCGGTCAACGGACGCGAAGCGCACAGATGCAGATAGGCATCCACCGCGAAGCGCACGCCCGGCAGCACATAGCGCAGGCTAGCGACGTCGGCGACATCGAGCCCCGCCGCCTCTGACAGCTTGTACCACTTGCGAATCCCACCCTCGTTGTCGCCAATCCCATCGTGGTCGGTGATCCGCGTGATCCACGCGCGCCGAAATTCCGGGTCGTCCGCCTTGGCGAGAATCAGTGCGTCTTTTTTTGGAATTGTCCACTGGTAGTAGAAACGATTTTCGATCCACGCCTGCAGTTGGCGCCGGGTGAGCTTTCCCTGATGCATCAGCACGTGGAAGGGATGCTTGTCGTGATAGGCGGCCTCTCCAATCGCTCGCAGGCGCGCGACAAACTTTTCCGGCGAGTCGGGGCGATCGCTTTCGTCCATCTTGTTCACGCTCTAGTCACACGGCAAAGTCCATGCCGTCTTCGGCGACTTCCCATCCCGCTTTTTCGACCTCGCGACGCTCAGCCGAATTTTCGTCGAGAACGGGATTAGTATTGTTGATGTGAGTGTAGATTTTCCTGATTGAAAGATCGCCAAGCCGCGCGAGACTGCCGCCGCTCCCCGAAATGGGCACATGCCCCATCGCCGACGCGGTCCGCTTGCCCGCGCCACGCAGCTCCATCTCGTTCTCCGACCAGAAGCTGCCGTCGAACAGCAGGCAGTCGCAGTCGGCGGCCGCCGCGATAAAATTTTCGTCGATTCGTTTTATCGCCGGAACATAAAGGATCGACGACCCCGCGCGCACGTCGAGAATTCTATATGCTACAACCGCCCCGTCGTGACCGTCAGGCGGCGGCGTCTTGACGTAAGCAGGAACCTTGCCGGCGACGAAAAGTGCCTCGAAGCCAAGACCGCATCCGATGGTTTCGCTTTTGTGATCTTCAACTATCGTCACGCGAAATCTCTCCGGCTGATTCAAGGCGGCAAAAATCGGATTCGACCCGAACACCCAATCGAAAACCTGCGACGTGCAATAGAGCCGCACCGGCTGCGCCTCCCGCAACGAGAGCAAACCGGTGACGTGATCGAGCTCCGCGTCGCTCAGCAGCACCGCGTCGATCGCCGACCCTCGCACGCTGCGCGCTGGCAGCAACTCTGGAAATGAAAATATCTGTGCGCGAAGATCGGGACTGGCGTTCAGCAGCGACCACCGCGAGCCGTCCGCGCTAACCGCCACCGAGCATTGGGTTCGCGCCTTCGCGGCCAGCGACCCGGTCCTGACTCCATTGCAGTTGGCGCAGTTGCAGTTCCACTGCGGGAAACCGCCGCCGGCAGCGGAACCAAGAATATGGACCCGCACGGACCGCGGTCTTAGGATTCCTGGCTGGTTTCCGATCCGTCGTCGCGAATCAACGGCTGCTTCAGTACCCGCGCCCGCGGATCGTCGGCGAGGGCCGAACTATAGCAGTTGATTTCCGCGTCCATCCGAATCTCGACGAACTCTGGCTTTTTCCACTCGCTCATATTTGAACTCCCGCCATGCTCCCGAAGAGTTTTGTACACTATCGGGTTACCCAAAGACAACGCGCCTCTACATTATGGCGTCCCTTTCAGCAGCGGCGCCAGCGGAATCTTGAGCCCGGCATACAGGGTGCGACGGGGTCCATACGTGGGCGAAAAAACCCCGATCCCGCTGCCATTGCGAATCTGGTAGGTGTGGTCGAAGACGTTGATCAAGCTGATCCGCCCCTCGACGCTGCCGATCCCCGGCATCCGAAAGTTGCGCACCACCGCCGCGTTGAATTGTAGTATCGGCGGCAGCTCGCCACTGTTTGCGAAACCGCGCCGATAGCCGCTGCCCCAGACTGCGTCGGCCGTCAGCAAAAATCCCCACAGTTGATACGAGGTGCCACCCGACCCGACGAACATCTGATCGTCGTCGAGCGTAACCCAATGATTGGCGATGTAACTAATCTCCGACGCATCGTCCGCAAGGAACGCACCCGCGCTGATATGCTGCGCCTGCAGCACCGCGTAAGAAAAATTGAGATACGCTGACAGCCCGCCGTGTTCAAAGGTGAGGCTGAAATCCGATCCCCACGCGCGACTCTCGCGATAATTCAACGGCGCCGTCACTACGCTGCCTGCAAGTTGCGCGAGATCGAGCTGGTCGTGCCCAAAATTGTAGAAGCCGTCGACCCCGAGGTTGAGGCCATCGATCACGCGCTGCCGCACGCCGATATCGAAGTAGTCGTCGCGCTCCGCCTCGATCTTGTCGTTGCCGCTGTTGACCGGCGCAGCATTGGTCGTGTTCTTGAACTTCTGCACCGTCTCGAGTGCGACCTGATCGAATGGCGGCACCTTGAAGTAGCGCGCATAGCCGGCGTGCAGAGTCGTGCTATGCGTCAGCGCGTATTCGATCGCAAACCGCGGACTCCACTGATTCTGCGTCACGAACGCGCTCATCCAGTCCCAGCGCAGGCCGAAATTGATCGTCAGCTTCTCGGTCGGATGCCATTCGTCCTGCCCGTAAAATCCCAGCAACCACGCGATCTGATTGTTGTCATCAACGATCGAGAACGGAACTTCGCTGGTCTGCATCCCGTCTTTCGCGTGAAACGTCTGCGCATGATCGTCAAGCTCGATCGCCTCGCCGCTCATGTAGAATCCCGCGCGCAACGTGTTTTGCGAATTCAGCTTGTAGCTGGTGTCTTCCTGCACACCGTTAATGAAGCCGGTGTGCAGAATCTTTGCCGCGACGCCGTCGTATATGAGATCACCGATCGGGTCGGGACTGTACTTCAGCTCGTAGTAGCGGCTGAATGCCGCCACCTGGTAGTTGAACTTTTCGCCGACCGCGCCCTGCAACGACAGGATGCCGTAATAGTTCTGCTCGAGCTCGTTTTCCTTGACCTCCGACGACGGATAAGTCGGCACGCCCGCGAGCGCGAACTGTTGCGGCAACCCCGGCTCCGGCGGAATCTCGAACGAGTTCACCGCGACGCCCGTCACCAGCGAGAGCCGCGTGTCGGAATTCACCAGATATGACAGGTAGCCGAATCCCTGGCCCTGATCCGAGTAGTCGTGATTGGGATCGGGACTGTCGGACGGCGCCTGGAGCCCGAGACTGTTGTGCTCGTAGAAGCCGCTCAAGTAGTAGCTGAACTTCCCCTTGCATCCGCCGAGCTCGAAACTCGGCTGGACGGTCTCGCGCTGACCGCCATACATCTCGATGTTGTCATTGTCGGGGCCGCCGTCGATACATCCGTCCTTGGTGCGGATATCGATCACGCCCTCGTTGCGATAGCCGATTTCCGCAGGCAGCACGCCAGTCAGCAGCGTGATGCTATGCACAAAGCGCGGGCTGAAGATCTCGCCGAAGCTGGTCACCGCCTCCGGCAGGAAAATATCGTTGATCCGGTACTGGATGCCGCCGCCGTTTTCGCCATGGATGTGAATCTGCTCCTGGCCCTGCGCGTAGGCGTCCTGGCTCACTCCGGGCGCCTGCTGCAGCACCTGCGCCAGGTTGGTGTTTTGCCCCTCGGGCAGCTTGTGTATCGCCTCCTGATCGAAGCGATAGGCCGTCGCGCCGATGTCCGGCGCCAAATCGTTGCGCGCCTTGTTCAGCCGCTCGGTTATCACCTTGAGCGTCAGCGGCCCGGTCGCCTCCATGGTAAGGACCATCGACTCGCTGCGTATCCCGGGCCCCACCTCGACGATCTCATCAGTCTGCTTGAACCCTTGCTTGCTTACGCTGACGGTGTAGGTCCCTGGCGCGATCTGCTTGAGACGAAACGCTCCTGCCGCGTCGGTATGAGTGAGCGCAATTACGCGGACTCCCGCCTGCACCCGCACTTCCACGCCATCAATCGGTCTTCCCAGCGCGTCCTTGATTGCGCCACGCAATTGCAG
>JBEKLS010000126.1:0-12893 GCA_050010075.1 Binatus sp. (SeqCode) | reverse complement strand
GAGAGTCCGTAGGCGCATTTCGATCGTGCGATGGACGAGCGGCTGAAACCGAATCTCGACGCGTGGAACCAGATGGCGCGGATTCACGCGGCGTCGCGCGGGTACCGGCTGGCGGAGTTCAAAGCGGGCGACAATGTGCTCAAGCCGATCGAGCTGCGCGAGGTCGGCGACGTGCGCGGCAAGTCCCTGCTGCATATGCAGTGTCATTTCGGACTCGACACGATGTCGTGGGCGCGGATGGGGGCGAAGGTCACGGGGGTGGATTTCTCCGATGACGCGATCGCGCTGGCGCGATCGATCAGCGACGAGCTGAAGGTTCCTGCGCGATTCATTCAATCCAACATTTACGACGCGCCGGCGGTGTTGGATGAACAGTTCGACATCGTGTTCACGTCGTACGGCGCGCTGTGCTGGCTGCCCGATATCACGCGATGGGCGCAGGTCGCGGCGAGTTTCGTGAAGCCTGGTGGCTTCTTCTATATGGCGGAGTTTCATCCGCTGACGCAGATGTGTCCAAACGACGCGGGCACGACCAAGCTCGAATACGAGATCTCATACTTTCACACGGCGATGCGCGAAGACCCGCCGGGCCCCGACTATTCGGACAAGAGCAAGATCGTCTCAGGGACGCATCAGTGGATGTACCGGCTCGGCGACATCGTCAGTGCGCTCGCGGCGACGGGGCTCCGAATCGAGTACCTGCACGAGTTCCCCGGGTGCATCTATCAGCATTTCCCGTTCATGAAGCAGGCGAGCGACAGGTCATGGCATATCGAGGGCGACCCGATTCCGACGATATTTTCGATTAAGGCGTCGAAGCCGTGATGACAGAGAGAATATTGCTCAGCGGCCGGCAGCGGCCAGCGGGCGCACTTCGGCTGCGATCTTCGCAGCGCGGTCGTCTGTAGCTTTGCGTAGTTCGTACTTCGACTGCAAATTCATCCAGAACTCGGCAGTCGTGCCGAGATAGCGCGCCAATCTCAATGCCGTGTCTGCAGTGATTGCTCGCTCGCCTTTGACGATCTCGTACACGCGTGAGACCGGCACGTGGATGTCCATTGCGAGCCGGTTGACGCTGATGCCGGCGGGCTTCAGATAATCCTCGTTCAGGATCTCACCCGGGAAAATTGGCGATTGTTTTTTTGCGGTTGCCATGACCTCATGATATTCCGCCGCGCAGTTACCGTGAAACAGTAAGCGTAGGGCGGAACATACAACGCGGTAGCCGCCGTCGATGCTTTCGATGGGCTAATGCATCTGCGATAATTGTATTAGTGGCACGACAGGTTTCCAGTGATGCGGTTATCGAAGCGCTTGGACACGTAAAGTATCCCGGTTATAGCGCCGATATCGTTGCGCTTGGCCTGGTTGAAGATGCGCAGCCTACGCAGAACGGCGGCTACGCGATCACGATTCGGCAGGTCACCGAGCGCGACGAGGTGATTCGCGAGCTTGCTGCCAGCATCCATCATGCGCTGACTCATGAGCTTGGCGTGCCGAGCATCGAGCTGCGGGTGCATCGAATTGAGGCTGAGCTTGGCGAGAAGACCGGGCGCGTGCGGCTCGAGGGCACCAAGCACATCATCGCGGTCGGGAGCGGCAAGGGCGGGGTTGGCAAATCTACAGTCGCGGCGAATATCGCGGTGGCGCTGGCGCGATTGGGGCTGAGCGTCGGACTGCTGGACGCCGATATCTATGGGCCGTCGGTGCCGATGATGTTCAACGTCGGCGATGAGCGGCCGAAGTCGGCGGGCGGGCAGAATTTCTATCCGATTGAGAAGTACGGGGTGAAACTGATCTCGATCGGATTTTTTCTGGGCGAGAAGGCGCCGGTAATCTGGCGCGGGCCGATGGTGATGGGCGCGGTGCGGCAGTTTTTGAAAGACACGCTATGGGGTTCGCAGGATTTCCTGGTCGTCGACCTGCCACCGGGCACCGGCGACGCGCAACTCACGCTCGCGCAGCAGGTCTCGCTCGACGGCGCCGTGATCGTGACCACGCCGCAGGACGTGGCGCTGCTCGACGCGACTCGCGCGGTCAAGATGTTCCGCCAGGTGCATTGCCCGATTCTCGGCGTGGTCGAGAACATGAGCTATTTCGTTTGTCCCGATTGCGGCGAGCGCGACGAGCTGTTCGGTTACGGCGGCGGCGAGCGGATGGCGGCGGAGGAAGGGACGCAAATGCTCGCGCGGATCCCGATTTACCCCGACGTACGGCAGGCCGGCGACGACGGTATGCCGATCACGGTCGCCAATCCCGCGCATCCCGCCAGTATTGCGTTTCTGGAACTCGCTCGGCGGATCGCGAACGCCGTGGCGGGGTGACGATCGGCGCCGTGGAATACTTGCTCGACCTGCGGCGCGCCGATATTGTTGCCGTTCGGTCCAATCGTTCGCCGACGACTGCGCGGCGACCCATTTCTATGAGAGCCGGTTTCGGAGCGGGAAAATGTCCACGCTGATAACAGAAGAGTGCATCAACTGCGGTGCTTGCGAGCCGGAATGCCCGAACACCGCGATTTACGAAGGCGGCGCGCAGTGGGAACTCAACGGCGCGAACAAGCCCGCGATCAAGGACGACATCTATTATATTGTCCCCGACAAATGCACCGAGTGCGTCGGCTTCTTCGACCAGGAACAGTGCGCCGCGGTCTGCCCGGTCGATTGCTGCATCCCGGACCCCAACATTCCCGAGACTGAAGAGGCGCTGATCGAGCGCGCACGCGTGCTGCATCCCGATCAAACTTTCGGCGCCGAATTTCCGTCGCGATTTCGCAAAGGCTGACGCCGAGGAGCCTGGCAGTTTGACGAAAAAAGGTCCCGTGCCGATCGCACCCGCGAACGGCAAGCTCGGCGTTCTGCTCCCCGGTATCGGCGCAGTCAGCACGACGTTCATCGCGGGCGTCGAGGCGGTTAAGCGCGGTCTCGGCGCGCCGATTGGATCGCTGACGCAGCTCGCGACGGTGCGGCTCGGCAAGCGCACCGAGGGACGCACGCCGCTGATCAAGGATTTCGTGCCGCTGGCGAAGCTGGAAGATCTCGAATTCGGCGGCTGGGACATTTACGAGGACAGCGCTTACGAAGCGGCGCTGAACGCCGCCGTGCTCGATCCTCGGCTCCTGGAGCAGGTGCGCGAGCCGCTGGAAAAACTTCATCCGATGGATGCAGTTTTCGATCAGGACTACGTGCGCAACATTCGCGGTCCGAATCTGAAAGAAGCGCGCACCAAGATGGACAAGGCCGCGATGCTGATGGACGACATCCGGAATTTCCAGAAACGCACCGGTGTCGCGCGCACCGTGATGGTCTGGTGCGGATCGACCGAGGTGTTCCATCGGCCGGCGGCGGTGCATGAGACGCTGAAAGCGTTCGAGGCCGGGCTCGCCGGCAACGATCCCGAAATCGCGCCGAGCCAGATTTACGCGTACGCCGCGCTCAAGATGGGAATCCCGTACGCGAACGGCGCGCCGAACTTAACGACCGACACGCCGGCGCTGCTGGAACTCGCGCGCGAGAGCAACATTCCGATTTGCGGCAAGGACTTCAAGACCGGGCAGACGTTTATGAAGACGCTGGTCGCGCCGGGGCTGAAGGCGCGCATGCTCGGAATGTCGGGATGGTTCTCGACGAATATTCTCGGCAATCGCGACGGCGAGGTGCTCGAGGATCCGGGATCGTTCAAGTCGAAGGAAGAGACCAAGCTGTCGGTGCTGGATCAGATCCTGCAGCCGGAGCTGCATCCGCAGCTTTACAAAGATGTGTTCCACTCGGTGAAAATCAATTACTACCCGCCGCGCGGCGACTCGAAGGAAGGCTGGGACAATATCGATATCTTCGGATGGCTCGGCTATCCGATGCAGATCAAAATAAATTTTCTGTGCCGCGATTCGATTTTGGCGGCGCCGCTGGTGCTTGACCTCGTGCTGTTCATGGATCTGGCGCAGCGTGCGGGGATGCGCGGGATCCAGGAGTGGCTGTCGTTCTACTTCAAGGCGCCGATGCATGCGCCGAATATTTATCCCGAGCACGACATTTTCATTCAGCTGATGAAGCTCAAGAACACGCTGCGCTGGATGCGCGGCGAAGACCTGATCACGCATCTCGGGCTCGAATACTACGACTGACGAAATGCCACGGGAGTCGGAACGCGGGCACGGCGGCCCGCGCCACTGAGGCGAACGCGGGCGAGGAGGTGAGGTGTGCGAGCGTCGGTCGCATCGCACAAGATTTGGTTAGTCGTGGCGATGATCGCGTTGGCGTCGTGGGGAAGCGCTCGCGCGGCGGACCTGCATCTGGCGTGCGCCGACCAACGATGCGCGGGCAACCCGAAACTGGTGGGCGAGTGCTTCACGTTTCATGGAAGCCTGAGTCCTTATAACGGGAATCCCACCTACAGAATTTCGCGGGCCGGCACAAAACGAGTCTTCGGTGTACTCTGCGACGAGGATCCGATCGTTCCGGCAAACCTGAAATCGGCATTGAATGAAGACTTGAATGCTTCGTGGGACCGCGATTTCAGCGGCGACTACGAGGTCTGCCCGTTCACGATAACGAAACCCGGGGTGATGCAGTTCGTGTGCGTCGAGAAGGTTTCGAATCTGGTTGTCTACGATAAACGCCTCAAGCGTATCGTCAAGGACGATCGGCGCCCCGTTTCGCTCGTGCCCGCGGCGCATTAGAATCTAGCTCGATGGGCGTGCTCAGCGGCAAGACGATCGTGCTCGGCGTGAGCGGTGGAATCGCCGCTTACAAATCCGCGGAATTGGTGCGGCTGCTGGTCACGGCGGGCGCGAATGTGCGGGTGATGATGACGCGCAACGCGACCGAGTTCATCACGCCGCTCACGCTGCAGACGCTGAGCGCGAATCCCGTCGCCACCGATACATTCTCACTCACGCAGGAATCCGAGATTGGACATATTCGCCTCGCTGACAGCGCCGACGCTGTCGTGATCGCTCCGGCGACGGCGGACGTGATTGCGAAGGCCGCGGTGGGGATCGCTGACGATATTTTGACGACGGTGTTGCTCGCGACGCGCGCGAAAGTTGGGTTTGCGCCCGCGATGAATGTGCACATGTACGATCATCCCACGGTCACCGAGAATCTCGGCAAGCTGCGCGCGCGCGGCGCGGTCATAATCGATCCTGCGGAGGGTGCGCTGGCGTGCGGCTACGAGGGCAAGGGGCGGCTGCCGGACCCGGCAATCGTCGTCGCGGAAATCGAGCGCATGTTGTCGGCGCAGGACCTCGCGGGCGAAAACATCCTGGTGACGGCGGGGCCGACGCGGGAGCCGATCGATCCGGTACGATTCGTGTCGAACAGTTCGTCGGGCAAGATGGGATTCGCGATCGCGCGCGCGGCATGGCGCCGCGGTGCGGCGGTGCGAATCGTGGCGGGGCCGTCGGCGCTCGCGACGCCTTATGGCGTCGAGCGAATCGACACGGTGACGGCGGCCTCGATGCTGGCGCAAACGTCGAGCAACTTTCCGTGGTCGACGGCGCTCGTGATGGCAGCGGCAGTCGCGGATTTCCGTCCCGCCAATCCGGCTAGCGGCAAGATCAAGAAAGACGCGCGCGGGCTTAGACTCGAGATGGCCGCGATTGCCGACGAGATGCCGCGGCTGGCGGCCAAGAAGGGCGCGCGCCTGCTGATAGGATTTGCGGCCGAGACCGACGACCTCGAAGCGAACGCGCGCGCCAAGCTCAAGCGCAAGGGACTCGACCTGATCGTCGCCAATGACGTTACGCGCGAGGGCGCCGGTTTCGAAGTCGATACCAACATCGTGACGCTCATCGGCGCCGACGGGCGCTCGCAGAGCCATCCGCAGATGTCGAAAGAGGCGGTCGCGGACCTGATTCTCGATCAGGTCGTTGCGCTACGCGCTGCTAAACCGAAGTCCGGCCGCGCGGAAAAATCGTCGCGCCTGCGCGCCGTCAGATAATTCCCGAATGGATGCTGCATCGCCGATCGATCGCCGCACGCTGGTCGCTACGATTCGCGATTATGTCGAGCAGTTGCGTGAAGAGGGGATGGAGGGGCTTCCCGCATCCGTGTCTTCCGCGCCGCGCGCAGCGCCTGCCGCTTCGGCTCCTGCGGCGAGCAAGGTCGAAGTTGCGCCTATACCGACAGAACTGTTTTCGAAATATCCGGGACTCGAAAAAACCTCGACGCTTGAGGAGTTGCGCGCGTTCATCGGTGATTGCCAGCGATGCAAACTCGCGCCGCGCCGCACCAATCTCGTCTACGGCGTCGGCAATCCCAACGCGCAGTTGATGTTCGTCGGCGAAGCGCCCGGCGCCGACGAGGACGCTCGCGGCGAGCCGTTCGTCGGCCGCGCCGGTCAACTGCTGACGGACATCATCGAGCGCGGCATGGGTATCAGCCGCGCCGACGTGTACATCTGCAACGTGATCAAGTGCCGGCCGCCCGACAATCGAAATCCCGAACCCGACGAAGTTGCTGCGTGCGAGCCGTTTCTGTTTCGCCAGATTGATATCGTGAAGCCGCGCGCGATTGTTGGGCTCGGCACCTTCGCGGTGCAGGCCGTGCTCAAAGTGAAGATTCCCATCAGCAAGCTGCGCGGCAACTGGCAGGATTTTCGCGGCATCCGCTTCATGCCGACGTTTCATCCCGCGTACCTGCTGCGCACGCCGAGCGACAAGCGGCTGGTGTGGGCGGATATCCAGGAAGTGATGAAATATCTCGGGATGCCGATTCCGCGCCGCGGCGGTTCCACGCAATGAACGCGCGTGCAAGGTTCGTTGTCGCGACGCTGGCGATCGCGATTGCGTCGTTCGTATCGCAGCGAATTCTGGCAGCTGATGCGCCCGCGAAAGCGGCTGTGCATACGCCGCCGTGGGTTGAGTTGATCACGATTGACGGCTCGATCAATCCCGCCACCGCGTCCTACATCGAGGATTCGCTCGCGTCCGCAACTACCGACGGCGCCGCGGCCCTGGTTATAGAGCTCGACACGCCGGGCGGCCTGCTCAACTCGGCGCAAAAGATCGTCAAGGCTATTCTCGGCGCGCCGATACCGGTGATCGTTTACGTCGCGCCGTCGGGAGCGAGCGCCGCATCCGCCGGCGTGTTTATCACCGAAGCCGCGAACGTTGCCGCGATGGCGCCGGGCACCACGATCGGCGCGGCGCATCCGGTCGAAGAGGGCGGCGGCGACATCAAGGGCGACATGGGTCAGAAGGTCGAGAACTTCACCGCGACGTTTGCGCGCGAGATCGCGCAGCAGCGCGGGCGCAACGAAGATTGGATCGAGCAGGCGGTCCGCCACAGTGTGGCGATTGGCGAGCGCGAGGCGCTGGCCAAGAACGTGGTCGATATCGTCGCGCCCGACCTGCGGAGCCTGCTGACGCAAGCGAGCGGGCGCAAGGTCCAGGTCGCGGGTCAGACCGTGACGCTCGCGATCGCCGACGCGACTGTGCGTCGCGCGCGGATGACGCCCGGCCAGCAACTGCTCAACGTGCTGGCCGATCCCAACATCGTGTACCTGCTGCTGATGGCGGGACTGATCGGGCTGTACTTTGAGTTCGCGCATCCTGGCGTGATTTTTCCGGGCGTGGCCGGCGCGATTTGCCTGCTGCTCGCGCTGGCGTCGTTCCAGGTGTTGCCGGTCAACCTCACCGGCCTGCTGCTGATTTTTCTCGGGGTGGGATTGCTCATCTCCGAGGCGTTCGTCACCAGCTACGGCATCCTCGGCCTTGGCGGCGTTACCGCGTTCCTGATCGGGTCGCTGTTTCTGATTGATACGTCGAAGACCGACCTGGTGGTCGATCGCAACATTATATATGGCGCCTCGGCGGCGCTGACGCTGATCATCCTCGGCATCGGCTACATCGTGGCGCGCGAGCGTCGCGGGCGCGCGACGACCGGAGCGGAAGGCATGGTGGGCGAGGTCGGCGAAGTGCGCGAGGCGATAGCTCCCGGCGCCCCCGGCAAGGTGTTCGTGCATGGCGAGATTTGGCGGGCCGTCAGCACTGACGCGCTGGTTCCTGGCGCGCGCGCCCGCGTGAAATCGATAAACGGTTTGGAACTACAGGTGCAGAAGATCGCGTGAGGTCCGGAAATTAACCTGAAGTTGAGCAGGTAGCTTCGCGGGCCAGGATAGCGCAGCCTATCGACGAGCCCGCGCGCGCTGGTGGGCGAAGGAGAATCCTGATGGCGAGCGGAGTCGGCATAGTCATCTTCATCGGCGCAGTTTTCCTGTTGAGCGGGCTCAAGGTCCTCAACGAGTACGAGCGCGGTGTGGTTTTTCGCCTCGGCCGCCTCACGCCGTATCGAGGGCCGGGCGTGATTTTCGTGATCCCGCTGCTCGAGCGGATGGCACGAATCGATCTGCGGACCGTGACGCTCGACATCCCGCCGCAGGACGTCATCACCAAGGACAATGTGACGGTCAAGGTCAGCGCCGTGCTTTATTTCCGCGTCGTCGACCCGTCGCGCGCCGTGACCGAGGTCGCCAACTACCTGTTTGCCACGATGCAGCTGGCGCAGACCACGCTGCGCTCGGTCGGCGGACAGACCGAGCTCGACGAGCTGCTCAGCCAGCGCGACAAGCTCAACGCGCGCATCCAGGAAATCGTCGATTCGCAAACCGAGCCGTGGGGCGTCAAGGTGACGCTGGTCGAGTTGAAAAATATCGATCTGCCGCAGGACATGCAGCGCGCGATCGCGGCGCAGGCTGAGGCGGAACGCGAGCGGCGCGCCAAGGTGATCGCGGCGGAAGGTGAATTCCAGGCGTCGCAGCGGCTCGCGGACGCGGCCGAGGTCATGAGCAAGAGTCCCATCACGCTTCAGCTTCGCTACCTGCAGACGCTCAAGGAGATCGCGACCGATCACAACTCGACGACGGTGTTTCCGCTGCCGATCGATTTGCTGGAGCCGTTCCGCGCGTTTGCGAAAGCGGCCGCCGCCAACGAGGACAAGCCGAAGAGCTGAAGCGGCGCGGCGTTTAGTTCGCACCAAACTTTATTTTTGGAGAAAATTTCGAGCCTATGGGCAAGCTGATAATGGTTCGGCATGGCGAGAGCGAGGGCAACGCGATTCGGCGTTTCACGACGTCGGGCGAAGCGAAAATCACGGAGCTTGGCCGGCGCCAGGCGCTCGAGGCCGCGGCGAGAATCAAGCTGAAGTATCGGCCGATACGGGTGATTGCCAGTACGTTCGCGCGCGCCCGCGAGACCGGGCTTATCATCGCCGCGGAACTGGGCATCCCGATCGACTACGAGGCCGAGTTTCGCGAGCAGAGTCTCGGCGACCTCGCGGGGCAGCCGTACGAAGCGATCGCGAACGATCCAACCTTCGATCCGAAGCGTTCATGGGTGTGGCGCGCGCCTAACGGTGAGAGTCATGAGGATGTTCTGCGGCGCGTCGGTCCAGTGCTCGATGGAGTGGCCGCAAAATATCCCGACGACGAGATCATAGTCGTCAGTCACGGCGGCGTGATGCGCGCGGTGTGGGCGCATGTTACCGGCAAGTGGGAAAACGCACACGTGCCGCCAAATTGCGGCATCGTCGTGATCGAGCATCGTGGCGGCCGCTACCGCGAGCCCGAAGTGGTGTACGGAGAATCGCCGGTCCCCGACGCCGGCGGCTGACGATCAGGCTTTACCCGCGCCGGGCAGAACTGAATCGAGAAATTCCTGGCTGCGCAGCCGCCGATCGATAATCGAGCCGATAAATCGCGCGAGCGCGAGTGCGCCATCCGGACCGGCTGCCTCCGAACCGGGCGAGTCGTCCATCGGCAGCGTGCCCAGCCGCGCGAGGTTTGCGGCGCCCCTGCTCGACAGCTTGATCGCGCCCTCCGCCAACGACGGCCGGCATTTCGCGCATACGATCCCGCCGCGCGACGGGATGAAATAAACCGTCGCGCCGTTGTCGCCGTTGACGGTCGAGCAGATGCGGCAGCGCGTGAACTCAAGTCCGAAGCCTGCCCATTCGAGCAACCGCATTTCGAACGCCTGCCGTAGCGCCGCGTCCGCAAAGCGCGTGCTGAGCGCGCCGAGTCCTTCCGACAGCACGCGATACGCCTGGGCCGCCTCGCTCTCCTCGGTCGTCAGCGCGTCGGTGAGTTCGAGCATGTAGCTGCCGAGCGCAATCTTGGCGAGGTCGTCGTCGAGCACGTGCTGCGTCAGGTCGGCGGCTTCGGCGCGCGTGATAAACACCAACTGCCCGTGCGGGCGGCGGCGATAGTGCAGGACCACGTGCGAGAATGGCTCGAGCTTGCGCTCGAAGCGATGGCGCGAGGCCTTGGCGCCCTTGGCGATTCCGCTGAGCTTGCCCGCGTGGAGAGTGAGCAGCGTTACGATTCGATCCGACTCGGCGTAGTCGCGCGCGCGGAGCACGATCGCGGGCGTGGTTTCTTCAGCCGGCATGAATGCTAGCCGCCAACGCTTCTGCGGAACACGGCTTGTTGAATATCCTTGACCTCGACGCGCATCCGATCGGCGTTCGCAATCGCGCGGCCCGAGTCCGACGCTTCCTTGAGCAGCACGTCGAAGCGCGCCGCGATATTTGCGAGCTTCGCATTCGCCTCGGTCAGCGCGCGCCGGCGCAGCTCCTCGCTCTCCCACGCGCCCTCGGCGTATTCGCGCAGCTCGCGGCTCTCGAACACCAGCTCCTGCAGCTTGTCCTCGTATCCGCGCACGATTCGCCGCAGCGCCTCGACCACCTTGGGCCGCTCCTCGGGATCTTTCCACAGCACGTGCGCGAGAAACATCAGATCATCTTCCGTCACCGCATTGCGTCCGACGACGATCGCGTGCGCGCGCAATATGCCGAGCGAGTTTTTCCAGCGACGATCCGAAACGAGGATTTGCTCGCGCGCGAGCTCGCGCCGGATTTGCGCGATTGCCTCGAGGATCGCGCCCGGCACCGTGACCGCGGCCGCAGCGGCGCGCAGCTCGTCGAGTTCCGCAAATTGCAGCGTCGTGCGCGCGCGTTCCGGACCACCGGCCATCATGCGGATGAAGCCATGTTCCTCGACGATGTAGTCGGCCATGAAGCGGAGCATGAAGCGATCGTAAAGCGCGGTCAGCTCGTCTTCATCGGGCAGCTCATTGGACGCGCCGAACATCGTGATGAGCGGCACCGGGACGCGCTGGCGTCCGTTGTGGAAAATGCGCTCATTGATAATCGTCAACAGCGCGTTGAGGATTGACGAGTTCGCCTTGAAAATTTCGTCGAGGAACGCGATGTGCGCCTCGGGCAGTTTGTGCGTGGTGACGCGCCGGTAGTCGTCTTCCTCGAGTCCCTTCAGGCTGACGGCGCCGAAAATTTCCTCCGGCGTGCTGAACTTCGTCAGCAGCCATTGGAAATAATTCGCCCCTTCGATTCGACGGCACAGCTCGTCGGCCAGCATCGACTTCGCAGTTCCCGGCGGGCCGATGATCAGCACATGATTCGCCGACAACATTGCGACGATTGCGCCGTCGATCAGATCGACGCGTTCGAGGAACATCCGGTTCAGTTCGTCGCGGATTCGCGCGAGCTTCGATAGTGCGGTGTCTGCCATTGTGTGCGAACCGATCAGTCCCGATCGATCGGCTCACTATGATTTCTAACAGACCGCGGGCAAAGACTTAACCCTATGCGCGAACTTGAGGCTTGCCGCCGCGGCGCTGCTGGCGCTAGATCAAGTGGCAGCGCGCGATTCGACGATCGTCGGCGCGCGGCAGCAGGAGGGCTGGCAATGGAAAAGGCGCTGAGCGGAGTCAAAGTTCTGGACATGACGCAATTCGAAGCCGGCACCTCGTGCACCGAGATGCTCGCGTGGCTCGGCGCCGACGTCATCAAAGTCGAGTCGCCAAAAATGGGCGAGCAGGGCCGCTGGCTGCTCACCGAAAAACCGGGCGTCGATTCCTACTATTTCATTTTGCTCAACGCCAACAAGCGCGGCATCACGCTCAACCTCAAGAGCGAGAAGGGGCGCGCGATGTTCATCGACCTGGTCAAGCAGGTCGATATGCTCACGGAAAACTTCTCGCTCGGCACACTAGAGAGCCTGGGTCTCGGCTACGAAACTCTGCGCGAAATAAATCCGCGGCTCATCTACCTGACCATCAAGGGCTTCGGCACGCATGGGCCGTACAGCAAGTACAAAAGCTTCGACATGATTGCGCAGGCGTCCGGCGGCGCGATGGCCCTCACTGGATTTCCCGGATCGCCGCCGCTCAAGCCCGGACCGACGATCGGCGACACCGGCACCGGTATGCACGCTGCGGTCGGCGTGCTCGCCGCGTACATCCAGCGTGAGCGCACGGGCAAGGGACAGAAGGTCGAAGTCGCGATGCAGGAGGCGGTGCTGAATTTCGTGCGTGTGCCGATGATGGGCACGTATGTCACGCACAAACCCACGCCGCGCAGCGGCAACCGCGTCGCCGGCGGCGGTCCCGGCGACATCTACAAATGCGCGCCGGGGGGAGACAACGACTATTGCTACATCCTGTGCACGTCGCCCGAGATGTTCGTGAGCTTGTTCGATGTGATCGGTCACCCCGAGGTCGTGAGCGATGAGCGTTTCATCGGGCGAGAACGCGCGAAAAACGTCGAGGCATTGACTGCGATCATCAGCGAATGGACCGGGCGCCACACCAAGTACGAGGTGATGCGCATCCTAGGTGAGGCTGGCGTCCCGTGCGGCGCGGTGCTTGACAGCGTCGAGCTGCTCAACGATCCGCATCTCAAGCAGCGCGGCATGATCGTTACGATCAAGCATCCCACGCGCGGCGACTTCACGATGCCGGGATGTCCGGTGCGGCTCGAAGATTCGCCGGTCGAAGTGAAAGCCGCGCCGCTGCTCGGCCAGCATAACGCCGACGTCTATGGCGAGCTGCTCGGGCTCGGCGCCGGCCAGCTCGAAGACCTCAAGCGCGAAGGCAT
>JBEKLS010000125.1:0-13112 GCA_050010075.1 Binatus sp. (SeqCode) | reverse complement strand
GTACTTTTCCTGGATCGGATCGACTCCGTAGTCCGAGACCTCGAAGCGGAAGCGCTCGCCGCCCAACTCGAAGCGTGCGCGCGCCCGCTCGAGCATCTCGTTCGAGATATCGACCATCGTGATTCGCGCATGCGGGAAGTTATACGCGATGAAGGCCGCCATCAGGCCGGTCCCAGCACCCAGATCGAGAACCTTAAGCTTGCTCTCGCGCGGAAACTGGATCAGATCGATCGCCGCCCGGTAGAAGTCATCGAACCCCGGTACCAGGCGGCGTCGCGTGCGGTCGTAATCCTCCGCCGCAAGATCGAACGCATGCTGTACTGTATTCGCCATCTGAAGATTGTGCGGACGCGACGGTCCTGAATCAACCGCACACTTAAGATGCGTATCGAGCCGGCCGCGCTGCTACTTGGCGAGTTTCGTCATTCCTTTCTTTCTGCGCTCGGCCCACCGCTTCTTCATCAGCTCTGACAGCCGCTTCCTGCCCTCTTTGCTGATACCGCCGCGCCGCTTCTTCTTTGTGGCTGCCGGCTTGGGACCGGGCTTGCGGCCTCTCTTCGCGGCCTTAGGCGCGGATCCCGCTCCCACCAGCGCAGTGATCGCGCTGATAAGCCGGTCCCTTTCCTTCTTCAAGTCTGCAACGATTTTATCAATCTCCAATTAAGTGCTCCTTTAGGTCCCCTGCTAGGTCCGCGCCTTGTTAGCAATCAGTTGTAAGGTTTCCAACAATTATAATTGCTGGACTTACAAAGAAATGCAAATTTGTGTGAGATAGGTTATGCGATGCCCGGATAGGCCTCTAAGACCTATCCGGGTTCTAGCGTCATAGGACTCGTGCTAGGCGCTGGCGCGGCCGTGGCGCAATAGCTTGCCCGGCAATGAGCCTTCAGCCGTTACTTGATCCTGGTTCTCGCGCCGGATGACAGTGCCATTGACGATCACAGCGTCGATACCTTCGGCGTCGGCTACAAGCCGATCCTGGCTTGCAGGGAGGTCATAGACGCGTCGCAGTTTGCTCGCACCTACCTTGTCAGGATCGAAAATCGTGACGTCTCCAGCGAGGCCCGGCATAAGTCTCCCCCGATCGGTGATGCCGAACACTTCGGCGGGCCGTGCGCTCAGCATCCAGATTGCGCGCTCCATCGGGATAGCGCCCTTCTCGCGCACCCAGCGGCCAAGCATATAGGTCGAGAAGCATGCGTCGCACAGCTGGCTGGCATGCGCACCCGCGTCGGACAATCCGAGCACCGTGTGACGCCCGGCCAGCAGCTCCGCAACTTCATCTTCAACGTTGTTAAGGATCGACATCCGAAAGCGCGCTTCAAGGTTCGACGCCAGCGCGAGATCCAGCGCCAGGTCTATAGGATCGACGCCGCGCTCGCGCGCCACTTCATTCAGGTTGCGCTCGTCGAGCGACGGCTCACTCGGCGAGAACGAAATGACGGTACGATCCCATCGATTGGCGAACGCGCCGTGCGAGCCTTCACCCGCCTTGGCCTTGAACGCCCGGCGAAATTCCGGATCTGCGTAGATTTTCTTCTTACCTTCGAAGTCCGCTGCCGATACAGGCGCAAAGACGCTCATGCTCTCGAAAATGAAAGGCGCTTTGAACTGGAACTCGAAGTTAAGCGGACGACACGTCACCTGCGGAATTATGCTCAGGCCCTCGTCGCACAACTTCTGCGATGCCTCGAGCGGTCCGCGATGGCCGCCGGGACCATTCATGCCCGCCAGCAGCGCGGTGTAAGTGATCGGTCGGTGAATCTCGCGCGCGATGTCCGCGAACTCGCGCAAGAACAGCTCGCGTCCTATCGTGGCCTGCATGATTCCGTGTCCCGCCTCGCCCATCGCCGACGCTAGCGTCCTTATCTCATCGAAGTCCGACATGCGGCTGGGTACCGGCTTGCCGCTGTAACCGACGTGCGTCGGCGACTTCGAGGTAGCGAAGCCAATCGCTCCCGCATCCATCGCGCGGCGCACCAGCACCTTCATCTCCGCGACCTCGTCCGCCGTTGCGGAGCGCTCCGTCGCTTCCTCGCCCATCACGTAGAGTCTTACTGGCGTATGTCCCACGAGCGCGCCAAGGTTGATCGCTGTACCGCGCCGCTCGATCGTATCCATGTACTGTTCGAAGCTTTCGAACGGCCATTCATAGCCGAGGCCCGTCTCAAGCGCCTTGAGACTCATCCCTTCAACGTTCTCGAGCGTGCGCATGATAAGGCCGCGATGCTCGGGACGCGTCGGCGCCACGCCGAAACCGCAGTTGCCCATGACCACAGTCGTCACGCCGTGCCACGGCGAGATCGTCATCATGCGATCCCACATCACCTGCGCGTCGTAATGCGTATGAATATCGACGAAGCCGGGCGCGACGATGCGGCCCTTGGCCTCGACGGTTTCTGCCGCCTTGCCCTTCGCCTCTCCGACCGCCGCGATCTTGCCGTCCTTGATCGCCACGTCGCCGACCCGTCCGGGCGCGCCAGTACCGTCGTAAATCGTGCCGCCTGTAATCTTGAGATCGTAGTCCATCGTCGTGTGCCTCTGTTCGTATCTATATCGCTCGCGCTTCCCCGCCGTCCAGACCGATCGGTATGTTAATCGCGGCGTTGTAAACGAGGTCATCCTCTAGTAAATAGAGAACTCAACAGCGCAACCAATCCCGGTCAGGATTTCGCAACGACGCGAAGCCAATCGAGGGCATCCGATGCAGAAGCCAATCATCTCAGCCGACTCTCATATCACCGAGCCACCCAACACCTATATCGATCGAATCGATCACAAGTATAAGGATACTGCTCCGCACATGATTCATGACGAGAAGCTTGGCGACGTCTTCATCGTCAAGGACTTCCCGCGTCCGGTTAACGTCGCGCTCGCCGCCGCCGCCGGCAAGGACGCGAAAGATCTCAGGACCACAGGCGCGAAGTTCGAGGAGTTGCATAAGGGCGGATGGGATCCCGACGCGCGCATGGCGGACCAGGATCGCGACGGCGTCGCCGCCGAGGTCATCTACCCCACCGTCGGCATGATTCTCTGCAACCATCGCGACTTCGACTACAAGAAGGCCTGCTTCGATGCCTATAACCTGTGGATAGGCGAGTACTGCGCCGCGCATCCCGACAGATTGATAGGCGCCGGCCAGACCGCGATGCGTTCGGTTGAGGAGGGCATCGAAGATCTCCGCAAGATGAAGGACTTGGGACTCAAGGGCGTCATGATGCCCGGTAATCCCGCGCTCGAGGACTACGACAGTCCCATCTATGCGCCTTTTTATGAAGCGGCGATCGATCTCCAGATGCCGCTGAGCTTCCACATTCTGACCAGCACCAGCGATAGCTTCCAGACTCGCGGTCCCAAGCTCAACAGCTTCCTGTCGATCATCCGCGGATGCCAGGACATCATCGGGACTTTCGTGCTGGGCGGAGTCTTCGAGCGTCATCCGAAGTTGAAAGTAGTATGCGTCGAGGCCGACGCTGGATGGGTGCCGCACTATATGTATCGAATGGATCATGCATACGACCGGCACCGCTACTGGCTACCGGCCGGCACGCTCAACAAGATGCCGAGTGAGTATTTTCGCGAGAACGTTTACACTACCTTCCAGGACGACTACGTGGCATTCCAGGTTCGCAACCTTTGCAACATCAAACGCCTGATGTGGGCCAGCGACTTCCCGCATAGCGACTCGACCTGGCCATGGTCGCAGGACGTTATCAGCAGACACACCGTCGGCATGACCGCTGACGAAAAGAACCTGGTCCTGCACGACAACGTCGCGGAACTCTATAATCTGAGCATCTAGCGTATTCGATCCTGCGCGACGGATTTTGCCCCGCCGAAGCGACTAACCATTGAGGTTAGGCTTCGAACGGGCAAGGTCTGTCATCTGTGGGCGCGCAACTATCAACGAATAAGGGGCAGACGGGGTCCGGGCGGAGAATCTCGCTCGTGACTGCCGAACAACCGCCTCGATCGTCTGAGCCTGATCTCGTCGCCCGCCTCAAGGCCGGCGATGAAGACGCCGCGCATGAGTTCTTCGATCGTTATGCCGCGCGCATCCGGCGCTTCATTGCGAATTCGCTCGGCGCCGAGGCGGCCGAGGCCGACGACGTGATGCAGGAGACCTTCATTGCGCTCGCCGACGCGCTGCCGTTCTTTCGCGGTGACAGCTCTCTGTTCACTTTCGCCTGCGCGATTGCGCATCGCAAGGTTCTCTCACTCATCCGAACAAACGCGCGCCGCGCCCGCCTGATGCGCACCGCACCGATCAACGAAGACTTATCCGCTTCGCAGCGCGACGCCGGCGCCAGTCGGGAATTCAGCCGCGCCCTGGCAGAGCTCCGGCCCGAGTACCGCGAAGTGTTGATCCTGAAGTATGTCGAGGAGGTCAGCGTCTCTGAAATCGCGCGAATTCTGCGGCTCAGCGAGCACGCGGTGGAATCGCGGCTGGCGCGCGCGCGAAAGGCTCTGCGAAAGAGTCTGAAGGAAGATTAATGAGTACTGAAAACAATGATTTGGATCTCGCAGCGGGAATAAAGTCTGTCGTCGAATCCGCTGGTGGCGTTGAAGATCGCGCTCTCAAAGAAACGTTTACCGCCCGGCTGAAACAGGTGGCCGCCCAACCCGACATCGTGCCCATCGAGTTCAACGGCGAGAAAGTTGAAGTGCGCCGCGGCGGTACTCTCCTCGGCGGCGCGCTGAAGAACGGCATTCGCCTGATGCATGTATGTGGCGCGCGCACACTCTGCGGAACCTGTCGCGTCGTAGTCGAATGCGGCGAAGACAACCTGACTCCCATGCGCGGCGCCGAGAAGTTCTCGCTCCGTTGGCATCTATCGGTGAGCCCGCGGACGCGTCTGGCATGCCAGGCGCGCGTCGATGGCCCGGTTGAAGTCGAGTCGGTCTTTCCAATGTGCGGCGATCTGCCTGGCGGCGCGGAGTAACTCACTTATGTCGTGGCCAATGAAACTTCGCGCGATGAGTTTTGCCGTCACCATGGGCGTGACGCTCACAGAATCCGTCATGGCCGCGATACCAATCGGTCTCGCCCTCTGGTACTTCGACGCCGCGAGCACCGCCAATATTCTCAGACTCATGGCCGCGCTTGTCATCACCGTCTCGCTTTCAATATCGGTCTACTCCCACGTGCGCCCGACTCCTTTGCGGCGCCGCACGCCCACCCGAGGTGCAGCATGAACTCCACTTTGCCCCGCTGGATCGTCCCACTTCTCTGGATCCTGGCCGTGATGGACATCGTTAACGGAATCGAGATGTTCTTCTTCCCTTCATCGTGGTTCTTCAAGCTGGTGCCGGGCGTGCCGGAGACGGGGCCGTTCAACATGCACCTCGTGATGGATGGCGGAACGTTTTTTCTGGCAGTTGGCATAGGACTCGCGGCGGCTGCGCTGAATCCCGGCCGCAATGCTATCGCGATCGTCGTAGCTGCGATCGCCGGAGTGATGCATTCCGCGCTACACCTGTATTCACACGCCGCCGGCTTGCTGTCGACTGAGCATCTTGTGACCGAGATACTGGCTATCTACGTTCCCACGCTCTTACTAATCGCGATCAGCGCGATCCTCTATAGCCAGTCGGTCGAAGCGAAAGACTCTTTCATGCGCCCGGTTCGGGCGAAGTAGGTAATCGTGATGAGAATCCAGGGACTCGAAAATAACCAGGTGAGTTGGATGCTGCGGCCGCTGTTCGGATTGATGAAGCGCCGGTTCGGCAAGGTGCTGACTCCATTTCGAGTGTTGGCGTATCGGCCCGCGATCACGCTGGGCCTCACCGGCCTCGTGCAGGCAGTCGAACACTCCAAGGCAGTCGCGCCGCGAATAAAGAACCTGGCAAGCGTCCGCGCCGCGCAACTGATCGGCTGTAGTTTCTGTATCGATATCGGATCGGCAATTGCGATGAGGCTAGGGGTCACCGAGGAAACTCTCGCCGCGCTCGACACCTACGACGAGAATCCGCTCTTCACGCCTGCCGAACGTGTCGCGATTCGATATGCGGAAGAGATGACGCGAACGCCGGTCGAAGTCTCCGACGAACTGTTCGACGAACTGCGCCGCCATTTCGATGAACGAGCGCTGGTGGACCTGACCGCCGCCATCGCGCTCGAGAATCTGCACGCACGCTTCAACTGGGCTTTTCAAATAGAAAGCGACGGCCTCTGCCGATTGCCAGCGGGTCGTCCGGCCTTGGCGGCTAGCTCTCACCACTGACCAGAGCATCGATTCGGTTCACCTTTCAGATTTTCTCGACTTGTGCGGGCCTGATAGTATCCCGCAGGCCTCGCGATCGGGCCGAAGGCCGTAACTTTGGCCCGATTCGGCGGTTATTTGGTTCGCGAGTTGAAAGGCAGTCTCACTTTGAAGCATTGGTGCGCGACCGCTCTCGTCCCGACGTTCGCACTGATCGCGATCGCAGGATGCTCGCACGGTCCGGCTGACACTTTCGGCGAGCGCGACGCCGTCCCGGTCCTGGCGGCCAAGGTAGTGCAGAAAAATGTCGCCGACACGATTCGCGCGATAGGCCGCGTCGAGGCCTTTTCGACGGTAGACGTGAAGGCGCAAATCAACGGCCAGGTCATGCAGGTGCACTTCCTTCAGGGTCAGGACGTTAAGCAGGGCGACCTGCTGTTCACGATCGACCCGCGTCCGTTCGAGGCCGCGCTGCAACAGGCGCAGGCGAATCTCGCCAAGGATCGCGCGCAATATCGAGAGGCCGCAGCCGACGAGCAGCGCTATCTGACTCTGCTCAAGGAAAATGTCGGCTCGCGCCAGCAATACGATCAGGTCGAGGCGACTGCCGCTTCGCTGTCGGCCTCGATGCAAGCCGACGAAGCCGCCGTGCAGACCGCTCGATTGAATCTCGAGTACACCGAGATTCGCGCGCCTATCGACGGGCGCACGGGAGACTTGCTCGTTCACGCCGGCAATCTGGTCAAACCGGACGCCGACACTGCGATGGTCGTCATCAACCAGGTGCATCCGGTGTATGTCGACTTTTCGATTCCCGAGCAGCAACTGCCCGCGGTCCGCGAGTTCATGGCCGAGCAGAAGCTCGCTGTGCAGGTATCTCTCCCCGAGCAGCAAGGTCCGCTCGAATCCGGCGAGCTGAGCTTCGTCGATAACAGCGTCGACTCGAAAACCGGCACGATAAATCTCAAGGGCCAGTTCGCCAACGCGGACAATCGCCTGTGGCCCGGCGAGTTCGTCAACACGACGCTCGTTCTGCGCGAACACCCGGACGCGATCCTGGTGCCGTCGCAGGCCGTGCAAACCGGCCAGCAGGGATCCTTTGTTTTCGTCGTGCAACCGGACATGAAGGCCACGATCAGGCCGGTCGTCATCGGCGAATCGGTCGACAACCAGACCGTTGTCACCAGCGGATTGAAGCCTGGTGAAACCGTCGTGACCGACGGACAGCTACGGCTCATACCCGGCGCGACGGTGACCATCAAAACCGGATTGAGCGGCGACGCCGGCGCGCCATCATGAATATCGCCGAAGTATTCATCCGCCGGCCCGTCATGACGACGCTGAGCTCGCTCGCGATCGTTCTGTTCGGTTTGATGGCTTATCGCTATCTGCCGGTAAACGATCTGCCCAACGTCGATTTCCCGACCATCGTTGTCAGCGCGAGCCTGCCCGGCGCCAGTCCCGAGACGATGGCGTCTTCCGTTGCGACACCGCTCGAAAAAGAGTTCTCGACCATCGCCGGCCTCGACTCGATGACCTCGACCAATATCCAGGGCTCGACCGATGTCACGCTGCAGTTCAGCCTGACTCGCAACATCGACGCCGCCGCGCAGGACGTGCAGGCCGCGATCGCCGAGACCCAATCGCAACTGCCGCAGGGGATGCCGAGTCCGCCCTCTTACAGAAAAGTCAATCCGGCCGACGAACCGATCATCTATCTCGGCCTCAGCTCGAGCACGATGCCGATTTCGCAGGTCGACGAATATGCGGAAACCTACCTCGCCGAGCGCATCTCGATGGTCTCCGGCGTCGCGCAGGTCCAGGTTTACGGCTCGGAGAAGTACGCCGTCCGCATTCAGCTCGACCCCAAGGCGCTCGCCACCCGCGGCATCGGCATCGACGAAGTCTCCGCCGCCGTGCAAGCCGCCAACGTCGATATGCCGACCGGCACGCTGTACGGCTCACACCAGGAATTCACGGTCGAAACCAAGGGCCAGCTGACCAACGCCGCCGCGTACCGCTCGCTCATCGTCGCGTATCAAAACGGTTCGCCGGTGCGGCTCGAGGATGTCGGCCGCGTGCTCGACAGCGTGCAGAACGACAAGACCGCCGGATGGGCCAACGGCGAACCGTCGGTCGTGCTCGCGGTTCAGCGTCAACCCGGCACCAACACCGTCGAAGTCGTCGACAACGTGATGCGGCTGATTCCCAAGTTCCGCGGGGAAGTCCCCGCCGGCCTGCACATCGTCGTGCTCGGCAACCACGCCGAAACGATTCGCGCCTCTGTCAACGACGTCCAATTCACCCTGCTGCTCACCATTTTCCTGGTCGTGATGGTCATCTTCCTGTTCCTGCGCAACCTCTCCGCGACGATCATCCCGAGCCTCGCGCTGCCCATGTCGATCATCGGCACATTCGCCGTCATGTGGATGCTCGACTATTCGCTCGACAACCTGTCGCTCATGGCGATCACGCTCGGCGTCGGCTTCGTCGTCGACGACGCCATCGTCATGCTCGAGAACATCGTGCGCCACATGGAGATGGGCAAGGACGTGATGACGGCGTCGCTCGACGGCGCGAAGGAGATCGGCTTCACCATCCTCTCGATGACCTTCTCGCTCGCCGCCGTCTTCATCCCGGTGCTGTTCATGGGCGGCATCCTCGGCCGTTTGCTGCATGAATTCGCCGTGACGATCGGCGCCGCCATCCTCGTGTCGGGCTTCGTCTCGCTGACGTTGACCCCGATGCTGTGCTCACGATTCCTGCGGCCACCCGGCAGCGAGCGTCACGGCAAATTTTACGCCGTCACCGAACGCTACTTCGATCGCATGCTCGACGCCTACCAGCGGAGCCTGACGTGGGTGATGCGCCATCGCCGCGCGACCATGTATTTCTCCGGCGCGCTGCTGCTCGCGACGATCTACATGTTCTACGCGATCCCGAAGGGCTTCATCCCCTCCGAAGACGCCGATCAGATGATCATCTTTACGCTCGCCGCGCAGGGAATTTCCTACGACGCGATGGTCCAGCATCAGCTCGCCGCCGCCAGCCTCATCAAGGACGATCCAAACATCGTGAGCTACTTCGTCAGCGTCGGACCCGGCGGCCCTGGCGGATCCACCAATTCGGGCATCATATTTCTGCATCTGAAGCCCGCCTCGCAGCGGAAGCTCAGTGTCGATCAGCTGATTTCAAAATGGCGCCCGATCCTGAACAGCGTGCCCGGCCTGCGCGTGTTCCTGCAGAATCCGCCGCCGATTCAGATCGGCGCGCAATTCACGCGCAGCATGTACCAGATGACCTTGCAGAGCCAGGACACCGCGACGCTCTACAAATACGCGCCGATGCTGGAGGCGAAACTGCGCCAACTCCCCGACTTGCGCGGCGTTAACAGCGACTTGCAGGTCGAAAATCCGCAAGTCACCATCGACATCAATCGCGACAAGGCTCACTCGCTGGGCATCTCGGCGGGTGCGATCGAAGACGCGCTCTACAACGCCTACGGCGCACGCCAGATCTCCACCATCTACGCACCTAACAACGAGTACTGGGTCATCATGGAGGTCGAGCCGCAATACCAGAACGAGCCAGGCACGCTCTCACTGCTATACGTGCGCTCGTCGAGCGGCGAGCTGGTGCCGCTCGACACGCTGGTCAAGTTCACGCGATCGCTCGGCCCGCTGCAGGTTAACCATTCCGGCCAACTGCCGTCGGCGACGATTTCCTTCGACGTCGCGCCCGGCGTCTCCCTCGGCAAGGCCCTCGCCGAAGTCCACAAGCTCGCGGCCGTCACTCTCCCCGACAGCATCACTACCGATTTCCAGGGCACTGCGCAGGCCTTCGAGTCTTCGCTGGCCGGGCTCGGCATCCTGCTCGCGATGACGATCCTCGTCATCTACCTCGTGCTCGGCGTGCTGTACGAAAGTTTCATTCATCCGATCACGATTCTCTCCGGCCTGCCGTCGGCGGGTTTCGGCGCACTCATGACGCTGTGGCTCTTCGGCATGGAACTGGACCTGTTCGCCTTCGTCGGCGTCATCATGCTGGTAGGGCTGGTCAAGAAAAACGCCATCATGATGATCGACTTCGCACTCGACGCGCAGCGCACCGAAGGCAAATCGCCCGCCGACGCAATCTTCGAAGGCTGCATAATCCGCTTCCGTCCCATCATGATGACCACGATGGCAGCGCTGATGGGCACCCTGCCGATCGCGATAGGACTAGGCGCCGGCGGCTCATCGCGCCGCCCGTTAGGTGTGGCAGTCGTAGGTGGCTTGTTCTTTTCGCAGTTCCTGACTCTCTATATAACGCCCGTGTTCTACACCTACATGGAAGCATTCCTCGAGCGTTACAACGCATGGCGCGAAGGCCGCGAGATTACGCCCGCGCTCGAGCGCAAACCCGCCGTTCCGCAAATCGGCGAAGCAACCTCGTCCGACCCCGCCGACGGCCGCCTCGCGTCATAAACTAAACCAACGACGAAAATTTCTCTTTCCGACTGGTCGAATCCGGTTCCCCTTTACGCGAAGGCAGAGCTCCTCTCTATCCGGTCCCCCTTCCCGCGCGGGAAGGGGTTAGGTCGCTGGCATCATTCGCGATGCTTTTAGAAATTGGAGCGCTGCGCGATTCCAAAACCGGAACCGGCTTCGCTGGCGCGAAGCTGTCCGAGATCCTTCCATCCGCTCGCGTCGCTCGCTGCGTCAGGATGACAGATCATTCGCGCTTCGCTTCCAGGTGTCATGATGCGAGGCGCTCATATATTACTCGTCTCGTGAGTCCGGCGCCGATGAATATGAACTCCTTCGAGGGCAAGCGCATCCTCGCGCTCATTCGCGACGGCGATTACGCGCATGCCGGCGAGGAGGAGGCGATCGAGCGCGCCTTCCACTCAATTGCGAAAAACCCCGATGCCTGGCTGCTCGATGTCGGATGCGGCCGCGGCGGCAGCGCTGAATATCTGCGCCGCTACAGATGGGGCCACCTCGCGGGCATCGATCGCGACAGCGAGTCGATCGAATACGCGCGCACAACTTACCCGGACGTCGACTTCCACGTCTGCGACGTGCTCGACATCCCGCGCACCGTCACGCGCAGCTTCGACATCATCTATATGCTCAACGCCTTCTACGCGTTCGCCCGTCAGCGCGACGCGCTCGCCGCACTGCGACAAGTCGCCACGCCTACCGCACAACTCGTCATCTTCGATTACACCATAGGCGCCAGCGCCAACGAAGAATCGCTCAAGGTTGATGGCCGAATGTTAATCCCGCACGCCATCCGCGTATCCGAAATTTCGTCGATGCTGCGTGAAACCGGATGGACGCCCGGCACGATCGAAGATCTAAGCACTGACTACACGCGATGGTACGCGACGTTCGTCGAACGAATCCGACGCAAGCGCGACGAGATCGAAAAGATCGGCGGCGTCGAGTGGTACGACTTCGTACTCACGATGTACTCCGGCCTGCACGGCGTCATCGCACAGGGCACGCTCGGCGGCGTGCTCATCCACGCCCGCGCCGACGGCTAGCTGAGACGGTAAAAGCGCAGCGCGTTCTGCGTCAGGATGTTGTCGCGCGCTCGCTCCGGCAACGCCCCCAGCGCTCGAGTCACCTCGCGCACCACGCCCGGATAGGTGCAGTCGAAGTGCGGGTAGTCCGATCCCCACAGCACGTTGCGCTCGACCCCCAGATCGATCATCGCTCTCAGCGTGCTCTCGTCAGGATCCATCGAGATGTAACATTGCTCCGCGAAATACTCGCTCGGCTTGCGCTTCAGCCACGGCACATACGTCCCCATTTTTTCGTAGTGGCTATCCATCCGATCGAGCCAGTAGCCCAGCCATCCGATTCCCGACTCGAGGAAGCCGACCATCAGTTTTGGAAATCGCGCGAGCACTCCGCCGCAAACGATATCCATGCACGCCGCCTGCTGCTCGAACGGATGACAGACCATGTGGAAGAAGAACGGGTCGTGGTAGCGCTCGCCGCCCATCGTCGGCATTCGCGTGCCGAAACTTCCGTGCACCGCGACCGGAATATCCAGCTCCTGCGCCTCGCGCCAGAACGGATCGTAGGCCGGGTCGTTGAGCCGCCGCCCGTTGAACGGATTGGGCCTGATGAACACCGCCTTGAAGCCGAGTTCGCGCACCACGCGCCGCATCTCGCGCACCGCTTCATCCACGCTTTGCACCGGCATCGGCGCGACGCCGTACAACCGCTTCGGAGACGCCTTGCAGAAGTCGGCCAGCCAGTTGTTGTACGCACGACACCCGGCCGCCGCGAGTTGCGGATCAGTCAGGTCGCCATATAGCAGCCACAGGGACGGGTACAGCACCGCGACGTCGATTCCCTCTTCATCCATCACCTTGATTCGCGCGTGCGGATCGTAGCCGCCGGGTAGCATGTCGTCCCAGGTGAGTTTGCGCGCGCGCTCGAGGTCCGAGAGTCCGCCGGGCATCATCGACGCCGCCACCGGCAGTGACGGCCGGCTGCGATTCTCGTTGTCGATCCAGAGTTCGTCGCCGCCGTCGCGATTGCGCCGAATCTGGATCATCCGCTCGCGAAACTGCGGCTCGGCGTAGTCTTCCCACAGCGCGCGCGGCTCGACGACATGCCCGTCGGCGTCGATTATCCGGGTCATCGGCAAATCCTCCTGGCAGGCGGATTAGTCAGGTAAACGACGCCGGACGCGCTGCTGTCAAGCACCGCGCATACGGATTTGCGAGCCGTCGTGCGGCGCGCGAACGCGCGGCCATTCTTCGCGCGACACTGCGTACCGATACTCGTCGCACCATTCGCCCTTGAAGAACGCGTGATGGAGGAGGTGTCCTTCCCTTTTCATGCCCAGCCGCTCCATCAGCGCGACCGACGGGTCATTGCGGCAATCGGTGGTTGCGACCACGCGGGT
>JBEKLS010000124.1:0-13161 GCA_050010075.1 Binatus sp. (SeqCode) | reverse complement strand
GCATCGATAGGTCTGGAACAGACGAAGTTGCCCAGGGAATAGAGCCGATAAACGCAAAATTTCTAACAGCGGCCCGCCAGTCAGTCAAACCATACTAATGGCGAGGTTGCGGTGCAAAGGGCGGGGAGCGTCGGCTCGATCCAACTTGACTTCGGACCGCCCTCGCCCTGGAGCCCGGAGAATTGCCTTCGCTTCGAAAATTTTTCGACGCTCAGACGATCAGGAAAGGACCGGTCGGCTGGATAATGCCTAGCAGTCGGCGTGTATGCTAGGAATACGTCACCGTGGATCTGTTCGTCGATATCGCTAACAAAATTTCCAATGTCGAGCAGCTTCTCGCGTTGGAGCCGGAAGAACTCGCCGCGCAGCTTCTATTTCTGTGGCAAGACGTTCACCGCAGGAATATGTAAATCCCGACAATTTTATCCGGGGCGCAGATTGAATCCATCCAATTTGCCTTACCCCGCTGAAAGATCGTTGGAGATAGCCCTTGCCTTCGCGGAAGCGTTCTCGTGGTTAACAGCAAATGGCTTGGCGGTGCCGGCGACTAGGCAACCGCAATCTCTACAACTGAGTAGGCGAGGCAGGAAGCTCGAAACAGAATCGGATTTTTCCAATTTCAAGATAGCGCGTCTACTTCCTCGGGAAATTCTGCACCCTAGAATCGCTGAACCGGTCTGGCATGCCTTCTTGCGGGGAGAGTTCGATGTCGCGGCCTTTCAAGCGATGAAGGCCGTAGAAGTCTCGGTCCGCGAGGCAGCCGCACTGACTGATGGCGACCTCGGCGTTAAGCTGATGCGAAGAGCGTTTGGCGCCGACAATGGGCCTTTAATGGATCCAACTACAGAAACCGGTGAACGTCTAGGCCGCATGGATCTCTTCGCTGGAGCGATAGCATGTTACAAGAACCCGAATTCTCATCGTGACGTGAACTTTAGTGATCCTGCGGAAGCTCTGGAAATCGTTCTGCTAGCGAATCATCTTTTACGCATCGTCGACGCGCGGCGAAGTGCGCAATCAAAATAGGAGACGGCCTTGGAGTCTCAAGCTGGTTTGGTCCCTCACCCGCCGCGCGCGGACGCGCGCCGGCCTCTCCCCTCTTGGGGCGAGGCAAAGAAAGACGAGACAGCTTCAACCAAGCTGATGTTTCCCACCAAAAAAAGTTCCTAACAGGGACGAAGTCCCGCATCTTTTTCTTGATACTGGGTGCAGGGGTCACCCCTGCCCAGGGAGGCGCGGAACCCACGGCGGGTTCCGCATACAATCGTCAATCGTGCGCGACGTGCGCTGCGCGCGTCGTGCTTATTCGTTGTATCCCAAGCGATGCGACAGTTCGCGGCCGGCGTCGAGCAGGCTCGGTGCGATTTCCGCGGTGATTCGCTCCGGGCCTATGCGATACGTCGGACCCGCGACTGCTACCGAGCCGACGACCGAGCGCGTGTAGTCGCGAATCGGTACCGCGACCGATGAGACTTCCTCGATGAACTCGCCAGAGTCGGTCGCATAGCCGTCGCGCGCGACTGCTTCGAGCTGCGCCAGCAGAGTTGCGCGGTCAATGATCGTGCGATCGGTGAAGCGTTTCAGCGACTCGGGCAGCGCGGACTTGAGCTGCTCCTCGGCGTCGAAGGCGAGATGCGCTTTGCCGGCGGCGGTACAGTAGAGCGGCAACGTGATTCCGATCGGCGGCGTGATGCGCACGGCGCGATCTTCGGCCTCGGCCGCTTCGAGCGGGACGACGCCGTCGCGCCGCACGATCGCGACGTACGCGCTCTCGCGGCATTTGCGCGCGACGTCGGCGAGGATAGGGCGCGCTTGCCTCACGAGGCCCATATGATGGATGTAACGGCGACCGAGGTGCAGGCACTTGATGCCGAGGCGATAATTCTCGGTGGCTTTATTTTGCTCGATGTAACCGCGCGCTTCGAGCGTCGCGAGCAGGCGGAAGACGTTGTTCTTATGCAGCTTGAGCCGCTTGGAAAGTTCCGTAACGCCGAGTTCGTCGACCTCGCCGAAGAATTGTTCGAGCACGTCGAGCGCATGCGCGACGGATTGGATGACGTAGTTTGTTTTATCGCGTCGGACCATCGGGTTTTCGATTGCCACGCTCGCGGTTCGCAACACCTTTGTAGCGCGGTATGTAAAAGTGTTTTACTTTAAGTGACGCGCCAGAACTCTGTCAACGATGCTTCCAAAATTCGTGTAAATTTTCACTAAGTAGCTGATATTTAAAGATAATTTAAATCTATCAACAGGCTCTCAAAACAGGTTTTCAGCATGCCCAAGCAGCTTCCCGCGGATTTCTTCAGACGCGTCGATGACGACGATGATGAGGTATTTTACTCGGTCCCGCGGCTCGTCACGCATATCGACGACGGTGCGATTGCGAAGGTCGGCGAGATCTACGCGCACTTGCTGCCGCAAGGCGGCGCGATCCTCGATCTGATGAGCAGTTGGCGATCGCATTTGCCGGCGCACATCAGGCCGTCGCGCGTCGTGGGTCTCGGGATGAATCGTCCGGAGATGGAAAATAATCCAGCGCTCACCGAGATCGTCATCCACAATCTCAATCGCGAGCCGCGGCTGCCGTTCGCCGACGACGAGTTCGACGGCGCGGTGGTCACGGTCTCGGTGCAATACATGACGCGGCCGATCGAGACGTTCGCCGAGGTCGCGCGCGTGCTCAAGCCGGGCGCGCCGTTCATCGCGACGTTTTCCAACCGGATGTTCCCGACCAAGGCGGTCGCCATCTGGCAGCATCTTGACGACTACGACCACGGCAAGCTGGTCGGCAGCTACTTTATGGAGAGCGGCGCGTTTGAGAATATAGATTTCATCGACCGCAGCGCGCCGACCACGCCGCCGTCTGACCCGATTTGGGCGGTGGTGGGATACAAGACGCGCGAGGGACAAAGTTGATCAAGAATCGCGGCATGCGTCATCTGGCGCTCAAGGTCTCTAACGTCGAGCGTGCGAAAGATTTCTACGCGCGCGTATTTGGGATGAAGCTCGTGTGGCAGCCCGACGCCGATAACGCGTACCTCAGCTCCGGATGCGACAACCTCGCGTTGCATCGTGGCGAGCACGGCGGCGACGCGCAGCGGCTCGACCATCTCGGGTTCATCGTGCCGACGATTGCCGACGTCGAGGACGGCTATGCTTGGGCCAGGAGCATCGGCGTCGAGATAGTGCACGAGCTCAAGCATCATCGCGACGGCTCGGTGTCGTTTTACATTCGCGATCCCGACGGCAACGTGATCCAGGCGCTCTACGAACCGGCGATCAGTCCGCAGTCTTTTTCGTAACTATCGAACGCAACCAGGCAGAAGGCGCGCAACGGCGCGCGGGAGAAACCGCATGATGCTCAAAGGGCGCGCGACCGCCGAGGCTACGGCAGCATACGCGAGCCGGTTTCCACAGCTGCCGGGAAATTTCCGGCCGGCGCTCGGGATGTCGGTTTCGTCGATCGGAATCGGCACCTACCTGGGCGAGCCCGACGAGGAGACGGACGGCGAGTACGAAGCGGCAATCAAGGCGAGCCTGCGCGGCGGGATCAATCTGATCGACACGGCGGTGAACTATCGCTTTCAGCGGAGCGAACGGAATATCGGCAAGTCGCTCGGCGAGCTGGTCGCGGTCGGCGAGATCGAGCGCGATCAAGTGGTCGTCGCGACCAAGGGCGGTTACATCACGTTCGACGGCGGCGTGCCGGCCAATCCGCGCGCGTGGTTCGAAGAGCATTACGTGAAAACGGGAATCGTGGCGCCGGCCGATCTGGTGGACGGCTCTCATTGCATGACGCCGAAGTATATCGGCACGATGCTCGAACTGTCGCGCCGCAACCTCAATCTCGAGACGATCGACATCTACTATATTCACAATCCCGAGACGCAGCTCGAAGCGATCGATCGCAAGGAGTTCCTGGCGCGAATCAAAACGATCTTCGAATTCCTCGAAGGCGCTGTGGCCGACGGAAAGATCGGCGTGTACGGCACCGCGACCTGGAACGGTTTTCGGGCGCAGCAAACCGAGCGCGGATGGCTTTCGCTCGACGAGCTGATGCGAATCGCGCGCGAGGTCGCCGGCGATGCGCATCATTTTCGCGCGATCCAGTTGCCGTACAATCTCGCGATGCCCGAGGCGGTCACGCGCTCGAATCAATTCGTGCACGCCGGCAAGGCGACGACGCTCGCCGCGGCGAAGGCGTTCGGCCTTGCGGTCTCGGCCAGCGCCTCGCTGCTGCAGGGGCAGCTATCGCGCGGGCTGCCGCCGATAGTCGCCAATGCTTTCAGCGGCTTCGCCACCGACGCGCAGCGCTCGATTCAGTTCGTGCGCTCGACGCCGGGTGTGGATGTGGCGCTGGTCGGAATGAAGTCGATCGATCACGTCAGCGACACGCTCGCGACCGCGCGCAAGCCGCCAGCCACCGTCGAGGAGCTGATGCGCCTGTTCCAGCAAGGCGAGGAGCCATAGGCGGAGGAGCGGAAACTCTGTGCAACCAGAAATCCATTGCACGAGTCCCACTGTAAGTCGGCCACGATCTTAACCTCTCCTTGTCCGAGGAGAGGTCGGCGTAAGCCGCGCAGCGGTGTCGCCGGGAGAGGTGCGACGCGCGCAGCGCACCAACGCCGACTCGTTTAGTCACAATTGCCGGACACTGAGGCCGCCGCCAGAGGACAGCACCACTTTTCTGACTTAGTGCAAAAAGAAACGGCGGGCACGGCGGCCCGCCCTACTTGGTGCGACGGCCCGCGTTGCACCTCTCCCGTCGCTCACCTTCGGCTCGCGCCGACCTCTCCTCGGACAAGGGGAGGTTATTTCGGAGCAATTCGCGCGACATTGGAGAACTCAGAACAGGTTGTCGAGGCGGAACGAATAGCCGATGCCGAAGAAGTGATCGACGGTGTTGCGGTTGAGGCCGAAGCCCGCCTGGAAGTCGAGCTGCTGAGTATTGGTGAAGCGCCACTGGCCGAGCGTGTCCAGCACGTGCATCGGCTGTTGATGGCTGTACATTCCACCGTACTCGATTGCCATGTTGGCGGATTTGCCCAGGTTCCTTCCTAGCGAAATCGCGGGCCCAAAGGTCGGGTTTCTCTCCGACTCGCTCGGGAACCAGGACAGCGTGAAGGTCCCGCTCGCTGACCATCCCCTGCCAATCCGGTAGGACCACGGCGCCTGGATATAGGGTTGATAGCCGCGTCCCGAGATTTTGCTCGAGCCGCTCGGAAACCCCAGGCCCGCTGTCGCCGACAGGTGGATGCCGGTCGGCATCGGCAGCTCGCGCTTGAATGAAACGACGACGTCGGAAAAGCCCGACGGCTGCGAGCCGTTGAGTGCGCCGGTGTAGCTCGGCACATCGATGAGGAACTCGCTGCATTGCGCGACGCCGACACGCAGCCTGGTTTCACTGCCCGTCAAAAAATTCGACCCGTGCGCCGCCATCCAGTCGCTGCCGTTCTCAGCCTGGAAACTTCCGCGCGGGACTGTAGTTGCGGAATTGGTGACGCCGGGACGGTCAGTGTCGATAGCGCTGGTAGCAGTAGGGCAGCCCGCCGCCGCGAGCGGGTTTGCGGCAACGAGCAACAGCGCCATGCAACCGAGCGCCGACGAAATAACGGAGCCGAGAGATTTTGAGACTGAAGTTTTTGGCATGCCCGGCCTCTCTTCTGGCCGGGATTCGGATGAACGAACTTCGGCCAGGATTTTACCTGGTCCGAAGGTCTCGTTCGCTTCGATTTCGAAGTGGGGGACCGAGCCCGAAGGCTGGTATGTCGATCTCCCCGCCGCCGTTTTTATGATCGGCGTGAACTACTCCCCTTTGGAGTTGCCTGAGATAATCGCGACGCCGGGTTCGTGTCAATCCCAACAAGCTATCTTCATTCAGTTGATGCGATTGGCTTGGCCCACCGAACTCGGAGTGCCGACGCCATGCTCGTAGACGAGTTCACCGCCGGTCTTGCCCTGGTAGAGCAACGCGCCCGCCGCGATTAGCGCAGCGACAATGAAGGCGGCGCGCGAGCGTTCAAGCCGTCTCGATAACTCGAGCATCACCCGCCAGACGGCCAGAACCAGAAACGCGTACATCAGGTACTGCCCGAGCACCGCGTGAGACAGGTAAGCACGCGCGCCATCCGAGGATGACAGAATCTGCTGCGCGGCGGGCGACATCGTGTCCCACAGCCGGTCGGCTTCCGCGTCTCCGCTGAAGTACGAAAGCACGCTGGCCGCCGCGCCGCCGATCATCAGCATGAGTGAGGTGCTACGCAACCTGCCGCTCGCGGTTGAGAGCACACCGGCCCGGCCGCGCGAGAGCAGGGTCGCCGCGGCGGCGAGGAGTTCCGCGGCGATCCCGAAGGTCAGCAGCGCGATCGTGAAGTGATCGACGATCGGATGCAGATGATAGGTGCTGACCAGTTGAGCAAACACCTGGGTCAGTCCCTGTTCAGCGGTGGCGTATTGTCGTAGCGGGCGGAATCGCTGTCGTCCAACGCCCGGCTGATCTCCATATCGTTCACCGGCTGGCCGTCTTCCATCGCGCTTATGACCCCATGTACTTGCGTGCCCTTGGCGGCGTAATAGTTTGCCAGTTTTTGATTGGCGTCCTCGGAGGTCATCGCCGCCATGTAGTCCTCGTATTCCGCTGTTTTCAGTTTCTGCAACTGCCCCATCTGGATTGCGAGGCGGGTTTGCTCGGCGGGGTCATTTGCCGATGAGCCCGCAGAACAGCCCGTCAACGACACGACCGCCGCTAGCAGAACGACTTCAGTTATAGTGGTTAACGACTTCACAAATGGTCTCCTTGAAATTTTGATTTCTTACTCGACGACGGTGATTTTCATGTTCATGCCGCCGTGGCCGGTGCCGCAGTAGTGGTCGCAGATGACAGTGAAGTCGCCGACGGTGTCGGGTGTGACGGCGACGTCGGTAGCCTTGCCGACCGCTATATCGGTGTCGAACTTGAGCGGCCTCGACATGAAGCCGTGCACGCGATCGGCGGTGGTCACCCGCAGGATCACGGGCTCGCCTTTCTTAAGCGTGATCTGGTTCGGCGTAAACTCGAATTTCTTCGCCGTGATCTCGATCACCTTCGGGTTGTCGCTCGCGCGGGTAAGACTGATCATCGATGGGACGCCGACCAGCCCGATTTCGCATACGCCCGCGAGCAGGATCGTGCCGACGATTTTGTTGATAGTTGAGGTTTTCATCTTCATTCATCCTGCGCGTCTGCGCTTCCGTGTTTGATCATCTGATCCATTCCGACCGTGCCCGAGAACTCGGCCGTTGCGAGCGCGACTTCCTCGAGCTGCAAATCATTGCCGCTGGCGTCGCCGTTGACGCGCCGGATTCCCAGGTCCTTGAACGGCTGCGCCTTGTCGAAGGGCATCGGCTTTTTCACCTTGGCGGTCGCGGGATCCGGGAATGCGAAGATCAACGATCGCGCGGCGTACATTTTCGTGGTGCCGTCCTGGTGAAAGTTCTCGCGATGGATATGCCCATAGAGCACGGTCACGTTCTCGTACGGCGCCAGCACGTTCATGACGTCGTCGCCGTCGCTGGTTGACCAATCCCATTCGGGCTTGAGGTCGAACAGCGGCCGATGGGTGAACACTATGATCGGCGCGGTTTTCGGAAAGCGCGCGAGGTCGGCCTTCATCCAGGCGATCTGCGCGGCTCCCACCACGGGCCGTCCGGCTGAGACGTTGTCGAGCGCGATGAAATGGACGCCGCGATGGTCGAAGGAGTAATGCGTCGGGCCCATGAACTCGCGAAACATGTCGCCGCCGTCGAGCCCGGCGTCATTCTCGCCCGGCACTACTTTCAACTGCGCGCCGCCGATTCTGCTCGAGATTTCCTTGAACAGCTTGAAGCGTTTGGCGTGTTCGTCGGGCGAGTCGGCGTCGTGGGTCAGGTCTCCCGTGACTATCACCAGCTCGGGGCGATTTTTCAGCCCGTTGACGGTGGCGACGGCGCTCTCGAACGCCTTGGTGCCGAGCGGGTCAGGCGGGCCGTTGAATCCGACGTGCGTGTCGCTCAATTGCATGAACGAGAACGGCGCGGGAGCTTCGCCGTTGAGCTCGGCGAGAGTACGCACCATCCCCTCGGCGCCGGCTTTGCCGGTCAGCCCAGGGAACACGGTGTAGAGCGCGCCGATGCTCAGGGCGGTGCCCGTGACGCGCAGGAACGATCGACGATCAAATTTTGTTTCCATCCAGAATCACCTCGCGCTGATGTGCGCTTTCACCGAACAAGACTCGGCCGGTGAGCGAAAATTCCCGCGATTGTGGCGGCGAAGCAGTCGGGAATAAAATTGCTCGGCCCGCAGTCTCTACCGAAGGGAGCGTGCGGGCAGAAGCAACGCTATTGCCGGACGAAAGCAAAGCCGTCGATTTCGACCGCACATTCCTGCCGCATATGGATGCTGCGTATAACCTCGCGCGATGGCTGGTGCGTGACGATCACGACGCCCAAGACGTTGTGCAGGAAGCCTATCTGCGCGCGTTCAGGTTCGTGGGAGGATTTCGCGGCGGCGATCCGCGCGCCTGGATTCTCGCGATCGTGCGCAACACGGCGTTCACCTGGCTCAAACGCAATCGCGGGTCCGACGCGCCCACCGAATTCGACGAGAAGCTTCACGGTGGTTCGACCGAGGACAGCGGACTCGAGGCCGAGGCGGTTCGCAAGGCCGACGGCGCGATGATTCGCGCGGCGCTCGACGATCTGGCGGACGAGTTTCGCGAGGTGATCGTGATGCGGGACATCGAGGGACTTTCGTACAAGGAAATCGCCGAGGCGGCTGACGTGCCGATCGGCACCGTGATGTCGCGGCTGGCGCGCGGCCGCTCGAAACTCGCTCGCGGTCTCCAGGAAAGAATCGACAAGGGACCGAAATGAACTGCGACGACGCGCGAATACTGATGCATGGGCATCTCGACGGCGAGCTCGACCTTGCCGCCGACCTGGAGATTCAGCGCCATATCGAGGAATGTCCGCGATGCGCGAGCGAATACGCAGCTCTGCTCGCGATGCGCACGCGGCTCAAGGACGACGAGTTTCGCTTCGAGGCGCCGGCCGCGTTGAAGGAGAAAATTCGCCGCGCGCTGCCGACGCCTGCGCCGGTGCGGTCCGGCGGTTACCAGTCGCGGCGCGGAGCATGGATGCCGCGCGTTGCCCGCTTCGCCCTGCCGCTAGCGGTTGGCGCGGTGCTCGCGCTGGCGATAGCGCCGCGCACAATCGGCCCCTCAATCGACCAGCGGCTCGCAGGTGAAGTGGTCGCGAGCCACGTCCGCTCGCTGATGGCGACGCATCTGATGGACGTCGCTTCGACCGATCAGCACACGGTCAAGCCCTGGTTCAACGGCAAACTGGATTTCTCGCCGCCGGTGACCGACTTCAAGAACGATGGCTTTCCGCTGGTGGGAGGCCGCCTGGATTATATCAACGGGCGGCCGGTCGCGGCGCTCGTCTATCAGCATGGCAAGCACGTCATCAATGTTTTCATGTGGCCGTCCACCGGCGCCACGACCAGCGCGATGAGAATCGAGACGGAGCATGGCTACAACGTCGAGCAACTGACGACGGCTGGGATGAACTGCTGGGTGGTGTCGGATTTGAATCAGCAGGAACTCGAGAAGTTCGCCGGGCTCATTGGCGGCAAGGGGTAGACCAGCCCATCATGCGCTCTGACGCTCCGGTCGCGGACGCCACTTGGCTCCGCGCTATCTAGTCGGCGCTCACCTGTAACGCACAAAGAGAACGGAAAGTGCAAGGAAGCCGAAAGCCGACGCTAAGATCGCCGCAATCGTGACAGAAACTGTCCGGTGATCCGGCCTCGCTAAGAACCAGGCCCCAACGAGCAGCCCAACTATTCCGCTCGCCAGAAACAAAACAGCGGCTGGCCACAGCAATTGCCATGGCACCGCGAATGATGCCAGCAACGAAAAAGTCGTTGCAGGAAACGACAGCGCACTCAGCGCGAAAAGGATCACCAAGTATGCTGCAACGCGGCTGGGGGATCCTGTGTACTCCTCGGCGGTGTACTTCTCGTTCCCGATCCGATGCAGAAATAGGAAAAGTCGAGACTGAGCCACAATGAAAGCGATCGCCACCAGCAGAATGACGGACGCAAAAGTCCATGGGCCAATACCGACCTTCACAGTCGCAACCGATAAGTAATTTCTCTGATTATTGTTTCCGACAATGGATACAGCAATGGATCGCAGTCGAAGGTCAGCCCGGTTTTCCTCTGGAGAAACGGGAATAATCCGACCGTTGGTGGGTTGCTAAGGTAGGGCGCGACTGAAACAATGCATCGGTTGCCGTCCCGGACCGGGAGGGCCTCCACCTGCCGATGCGCCGCGTCGAGACATTCTTCATCATCATTGCGATCGCGTTCTACGCCTGGTTCCTGACGCATTACGGGCCGCACCAGGTGATCGGCTACGTGCGGATGGCGGGATGGGGCCTGGCGGTGACGATTTCGCTCGAGGCGTTGTCCCGAATCGCGAACACTCTCGGCTGGCGGGTAACGATCGAGGACTATCCGCCGTCGCTCAGGTTCATCGAGTTGTTCGCGGCGCGAATTGGCGGCGAGGCGATCGACTACGTGACGCCGTCGGCGCAGCTCGGCGGGCAGTTCGTGATGGCAGCGGATGTGCGCGAGAAATTGCGCATGCCGATAGGACTGGCGACGGTCGTGGTCGCGTCGCTGGCCGAGGCGATCGGGCAAATCGTGTTCATGTCGATAGCACTGGTGATCTCGCTGCGCCTGATACCGGTGTCCGCGAACATCTACTGGTCGATAGTCGGCGGCTTTGCGCTGGCGGTGGCGCTGGCGGGCGGCTTCTTCTTCGTGCAGATGAAGCAGCCGTTCTCGCATCTGTGGCGGGCCGCGGCCAAGCTGGATATCAAGCGAATCAACACCGAGGAAATCCGTGAGTCCGCCGCGGAGGCCGACACGGTTCTGCTCGACTTCTACGGGCGCCATCGCGTCCGCCTCCTCGCGTCATGCCTGTGCTATGCAGCCGCGTGGAGTTTCGGGCCGCTCGAAATTTATATCCTGCTGAAGCTGCTGCATCAGCCGGCCTCGATGCAGATAGCACTGCTGGTCGAGGCGGTTGGTCTGCTGATCGAGCGCGCGACCTTCGTGATTCCAGCCAAGCTGGTGAGCCAGGAGGGCGGCAAGGCGCTGATTCTCGGGATGCTTGGTTATCCGCCGGGGATCGGCTTCGTGGTGGGGTTTCTACGCCGAATCAAGGAAATGGTATGGGTGTTGTTCGGGCTGTTGACCCTGATGATCCATAGGATGGTCGTGCAGCAACGCGGCGAGACCGAGGCCGCAACCACCGCGCGCGACTCCGTAATGAAAATGCAACGAGCACAAGGAGAGCAATCGCTATGAGGAAATTAACCGCCCTGGTTGCGGCGACGACGCTGGCATTGAGCGCGCTGCCCGCGGCCGCCGGGGTCGTCATCACGCAGAAGCAGCACGTGACCAGCGGGACCAACGCCCGCGACTCGGAACAGACCGTTTCGGTGGAAGGCAACAAGCAGAAGATGGTGACCGAGCGTCACACGATCATCACCGACCTCGACATCGGGAAGATGTACGTGCTCGATCCCAAGACCAAGACTTATTTCCAGCTCGACTTTCCGCCCAAGGGCCAGATGGCGGCGATGATGGCGGCGAGCACTAATGCGGCGATGAATTTCAAGAAAGCCGGCACCACGCGCGAAATCGCCGGCTACAAGTGCACCGACTACGACGGCGGCGGGCACATGATGGCGGGCGACTATACGGTCAAGGAGTGCTTCTCGACCAGCGCGCCCGGCGCGGATGAGTTTGCCGCGTTCGAGAAAAATATGGCAGACAAGCTCAAGGCCTCAGGCGCTCCCCAGGCCAACGGCGAGATCCCCGGCGGCGTGCCGCTCGCGCTGGACTCGTCGATGAAGATGGGCAAGATAAACATCCCCGGGATGCCGCCGGAACAAGCGGAAAAAATTAATGAGATGATGGCGAAACGGCCGCCTGTTGTGACCAGCACGCTGGTCGAAAAGATCGAGACGAAGAAACTGGCGGACGCGGATTTCACAGTTCCCGCGGATTTCACCAAGAGAGACCTGCCGAAGCCGGGCATGATGAAGATGGGACAGATGAAGGCGGCTCCCGCACCGGCCGCCGGCGCATCACCGGCGCAATAGAGCGCTGAACTCACTCGCGCGCGTCAAAAAAAGAGCGGGGTCCCTGCGTGGGGCCCCGCTCATCGTTTCAGTCTGACGCGAAAGAAACTACATCGATGTCGATGCTGACGCGGACGCTTCCTGCTTGGGCGCGTTGAGCGCGGCGCATGAGTCCCAGATCCACTTCGCCGTCGAGAGCTCGTCTTCGGCGAACAGCCGCAGCGCTTCCTTGGTCGAGAGGTCTTCCTTCAACAATCCGGCGAACTCGCAAATCGGTTTGATCGCATCTTCGGGCTTGCCGACCTGCTTGGTGAAGTTCAGCAGTTTCTCGTTGTCGGGAATCGAAGGATTGCCGAGGTAGGCGGTGAACTTGCGTCCTTCCTCGGTGGTCGTCGCGCGCGCTTCGCCGCCGAGTTCGGCCAGGCGCTGCGCGAAAATCCGCGAATGATAGGCCTCGCGCTCGGCGACGATGCGAATGCCGGTACGGATGCAGTCTGTGGTGCAGACTTCCGCCCACGCCGCGAATGCTTCGCCGCCATTGGCCTCGCCCGCGCGAACCTTGTCGAGGAAGCTGACCACGGCTGCGCGTTCGTTCTTGTAATCGCGGCCGAAGGCCTTGAAGCCCGCGCCGTGGCCGTTGCCGTTGGTCGGCGTGCCGGCCTCAAGCCATGCCATCTCGCCTTCGAAGGTCGACTGGGAAATGATTCCGCTGCGATAGGCTCTCAGCAGTTGTTTGAATTCAAAATCGCGGCTCATCGGGCGTTCCTCCATTTTGGTTGTACCCGTTCTCAATTAAACGAGCGTTCAGTTATCGGGATCGAGAGCATAAGGCGGCGTCCGCGGGCTTGTCAATTGCGGAATTATTACTTCGTCAGGCTGGCTTCGAATCCAACGTTGCCGCATGATTCCCGCAGCCGCAGCGCGGTTCGCGGAGGACACGAAAATGAGCGAAATCAAGCATAGCTTCGTCAAAACCAACGGCATCAG
>JBEKLS010000123.1:0-13746 GCA_050010075.1 Binatus sp. (SeqCode) | reverse complement strand
CGATGCATCCGCGTCCACTCCGCCTTCAGGTCCGTCGCGGGCGCGTCGAAGAGCAGGTTGTCGAGTTGCCCCGGATCGGTCTTCCTGTTGTACAGCTCATATTCGAGTCCGCTGCCGTCCAGCCCGAAGTAGACGGCGTAGGTCCATTCGTCGTCGACCATCCCGCGCAGGTGACCGCCCGGAAAGCTGGACGGCAGATAAAAGCGGTCGTCAAAAGAGAACAGCAGGTGATCCTGCACCCTGGTCGCCGGACTTTTCATGACCGGCACCACGCTCTTGCCAATCGCGAACGAGTTGGGGTTGGCAATGCCGGCCAAATCCAGAATCGTCGGTAATAGATCGAGATGATTGTACAAGGCCTCGGTCTCGCGCGGCTCCGGATAGAGTTTCGGGTTATGCACGATCAACGGCACGTGAATCATCTCCTCGTAAACCGTGTAAGCTTTCTCGCGCATGCCGTGCGACAAGCCGCCTTCGCCGTGATCGGCCATCCGCAGAATGATGGTGTTGTCCATCAACCCGGTTTCCTCGAGCGTATCGAGCACCGTCATGATGTGCTTGTCGACTACGGTGTGAAGGTAGGCGTAAAAGTTCACGTACTCGTTCTGCAACTGCCGCGTATCAATAGGAGCGGACTTGTTGTAGCTGTCGCGCGCCGCCTTCTGAACCTTGGGTTTGCGCGAAAGGTCATCGGCGTAGTTCGGCGGCAACTCGATACCCATGTTGGCGAACGCTTCATGCTGATAACCGGCTGATTGCCAGCCACCCGGAAAGACCCCGACGTCGTGCGGATTGACCAGCGACACAAACAGGCAAAACGGCTGGCTCAGTTTGGTCGCGCGATTCTTCAGAAACTCGACCGTGCTTTCACCGCCCACGCCCGGCGTCTGACCGCGGTCTGCCGCATCAACTCCGCTGACATAGCGCCCGTCATTGTTCGGATTGCCGCCGCCAAGCGTCGCCAGTCCGTCATACGTGCCAAACTCGTCCTTCACCACGCGAGTCATCGAGTCGCCGGCATCCGGCGGATTCCACCCCGACCAGCCATAGCGCTCCTCCATCACCTTGATGTCTTCCACGCGCCAATCCTTGCCGCCATTGCCGGGCGCGGCATTCGCCGCAAAGCTCAGGTGCCACTTGCCCTTCCAGACCACTTCGTAACCGGCCTTTTGCTTGAGAATCGAGGCGATGTTTGCGAGGCGGTTTTGCTCCTGCAGCCCCGGCCAGATGAAAGTCTGGGTCACGCGATTCACCGGAGCGAAGCGTCCGCTCAGCATCAGCGCGCGTGAAGGCGAACACTGGGTTGCGGCGGTGTAGGCGTGGTTGAAATAAAGTCCGTTGCGCTTGAGCCGCTGCAGCGAAGGCAGGTTCTTCTCGGTCCATCCCGCAGGCCAGTGCATATGATGACGCTCCTGATCGGTCATCAGCACCACAATATTCGGCGCCTTTGGCATCCCGGACGATGCGGGCAATATCGCAGGCGCGGCGGAGTCGCTCGAAGACCCGGCGGCCAGGGCTGCTGCGCCATGCGATCCGGCGTAAATTGCCGCTGCGGCGAGTCCGCTTCCCATCTGCAGCAACTGGCGGCGCGAGATCGAATGGGCAAGACCAGCGCTCTTCGCGGGTGACGTTTGCCCGATGTTCTGACTGCTGGCCGGGACGTTGCTCTTCTCGATTCCTCTAATCCTTGGCGGGTTTGCCATCGTTTTGACTCCTCGAGCTGGGGCGGCAGTCTGACTGCGCACTTTTTTGGCGTTAACAAAATGCGAGCGACGGTAACTGTGAGCTTATAGAGATATAGTCGGCGAACAAAACGCCCTGCCTGTTCACGATGGAATAACAGTGCGCGCTTGGATGGATCGTCGGCTTGAGTCCACGCCATAATCAACACAAGTATGAGCCAGGCCTGATTTCACGGACCGGAGAGCAATCACGCCGACCCGTTATGACCGTCGAACGCTGGATCGACCTCAACTGCCATCCGTCGACACCGTCTCAATCGGTGCGTGCCATCCAGGTGCTCGTTCGGCGCTCCGCAAGCTCTGAACTCCAGGTGACCTTCCGCCTCGACGGGGATATTTCCCAAATCCGCGTCCCCTCGCCCGCCGCGCCGCGCATCGGTACAGAGCTTTGGCGCCACACCTGCTTCGAAACCTTCGTCGCGGTCGAAGGGCAGCCGACGGCGTACCACGAATTCAACTTCGCCCCGTCAGGCGAGTGGACCGTCTACGCCTTTAGCGGCTATCGCGACGGCAGTCCTCTCGCGGACGAAATGATGAACCCGCAGATTGCCGTGCGCTCGAGCGGCAGTCAGCTTGAGCTCGACGCCCGAGTCCGCCTCGATCGCCTGTCGGCCAGCCATCCGCGGACATCGCTGCGTATCGGACTGTCGGCCGTCATCGAGGCGATCGATGGTTTCTCTTACTGGGCGCTTCGCCATCCCGCCGACAAACCGGATTTTCACAACACCGAAGGCTTCGCCCTACTGCTTGATCCACCGCTCACCGAGTAAGCTGGACCTCTGTGAAGCATGCGCAACCACGAGGTCACGACCAGCGGCGCGTCGAGCAGCTTCTATCTGAAACCCGGCACGACCGTTCCGCCGGCTGCCGAATTGAAGTTCTCTCCCGCCACTTCCTTGGACGACCCTACAAAACAAATCCGCTGATTGGCTCGGCCGGGACTGCCGAAGTGTTCACGGCTTCATTCGATGGATTCGACTGCGTCACCTATATCGAAACAGTTTTGGCGCTTGCGCGCGCATCGAGCGTTGATGACTTCGTTAAGTGGCTGCGAAAGATTCGCTATGAACAAGGCCGCATCCAATGGTTACGGCGCAATCACTATATGACGGGCTGGATTCGCAATAATGTACGCGAAGGGATAATCAAGCCGGTTTCGATGCCGGCGGTCCCGATACTCAGCAGGGAGCGCGTTCTGAATGTTGTGCCCGGACTCGATCCGCAGCGGGCTCGCGTGAAATGTGTACCGAAGCGGGCAGCGCCACGGCTCGAAGCATATTTGCAAAGCGGTGACCTGATTTTTTTTGTGTCCACGCGCCAGAATCTCGACGTGTTTCATGCTGGAATCATCGTGCGCGACGGCAAAACAGTCCTCATGCGTCACGCGTCGCGCAGCCAGGGCCATGTCGTGGAACAGGAACTAAGCAATTTCGTGAAAGCAAATCGGATGTCCGGGTTCATCATCATGCGCCCGCAAGGCATGACGCGGCGGGTTGGAAAGTGAACATCGTCTATCCCAAAGACTACTCATCCTCGAGTATTCTGCGGCTCCTCGACGCCGCAGATTCCGATGTTCTCTTTCTCGGCGATCCGCGCGTTAAGATCGAGCCTGGACCGCGCATGTTCGATCGAATGGCGCAGGTCATCCGTGAAACCGGCGCCGGCTGGGTTTATTCCGACGCAGTGGGCCATCCTCGCATCGACTATCAACGCGGCAGCATTCGCGACGGCTTCGACTTCGGCCCGGTAGTCGGCGTGTCGGTTCAAACCGCGCGCCAGTCGGGCGTCGACGGCACCTGGAAATGGGGTGGACTCTACAACCTGCGCTTAAGAATTTCGGAGAAACACGCCGTCGTGCGGATTCCCGAACCGTTGTACAGCGCGTCGCTGATTGATGCGCGGCCGACTGGTCAAAAGCAATTCGACTATGTGGATCCGCGCAATCGCGATTACCAAATCGAAATGGAGCGCGTCGCGACGGCGCATCTCAAACGAATCGGCGCCTGGTTGCAGCCGCAATTCGAGCCTGTTCCAGCGGCGGCCGAGACATTTCCGGTAAAGGCCAGCGTCGTCATCCCGGTTCGCAATCGCGAGCGGACGATTCTCGAAGCCGTTCAAAGCGTCCTCACCCAAAGCGCTGATTTCGATTTCAATGTCATCGTCGTCGACAACCATTCGACCGATCGGACGACCGAAATTCTGCGCGGCATCGGCGATCCGCGGGTCAAGCACATCGTTCCCGAACGCGGGGACTTGGGAATAGGCGGATGCTGGAATGAGGCGATTTACTCCAAGGACTGCGGCCAGTACGCCGTCCAGCTCGATTCTGACGACCTGTACATCAACGACGGCGTCTTGCGGCGGATTGTCGCAGAGCTTGAGGCTGGGCCTTATGCGATAGTCATAGGCTCCTATACGATGGTCGATTTTTCGCTGAAGGAGATTCCCCCCGGTCTTATCGACCATCGCGAATGGACTCGCGAGAACGGTCGAAACAACGCGCTCCGCATCAACGGCCTCGGCGCACCGCGCGCATTCAACACGGCGGTTCTGCGCCGTATCGGATTTCCCAACGTCAGCTATGGCGAGGACTACGCGGTAGCGCTGCGCATCAGCCGCGACTACGAGATCGGCCGAATCTACGAATCCGTCTATCTTTGCCGCCGCTGGGAAGGCAATAGCGACAGCGCGCTGCCGCTCGAGGTTGCGAATCGATACGATCAATACAAGGACTGGCTCCGAACGATCGAGCTTCACGCTCGGATGCGGGGATGATCGACGAGGTAGAAGCACTATTTGAGCGGCAGGCGCGCGCATGGCCGCAGCTCGCGAAAGGTATCGATGGCCTCGCGCGCGCGCACACTCGTGCGGCGCGAATCGACTGGTTCGACGTCTTCATCCGTCACATCCCCCATCGCGTCGCTAGTACAACGGCGCCGGTCGACCGCGAGTCGGTTGCGAAGCGCCCATGCTTCCTATGCGCTGGAAATCTGCCTCCGGAAGAAGAAGGTCTGCCGTTCGATGACAACTTCACGATCTACTGCAATCCGTTTCCAATCGTTGATCGTCACCTGACCATTGCTCACCGGGAACACCGTTTGCAGCGCATCGCGAATCAGTTCGGAAATATGCTCGACCTTGCGGCAGCTCTTGCTGGATATTTCGTCGTCTATAATGGTCCGGAATGCGGCGCGTCCGCGCCGGACCATATGCATTTTCAGGCTGGTTCGCGAAGATTGTTTCCGATCGAGAAGGACACGGCAGGACTGAATAGCGTCACAGTTCCGAATTACGGGCGAAAGGTGTTCCTGCTTCGTGGAAGAGAGCGATCGGCTTTGATCGATCGAATGGATCGTGCGATCGATTTGCTCGCGGAAGCAACCGGCAAACGGCCGGAGCCGATGGTCAACATCGCAGTCTTTCACGACAGAGAGGAATGGGTCGCGTATCTTTTCCCGCGCGGGAAGCATCGGCCGGAAGTCTTTCACACAGGCGAGCTAACCGTGAGTCCGGCGTCGATTGATCTGTGCGGAATATTTGTAGTGCCGCTGCTTCACGATTTCGAAAGAATCACCGGCGACGCCATCGCCGGAATTTTCCTGGAGGTCACCTTGCCCGACGATCAGTTTCTGGAAGTTGCCGGCAAGCTGGAGAGTGAGCATTGAACGTATCGGTAGGGCTGATCGAAGGACAGCAGGCGGTCGAAGTCGACCTGACGGGCGCCTTCACCGATACTTCCGGTAAGCCCTATGCCGCCGGGCGCTATGGATTTACTTCTGAGGTTACACTCACGCCGTCGGACCTGTCGTCGTGCGCGTTCGCGCTGGACGACGTCACGATCGGAATCGGATTTCATTGGGAGCGCAAGGAGCGCCAGGCGTTCCGCGGGACTTTTCGCCTCATCAATAGGGCGGCCGGACTTACTGTAATCAATGATGTCCCGCTCGAAGAGTATGTCACGAGCGTGATTTCATCCGAGATGAGCGCGTCATGTCCGCTCGAACTGCTCAAAGCTCACGCGGTGATTTCGCGGAGCTGGTTGTGGTTTCCGAAGGCAAATCCTCCCAGCGCCAGTGGCGGGCAACGTCTCGACTCTCACGAATTCATACGCTGGTACGGACGCGAAGCGCATCCGGATTTCGACGTATGCGCCGATGATCACTGTCAGCGGTATCAAGGCATTACGAAAGCGTTCTCGCCGGCTGCGGCCGAAGCAGTCCGCGCGACTGCCGGCGAGTTTCTCCGCTACAACGGCGCTATCTGCGACGCCCGGTTTTCCAAGTGCTGTGGAGGAATAACCGAGCGCTATGCGACCGCCTGGGAAGACGAGAACATTCCCTATCTCGAGTCTGTCTATGACGCCTCGGCGCAGTCCCGCGCTGACAGTCCCGAGTTGTGGATACGCTCAAATCCGCCAGCCTACTGCAATACAGATGATTCGAAGCTCCTGGCGCGTGTGCTCCCTGGATTCGATCAGGAGACCCGCGATTTCTATCGCTGGCGGATCGAATACACGCCTGAAGAACTCACGGAGCTGATCAGATCGAGGCTAGCCGTGGACCTTGGTCCTATTCGCGACATGCAACCGCTCGCGCGCGGACCTTCGGGCCGAATATGCCGGCTGAAGATCACCGGCGAACGCGACTACATCATTATCGGCAAAGAACTGGAAATTCGCCGCGCCTTATCGCGCACTCACCTTTACAGCTCTGCATTCGTCGTCGACAAGGATTCCGGCAGCTTTGTCTTGACGGGAGCCGGCTGGGGACATGGTGTAGGACTATGCCAAATCGGCGCCGCAGTTATGGCAAGTGAAGATAAGACTTATAGAGAAATTCTGCAGCACTACTATCGCGGAACCAGCGTCAGCGTTTGACCTTCACCAGAGGCTTCAGTGCGATAAGCGTGCCCACGCTGGTATGGAAGCCCGGAAATTCAACATGCTGAGTTCCCGTTGGAGCTGCTGCCGTCAGTTGGTAGAAATACAGACACTGCCCGGCCGTCTCAGTGGTGCCTTGTTCTTTTGGTGCGAGTGAACTCTGAACGAGCAGCACCGCCGGGATCGGGTTCGGATGGTGGCAGGCAGCCTCCAAATCCTGGTTATAGTCTGCATACAGCAGCAGGAGCATGTCATTGTCAGAGTTCGTCGTAATCGATTCGGCCGTCGCATATCTGTTCTTCTGGTGATTCGTGTTCGTGCAGAGAGATTGGTCGATCGGATCCTTCGGGTCTTCGCCGCCCCAGACCTGGCACGAGACTGAGTCCCAGTCGCTGAAGGTATTGAGGTCACTGAAATCCAGCGTCGTCGCGTCACCGGTCCTCCAGACGTGATACCACGAGTCCGCGCTGGCGCCATTATTAAAGGTGTTATTGCAATTGTAGGCCTTGGGAACAGGCCGATAGCCAGCTCCGGGCGGCGGAGTTATGACATTGTGGCTGGTCCTATCGTCAGTACAGATCACCACGTCGTCGTTGATTGGCTGGTTGAGCACAACAGTGATCTTATTGGTTGTCCTTGAGTTACTGAATGGGAAAAAAATCGTCGGCTTCCCGCGCAGGACAAAGTTCGAAGTCGACTCGCGATCGGACGACTGCCCTGAAGCAAAGTTCGCAGGCAGCATCAGCGCCAAAAGCAGGAGAATACGAAAATATTTCATCTCGTTGGTGACGCTTCTGCGTTTCATTCTGTGAGTCTCTTTCGCGGCATAAACCGTGTCCGGCAAACTCTAGCACAGCAACTACTCGCGTCCAGATGTTCTATTCTTACGTAACGCAGCATGCTCGTGATTAGGATTTATCTTTCGCCGGTATAGACTTAAACGTGACGCCGACGTATCGCTGAACTACAACCAACACGCGACGCCGTTTTCATTCTCCTCAACGACGGCCGCGTGTCTATTTTCCCGACGAATCACTCCGTCGGCATCAAGGAGATGGTTCATCCATGTCACAGAATCCACTCAAGGGCAGCGAAAGACAGCCGGTCCCCGGAGCGAAATCCGTGGGAAAATCAGACCCGAAGGAGCGGCTCGAAGTCACGGTGATCGTCCGTCGCCGGGCCGCAGACGATTTGCAAAAGAAGGTTAAAGAGTTGGTCAAAGGCGGACGTTCTCACATCAGCCGCGACGAATTTGCGAAAACGTACGGCGCCGCTCCGGCCGACTTCGCAGCAGTAAAGAAGTTTGCCGAGAAGCATGGTCTCGCGGTGGTCCAGGAAGATGCGCCGCGCCGCAGTGTCGTGCTGTCCGGCACCGTGGCTCATTTCAACGACGCATTCGGTGTCGACCTGCAGCAGTTCGAGTACGATGGCGGGTCCTATCGCGGCCGAACCGGAGCAGTGCAATTGCCGCCCGAACTGAAAGGCATCGTTGAAGGCGTCTTCGGACTGGACAACCGGCCACAGGCAAAGCCGCATTTTCGGGCTCGCAGCGCACACGGCAATGTCCATTGGAAGGCGCAGTCGAGTTCCTTCGATCCGAACCAGGTCGCATCGCTCTACGGCTATCCGAACGGAAACGGCAAAGGCGAGTGCATCGCCTTGATTGAACTTGGCGGCGGATATCGTCCGGCGGATTTGTCAGCATACTTTTCTCAACTGAAAATCCCGCTGCCCAAGGTCTCCGCGGTTTCAGTCGATCACGGAAAAAATCATCCGACCGGCGATGCGAATGGACCCGATGGCGAAGTGATGCTTGATGTGGAGGTGGCAGGTGCAATCGCGCCCGCCGCGCATATCGTGGCTTACTTCACGCCCAATACCGACGCCGGATTTCTGGATGCAATCACCACCGCGATTCATGACTCGACGAACAAGCCCTCGGTAATTTCGATCAGCTGGGGCGGTCCGGAGTCAGGATGGACACAGCAGGCAATGACCGCGTTCGACGAGGCGTTCCAGGCCGCTGCCGCGCTTGGGATTACCGTCTGCGTCGCTGCAGGCGACAACGGCTCGAGCGACGGCATTAACGACGGCGCCAATCACGTCGATTTTCCGGCGTCGAGTCCTTACGCGTTAGCATGCGGTGGAACTAATCTTCAGGCTTCAGGCGGCTCGATCGTTAAAGAGGTTGTGTGGAACGACGGCGCCAATGGCGGCGCGACCGGCGGTGGCGTCAGCAGCTTCTTCCCGGTGCCGCCCTGGCAGGAGGGCCTCAAAACCAATCTGGGTACTCTTCAAAATCGCGGCGTCCCCGATGTCAGCGGCGATGCGGACCCGGATAGCGGCTACGACATCCGCGTCGATGGCAGTACCGGAGTGTTCGGCGGAACCAGTGCCGTAGCGCCGCTGTGGGCGGCCTTGATCGCGCTTGTAAACTCCGCAAAGGGAACCAGCGCAGGTTATTTGAATCCGACTCTCTACAAGAATCCCGGCGTGTTGCACGACATCACGCAGGGAAACAATGGCGCCTTCACGGCGTCGTCTGGATGGGACGCATGCACCGGACTTGGAAGTCCTGACGGAAAGAAAGTAGCGGGAGTGGTCGCCTGATCTGATCGGCGGAACCTTCACCATCTCGGAATTCATCCGATTAGATCGTTGGCAGCACTGTTATACGAGAGTTCTCGATCGGAAGTATAGGTAGCAGGGCGAGTTCGAAATCGTCCATCGCACAATCCCGCCGCTTCTCGATTTTGTAGCTACCTTTGATCTCAGAAACAATTGCAACGCGCTCGAGGGCCGTCTTGTCCAGCTGTTCGACAAGGTTGCCGCATAACCACATATGTGGCGTGACCATTCGCAAGACGTTTTCGCACCACTGCGCTGTCATTCTACGGTCCTGCAGACCGTATGGCGGCTCAAGGAGAATGCCCCTGAAGAAGTTCAGGACGCTCATATCTTCGTAAATTGTCGACTCATAACCATCAGCATGGTCGAAAACAGGAATCCAGGTGTATTGACCATGCCAGGCCTGCAAGGGAGAACACTCGGCAGCAAACGCATCCATCTTTTCTTTCATATCATCGACGGAGGTTTCCAAATATTGAAAGCACTCATTATGATTTATTATCCAATTGTATACGTGCAGCGTGTCACCGTGCGTAACGCCGGCAAACTTGCGGCCGCGCATCTTGCCGAGAGTTAGCGCCATCACTTGTTCGTCATAATCCATGGCCTCTTTAGAAGCGTTCCTTCCGTCGCGCAGGGAATAGTTCAAGCCCATGCCGGCAATCGGGAATTCGCCTCCTGCTCGCACGAACTCCACTACCGCAGATTGATATTCGTTTGCATAGTCGAAAAGCTTTCCCCACGCCTTGTCTTCCAGCACTGAAGCGTTCGGCCACGTTTTCTTCATCTTGCCGACATAAAAATTTTCAGTCATCCGTCGCTCAGCGCGAGTTCGAATCTCCCCACTCTTCTCGATAAGCGGTCGGAGCCAGGACTCCAGGTATGATCGACAGATATCGAGCGTCGCCTGCTCTCGATCACGCAAAATGGCGACGTTGGACGCGACGGCACGGTAATCGAGTCCTCGCTCGTTTTGAACTTTCTGCTGCTTGTACCGCACATCGTAAAGCCAAGTCTTATAATTGCGCTCTCGGCCCTGTGACTGCTGACTCTCGAGCAAAGCCCTGGCCTCCGAGGGCGGCATCGTTGAGAGGCCAGCAGATCTTCGAATGAGTAAATCCACGAAGTTATCCGGCAACCGGTCTTCGATGAGGTCGGACGCGTCGTACTTAGTTTTTGGATTAAGCCCCGAGACAACAGGCAGCAAGCTCTGCCCGACCGCCGCAACTCGTGCCGCAGGCAACTGATACGAGTAGCCGTTCTCAGACCGCGGCTGTAGGGTGACTTTGATCTCCCACTCACCTGGTGTCGACGCACTCAGATGGAGCTGCATGACGATGATTATCTGCGTCGTCCGATCGGGAGTCATAGGAGGGACCGACAGATTGGGGTATTCGGCGGTATAACGCCGGGACTCCGACGATGCCGGCCCGGCAGGGGTCAACAGGAAGCGCTTGGTTTCAAGGTATGCTTGCGCGACTTCGACGCTTGCATCTTTCGCAAGCTCGTATCCACCAACGATTTGTCCGTTATGGAACTTGGCGCCATTGATGAACCCTTTCGAGAACACCAGTCCATCGGGTCCCTCGACTTCGACTGTTGCCGTGCCGCCGCTAAAACCTGCACCTTCGCTCAGCATCAACCAGGTCAGCAACTCCTCCTTTTCAAGCGGCATCGGCCAGCTCGCCGGATAGACCAGAAGCTTTCTACTGTTATGACGATCGAAATAGTTTCGCAGCGAGATCTGCCCGTCACCTGCAATGGGCGCTGCCAGCGCTTTCTTCCTGAAATACAGTTCAGCGGCAATGGAATCCGCGGTGCCGTCGAAGTCGCTATACTGCAGTTGCGGCCGGTCGCCCGGGAGTCCGATTAGCCCGCATAGCGCGGCAACCGTAGTGTTTGCGAACGCTGTCTGTGGAGTAGCAGCCTGCTCGATCTGATCGACCGTCAGCGTTTTTGCGAATATCTTTTCCCATTGCTTGACGCGCGCCTTGTCGCTCAGCCGCTTCAACGGCCCGCTATAGGTCTCCACGTCCGACATCTGCAGATCGACCTGCCTGCCATTGTTGAAAACGACAAACTCGTAGCTGTCGCTGTCATAGAGGCTGGTGAAGACCGCACCCGTCTTGAGCAACTTCGACGCGCCGAGCGCCGCATCTTTCAGCTCGCCGCTGTCGAGGTCTGCATTCGTGCTGTCATAAATCGATATGTAGGGTTCGCCGGCACGCGCGAGCAAAATTACATGCTTGCCACCTTCGGCCGGCGCCTTCTTCGTCCGCTCATAGCCAAGCTTGGTGTAAGCACGGCTGATGGCCTTGGCAGCATCGCCGCTCTTGCCACGCCAGAGGATATGAACGCTGACACATGTGCTTCCCATAGGTTCTCTTGGCCCCCAACTGAGGATTGGCTGGCGGATGCTTGCAGTCCGCCGGGAACCCCTCTCCCAATTTAGCGGTTCCGCCCGATTCTCAGTCCTATTCTTATGGCTTATACATTTGGCGGGAAAGGACGTGAGACAGTCCCGCCCGGTTGAGTTTCTCGCGCTTGTGAGTTTCAAAGCGGGGCGCGTCGCGGCTATGATGCGCCGATGAACAAAGCCACCGCGCCCTGTAGAAACCAGCTCAGGAACATCGCGCGACAAGCGATGCTCGAACGAGGATTGCTGCCTGACTTCTCCGCCGCGGTCGTGGCGGAGACCGGCTCAATCGCAAACGCCGCCGCCGCGTCGGACTCATCGCTGAAAGACCTGCGGCGCCTGCTATGGGCGTCGATCGACAACGATGATTCGCTCGATCTCGATCAGCTTTCGGTCGCGGAGCAACTGCCGGACGGTGCGGTGAAGATTCTCGTCGCGGTGGCGGACGTCGACGCGATCGTAAAAAAAGACACAGCCATCGACAGCCATGCGCGGACCAATACCACCTCGGTTTATACTGCTGCCGAAATCTTTCCGATGCTTCCGGAGAAGCTATCGACCGACCTTACGTCGCTTGCCGACGGCAAGGAACGGCTGGCAATCGTGATCGAGATGCAGGTTGGCGCCGACGGCGCAGTGGGGAAATCCGACATCTATCGGGCGGTAGTGGTGAACCGTGCGAAGCTCGCCTACAACAGTGTCGCCGCATGGCTGGACGGAACCGCGCCCGCGCCGGCGCCGATAACTGAGGTACCTGGCCTTGACCAGAATCTCCGCATCCAGGATCGAGTCGCACAGGCGATGAAGACGCGGCGCCATCAGCAGGGCGCGCTGACGCTGGAGACTATCGAGCCGCGTCCCGTGTTCGCGGGCGATTCGCTGACCGATCTGCGATCAGACCGGAAAAATCGCGCTACCGAGCTGATCGAAGACTTCATGGTAGGGGCGAACGGGGTAACTGCGAGATACCTCGCGCAGAAGGGTTTTCCGGCACTGCGACGGGTTCTGCGATCGCCCGAGCGTTGGGCGCGAATCGTCGACCTGGCGAGAGACCTTGGCGAGAATCTACCGCCGCATCCCGATAGCCAGGCACTTCAGGAGTTCCTCGAGAAGCGCCGACAGGCCGATCCCGTGCGCTTTCCAGACCTGTCGCTGTCGGTGGTCAAGCTGCTGGGCCGCGGCGAATACGTGCTCGAGCTCCCGGGCCAGCCGGTCGATGGACACTTTGGGCTTGCCGTGAGGGATTACACTCATTCGACGGCGCCGAATCGCCGCTTCCCGGATCTGCTCACGCAGCGCCTGCTGAAGGCAGCGCTTTCCGGCACGCCGGCGCCCTATCGCAAGGATGAGCTTGGCGAATTGGCGCGGCACTGCACGGAGCAGGAGGACAACGCCACCAAGGTCGAGCGGCAAGTGCGAAAATCGGCGGCCGCGCTACTGCTCGAGTCGCGCGTGGGCGAGCGGCAAGGGCCTTGATGTAGGCGATCATGTCGCAGTCGAGCTGGTCGACACTGACGTCGAGCGCGGCTTCGTCGATTTCGCAAGGGTGGGAAAATAATGAAATCGCGCAAGCTCGATCCGCCGGCTATTCCGCCGCTCGCTTACAAGGACGAGCGGTTTCTCGACAGCGATGAAGCCCGTCCGGTACGGATTCTCGCCGAGTATCTCGAGCCGCTTCGTATCTTTTGCCGTGAGCAGGTTCACGAGACGATCGTGTTCTTCGGCTCGGCGCGGCTCACCCCCGACGGCCCGCTCGGGCGCTACTACCAGGACGCGCGCGAACTCGCGCGGCTGATCACAGTGTGGTCGAAGGGTCTTCGATCGAACTGCCACCGCTACGTGGTCTGCTCGGGCGGCGGCCCCGGCATCATGGAGGCGGCCAATCGCGGCGCGTCCGACGCCGGCGGCAGGACGATAGGATTGAACATCGGATTGCCGCATGAGCAGCGGCCCAATCCCTACATCACGCGCGGGCTATCGTTCGAGTTTCACTACTTCTTCATGCGCAAGCTGTGGTTCGCGCATCTTGCGCGAGCGCTGGTGGTGTTTCCCGGCGGCTTCGGCACTCTCGACGAAATGGC
>JBEKLS010000122.1:0-13711 GCA_050010075.1 Binatus sp. (SeqCode) | reverse complement strand
GTTGGAATCAAGAAGGATTCGGGCTCGCATGCGATGGTGAAAGACTCGAAGAAGTTTGCGCTCTCGATGCTTGCGGCGGGACAGAAGGGAATCGCGGGCGCGTTCTTTCGCCACGTCGAACCCAAGGACGGCAAATTCGGTGACTTCGCGTTCGAGAACGGCGCCAACGGCGCGCCGATCATCAGCGACGCGCCGGCGGCGGTCGAATGCGACGTGGTCGGTTTCTACGAGCTCGGCGATCACAGCGTGGTCGTCGGCAAAGTCACCGAGAGTTTACCCTCGACGAAGTCCGTCACGCGTTAGAGCGGCTGGCGGCGAATGCCAGCCGCGAGCTGCCCGCCAAGCAGCCGCATTGGGGCGACGCGATCCTGTGCGACGGACTGCTGTATGCCGCGCGAGTGCTCAAGACCAGGGCTCCCGTCGAGGCAGCTGAGCGATGGTTCGCGCCCAAGCTCGCGGCCGGTCCGCGTTTTACAATTCGATCGAAATCGGAACTGCGCCGTTTGCGACCGGCGTCTGCATGATGGCACTCAGTGAGGCGATTGAGACATGGCAAACAAAAAAGTCGTAGTGCTGCCGGGCGACGATGCGGCGCCCGAGGCGATGAGCGCGACGATGGACGTGCTGAGCGCTCTGAAACTTCCGATCGACTACGTCGAGTTTCCGCCGGGCGAGAAATGGACTCGCGGCGAGACCGATATGGCCGCGCGCAAGGCAATCGACGCTTCCGACACGACGCTGTTCGGTTCGACCTCGGGCAAGACCACGGCCATCACTTATCTCCGATGGGGCAAGCAGACCTTCGCCAACGTGCGGCCGGTGCGCTACTCGAAGGGTTTTCACAGCCCGCTCGCCAATCCCGACGGAATCGACTTCGTGATCGTGCGCGAAAACCTGGAGGACCTGTATCTCGGGCTCGAGGGTCCGCTTGAAGCGCTGGCGCCGCTCAAGCTGATGAGCAAGATTCTGCGCGCGCCGCTCGACACGTCCGAGCGCGGCATCTACGCGATCAAAGTGATCACCGAGCGCGCGACGCGCCGCGTCGCCGAGTTCGCATGCGAGCTCGCGTTGACGCGCAAGCGCGCCGGCGGGATGGGCAAGCTCACCTGCACCTCGAAGTACAACATGCTGCGCGAGTCGGACGGGCTGTTCCGCAAAATCGTCGAGGAGACCGCCGGCAAATATCCTGAAATCAAGTACGAACAGTATATCGTCGACGACTTCGCGCGCCGCCTCGTGCAATCGCCACGCGATCTGGATGTGGTCGTCGCGCCGAATCTCTACGGCGACATTCTGTCCGACGCGGCGGCCGGAATTATCGGCGGACTGGGCCTCGCGCCCAGCGGATGCTACGGCGCGGACTACGCCTACTTCGAATCGGTGCACGGCACGGCGCCCGATATCATGGGAATGGGAATAATAAATCCGTCGGCGACGATGCTGTCGGCCGCGTTGATGCTCGACTACCTCGGCTTCAGCGCCGACTCCTCGCGACTCGACGCGGCAGTGCGCAAGGTCTACGCAGAGGGCCGAGTGCTGACGCCCGATCAGGGCGGCACCGCGAAGACGACGGAATTTACGCAAGCAGTGATCGACAACCTGTAGGCCACTTAATCCTTTTGCCTCTCCCTGTCAGGGAGAGGCCGCGCCTTCGGCGCGGGTGAGGGTCCGAATTCCTGGTTCCTCTCCGAACGGATCGCCAACTCGTGCGCAAGTCTGTGATGACCTTCCGCCATGAATCCAATACTCTGTCTTGCTGTCACAAGGTTGGGGCTGAGGAGGATGGGGAGATGGACTTTCTTCTGTACTGGAGTACCGCCGGTCAACTCCTGTTCGTGCTGTTTGCATTCGGCGGCGGCAGCATGGTGGGACTGTATGTCGTCAGGCTACTGGTTCCGCTCGATCGTCTGCAGAAGAACCACGAGGTAGCAGGAGTTACCTACGGAGTGCTCGGTGCGTTCTACGGACTGGTGCTTGCCTTCGTTATCGTCGCCACCTGGGAACGGTTCAACCTGGCCACTGCCAATGCGCACGAGGAAGCGGCCGCGCTCGAGAATCTTTACAGGTTGGCCGGAGCGTTTTCCGATCCGACCCGCACCGAGCTCGAATCGGCTGTCCGCGAATACACTCGTCACGTGGTGGACGAAGAATGGCCGCAGATGGCCACTAACACCGTTCACCCCGAATTAGGTCACGTCCTCAAACTGTGGACCGTCGTTTTGTCCGATCACACCACGGACAGCCGTGAGCTGCTGCTGGTGGACAAGTCGATCGACCAGCTCGACGTCATTAACCAGGCGCGAAGTATCCGGTTTCTCTTTTACGAGGACGACTTGCCGTCGCTGGTGTGGATCGTGATCTATCTTGGATGCGCGATTACGATCGGCTTCAGCTATTTCTTCGGCAGCAATGTGTTTCGCGCGCAGGAGTTGATGTGCGGATTCTTCTCGCTCCTGTTGGGTATGACGATACTCGCGATAGTCGAACTGGCGCATCCGTACCAGGGCAACGTGACAATCTCGGATGAGCCATTCCGCTACGCACTTCTGCGAATGAACGAAGTGCAGAACTACGGTAGCTCGAGCGACAGCCAAAGCGACGCACGGCAATGCGATCCGGAATTGAAGCCGGGACTTTCAGCCAACCAGTCGTTCACTAACTGGCAATTGCTATACAAGAACTGAAAGTACCGGCTTCTACGTTGTCAGTCGCCGTGCTGTTCGTTCTGGATGTGATTGCCGACTGCGTAGCCTGTTGCGCCACCGGCGACTCCGCCGATCGCGGCACCGGCTAGGGGAGCGCCCACAGCAGCGCCGACGACTGCGCCACCCGCAGCGCCGACGCCAGTGCCGATAAAAGTTCCTTTCTCGCGCGTTGAAAGCGGCTCACCGGAGCATCCGGCCAACGAAGCAGCCAGCGTCAATGCGGCGACAGCGGTAGTAAATGTCTTGTTGATTCTCATGGCATTGATACTTTGCATCATCAATGCCAGCTAAAAATCCTGCTCGAATATTGGTGAATCCAATCGCGAAAGCTGAAAAAGTTACCGTGCACCCCGATCAGTCGCACACGCAGTTCGAACAGATCAGTGCGCCGGACGCATTCACTCCCGACGAGGGACTGCCAAAGGAGTTGGCCGCGCCCGCGCCCTGCACTCCTCCGGTCGTTCCTGAAGTCTGCACCTGCGCCACGCCGGGAAAGCCGTACGACCGCGCGGCACCCGCGTTCTGCACCGCCCCCGGCAGCGAACCGAAGAAGTTAGCCGCGCCGATACCGCCCGCGGTCCCGTTCGTGGGCGGCCGCCCCTGGTTGTAGGACGAGCAAGCGCCACTCGCGCTATTGCTGGCCGCAAGGTAGCTGGACGCCGTCACCGTGCCCATCCATCGCGTCGGCTGACGCGGTCCGGAACATGAGCAGTTGAACATCCGCGCGCCGGGCGTCGAGTAAGCGGCGGGCAGCGACGGTACCGCTATCGGGATCGGCGCGATTGCGGTGGTGACCGGCGCAGGCAGTTGCGCTGGCGGACCGGGCGGCAGCGGAGGCACCACGAGAGGATTGGGCGCCGGCAGCTGTGCCCATACGACCTCGCACGCCAGCATCAGCGCCAGCGCGAGCATTGCGGTAGCGCGATAGATCGCGCCTTTTGCCGTGGCTGTCATCGGCCGCCAATCAAAACCGCGCGTACCATGGCGTCTGGCTCTGCCGCTGTTCCTGGAAATCGATGTTGAATTGTCCGAGCAGCGTGCCTTCCGCATGCCACAACGCGAGGCGCCCGTTCTCGAGGCCCACGTCGGCTTGAACCTCGTTGCCCTGCGCCGTCACGAGATTGCTCTGGTACTGGAGCAGCGTGTTGGTGGTCGCGAGGCCGACGCGGAATTGCGCATCGGTGTCGTGCAGGCTCTTTTGCGCGTACTTGGTCGCTTCGCTCGTCGCCACGACTTGCTCCTGGAACGCAATCAGATTCGCGAGCGCACTTTTGACCAGCAAGACCTGCTGATAGAGCGCCTGGCGATACTGCATGCGAGCCTGATCGTACGCGACGTGAGCCTGCGCCAGCGCGGCTTTCGCGGCGGCGTTGTCCAGCGGCATCGAAAAGCCCAGCACCGCCGCATAGTCGTAAAATTTGAAATCGAACAGGCTGTTCAATGACGTGCCGTAGTCACCGCCAAAGGGAAGCAGCGCGCCGTTGTCGGATCCCGGCGGCACCATGGGTCCGCTCGGGCTAAAGCAATTGGCGAATGCGGGCACCGTGCCGGAAGTGGTGCATTTGGAATTGCCGGCGTTTGACGTAATGCCGAACTGCGCGCCGAAATTCAGTTGCGGCAGCGTCTGATTCTCGGCAAATTTCACCTGGATCAACGCGCTGCGAATCGCTTCGCGCAGTCCGGCCAGCGCTGGACTGTCATCGAGCATCTTCTTGAACGCGATATCGTCGGTATCGATCGTTTCCGCCTGCGTGTCCGGCTGTTGCAGCGGAACGATTTGCGCAGAGAGCATCGCGTCCGCATGGTTGAGCGCCACGTCCTGGCGCAGCGTCGTTTGTGCGATCACGAGGCCGGCCTTCGCGGCGGAGACGTTGGCGCGCGCGGTGGCCGCAGCCGATAAGGCCTCCGACAGATTCACCGCCGCCATCATTCCGAGCCGCACGTTGTTGCCGTTAACCCGCACCAGGTCCGCGTTGAACTTCAGCGCTGAATTGGCGACCTCGAGATTTTCCTGCGCCCCCACTACGCCCCAGTAGTCGTTGCCGATGCGCTGGACGAAGTCGTTGACGGCAGACGCGTAGTTCCATTGCGAAGATCGCTGCGCCGATTGGGCGAGGCGCACGTTGATCGTCGCAAACTGCCAGCCGAAATTCTGCAGCAGCGGCTGCGATAGCGACATCACCATCGTGGGCGTGTACACCGGATTGACCGGGCTGAATCCGGAATTGGTCAGCGTGCGGTCGTTGTTGAAGGTGATGCCGACAGTGCCGTTGGTGGTCGACAGCACTTTGCTCATGCCGAAATTCCAGTCGTACAGTTTTTCGACGTTGGCAATCGAGTTTGGGTTTTGAAACGGCGACGAGACCGGCGTCACTTCCTTTTCGACGTCGACTTGCGAACTGAGCTGCGGGTCGAACGCGGCGTACGCGCCCTTGACGCTCTCGGTTGCCGCCACCGGGTCCAGCGACACCGACTGCAGGCCGGGATTGCTCTCGAGCGCGAGGTAGATGGTCTCCTTGAGGCTGAGCTTGTGCTCCTGGGTGTCCTCGATGTTGGGGAAGTAGTCGGTCGGCAAACCCTCGCGGCCGGGAATCCACTGGCGCGCGAAAATTTCAGGCAGCGACAGGATGGGATTGGTTTCGAACTTGTGCGCGGCTTGCGGCGGGACGCTGACGTCCACCGGCGGCCCGGAGTTTTGCGCGCCGATCGAGGGATTCTGATTCGCGGCAGCCGCGTTTGGAATTGCCGGCGGCGCCTGCGCAAGAGCGGTCGAGATAGTCGTCGCTGTCAGGCTGACAGCAACAAGAGCAGATACGATGGCCAAGCGTGAAGTGGCGCGGACATAGCTCAACATACAGCCTCACAGTCGCGGATTAACTAGAGACGTGTGACCTCGGCCAAGGTTACACTGATTTTCGAGGCGTGCTCCAGCAGCGATGCGGGGAAGGGTAGATCACTTTATTTGATGTGAAACCCGCCGTGGGTTTCACGCTTCCTTGGGCAGGGGTGACCCCTGCACCCAGTATTAGAAGGTTTTTGCGATTGCCGTTTTGCTTTGACGCGCTGCTTCATAAGCGGCTTGCAACTGATCGGCAACCAAAGGTCCAGGTGGGCGCGGCGTTCCCAAATGCTGCCAACGGAGTTCATCCATGAAACTGTTCCACAGCGCTGGCCCGCCTTCTTCAAGGAGTTGAGCGCGGATGCCCAGCTCCTCGCTCACGGGCATATGGCGACGACCCCACGCTCCCATCTGAACTAGCAGCGGAACAAGCTGAATGGCTGATTCGGTCAGGCTATAGATCGCCTTCTGCTTATGCGTCGCATCCTCGCGGCGGCTGATCATTCCCACGTCAAGCAGTCGTTTCAGACGACTGGCCAGGATGTTCGACGCGATTCGTTCTTCGGATTTGGACAGCAATTCGCGGAAGTGGCGACGGTTACCGAACATCAGATCGCGGATGACCAGGAGACTCCAGTGGTCACCGAGCACCTCCAACGTCAGATTGATGGGGCATCCGGATCGATGATCGCCGTCCATTCGGGCCTCCAAAACCGCTTGCAATATAAGACCAGTTTTTGTAAGCTGCAAGCGCTTGCATACTGCAGTCAGTTTTGGAGGATATCATCATGCCGTCAGAGGAAGCCACCCACTCCAGGCACGGAGCCGATCCGATCGAAGTCGTCCGGACGGTCTACGACGCATATGTCCGCGGCGACCGCGCAGCGATCGAGCAGGTCATTGCCGCTGATTTTCACTTCAGCAGCCCGCGCGACAATCGCATTGATCGCCAGACTTATTTCGCGCGCTGCTGGCCTAACCATGAGCACATCGTCGACTTCAAACTCATACATATCGTGCTTGATAGTGACCGTGTCTTCGTGACGTACGAAGGCGAAAGCAAAGCGGGCAATCACTTCCGCAATACCGAAATCTCGACCGTTCGGCAGGGGAAAGTGGTCGAGACCGAGGTGTATTTCGGCTGGTCGGTACCGCACGAAGCCCCTCTCGGCGGGTTCACCGACGTAATCGAAGGGCGAGCGCCTTGGCGACCGCTGTCCAGGACTTAGCCGCGACTATTGCCATCGTCGGGGTGCTGTGAGGAGGCGGCGGACGCCCAGCTCATCGCACCATCGCTCGAAGCGATCGCGCGGCACGCCGCGAAACTTCAGATCGTCGAGCGAGTTTTGCAGCGACACGGTGTCGATGAGCGTCGCCAGCTTGCGGTAGAGATAGGCTTCATCGCGGTGCTCGGCCAGCGTCGCCGCGAGCTGTATCGCGCCGCGCGGCTTTACCGTCCACCGCGACGAATCATCTGGAATCTTCTCGAGGTGTTCGTATGCGCCGATCATCATAGCGGCGCTTTTCTTGCCGAAGCCGGGCAGCCCCGGAAAGCCGTCGGCGCTGTCGCCGGTCAGCGCCAGGAAATCCGCCATGCTCTCCGGTGCGAAGCCACGATCGGCGCGGAACGCCGCCTCGTTCGTGACCTTTCTCTGACGCCGGTCGACCTGCACCACGCGGTCGCCCCGGATGCATTGGCCGAGATCCTTGTCCGGCGTGAGAATTCGCACCTGCTCGACCTCGTCGCGAAAACGACGCGCGCCGGTCGCGAGTCCGTCGTCGGCCTCGTACTCGCGCATCGACCAGACCGTCAGCCCGATCGCGCGCACCGCATCTTCGGCCGCGTTAAACTGACTGCGCAACTCGGGCGGTACACCTTCATCGCTCTTGTACGGCAGGTAGAGGTCGTTGCGAAATGAACGAATCGGATTGTCGAACGCGATCGCGATATGCGTGACGGCTTCATCCGCGTCGTGCAGCAGCGCCAGCATCGACTCGACAATGCCGACGGTCGCCTTCGCATCCTTGCCCGAAGGATCGTCGTGACCGGGGCGCGGCGCATAGTGCGCCCGGTAGAGTTCGTAGGTCCCGTCAACGAGATGCAGTCTCACCGCGCAAACATAGCGATAGTGGAACGGTAAATCACACCGAAGAGAAAAGGTGTCGTAGCTCATCAAAACTTGACCGAAAGTGCCCCGCGTGAAACTGTCTCACGCGGCTTGGAGACGGCACTTGGACTGACTTCGGGGGGCCAGGAGGATTTTGATGAAGACCCGGATCATGGGCATCGTGACTGCGGCCGCGACGCTGGCCTTCGCAGTTGGCATGTCGGCATCACTGGCGATCGCCGGCGACGATTCAGAAGTCGCGTCGTCGCCTGACGCGACGATCAATCTTTCGACCTTTCAAGCGGCCTCGGTCGAGATCGGGCAGGTCGATTTCACCGGAAGCATGGTGAACCAGGGAATGGACACCCCCGCCGCCGATACCGTCGCCAATGGTTTTGGAGCGGCGGCCGTGGGGCCGACTGGTGCGCTCTATCTCAGCGATTATGAAAATCAGCGCGTGCTGGGCTTTTCGTCGATCCCATCGACGAATGATGCCGACGCGGATTTCGTGCTCGGCCAGCCGGATTTCACGTCCACTGGCCGGGGAGCCGCGGCGAATCAATTCGGCGGACCGCAGTCTCCGGTGATCTACAAGAAGATGCTGCTCGTTTCTGATTTCTACGACGCCCGGGTTCTCATATGGAAGAAGGCTCCGACCTCGACCCAGGTGCCGGCGAATATCGTGATCGGCCAGGCCAACTTCGGAACCTCCAGCCCCTCATGCACCGGCAAGGGACTCGACGCCCCCGAAACCATCTCGGTGGGCGCAGGTAAGCTGGTCATCGCCGATTCCAGCAACGCGCGCGTGCTCATCTACAACAAGATCCCGACCAAGAATGGGCAGAAGGCGAATATAGTTCTCGGCCAGAACAACTTCACAACTTGCGTCGAGCTGAATAACGGGAGCGGAGCTCCGGGCGCGCCGAGCGCCGCGAACTTCAGCTATCCGGCGGGAATATGGACCGACGGAAAGAGGCTGGTGGTCACCGACGAGGACGAAAATCGGGTTCTGATCTGGAAAAAGTTCCCAAAAAAGAATTTTCAGAAAGCTGATATCGTGCTGGGACAGCCCGACTTCACTTCAAATGTCGTGAACAACAACGGATCGGGCGTTTCCGGCTCGCCCAGCGCGAGCAACATGAACATGCCGTACGACGGTGTGTACAGCAACGGAACTCAGCTCTTTGTTGACGATCAGAAAAACGAGCGAATTCTCGTCTGGAATCAATTTCCAACGCAAAATTTTGCTCCGGCTGACGCCGTTCTCGGCCAGCCCAATTTCACTTGCGGAGTGCCGAACAACGACGGCACCGGATGCCACACGGGATCAGCCTCGGCACAAAATCTCAGCGATCCGACTGGAATTTTTCAAAGCGGCAACCAGCTGATCGTTACCGATGGCAACTCTCGTTACCTGATTTACAACGGGATGTAGCCTAAAGCTTAACCGACGGTTGCGCGAGCGGGTTGAACACGAACGCGGGAGTCGTGCGGGTCCGCGACAGGATCGCGAATGCGCGCATCCCGTCGGTGAAATATGGATCTCCGGTCAAATTGCGCCGCGGCGCCGTGACCAGCGCCGGTTGAACTCCCGGGACGAAGCCCAGCCGCGCGACGCGGCGCGACGCCAGCAGGTCGTCCAGCACGTAGTCGCGCGCTTCATCGACGTTGGGATCGATCTGATGAGTCGTCAGGTTCCAGGTCTTCGGCGTGAAGCGCACGCCGATGTCGCGGCTCACCTGGCCTATCCAGACCGGCTGGCCCTCGAAGCGAATCCTGGTGCTCCACAGCCGCAGATGCAGCCGCTGGTTGAGACTCATGCGCGCGCGTTGCAGCGCAAAGTCCTGCTGGCGTCCGTCGAGATACAGCGGACTCACCGGTGAATAGCGATATTGCGACTCGAGCAGGAACGCCTTCGCGGTTTTCCACGAGGTGCCGATTGTTATCGACTCGGTCTCGTCCCACGTGCCCAGGCATTCCTGGACGGTCGCGCGATCGCCGACGATAACGAGGTTCAGCGGATCGCCTTCAAGGGTGCCGCGCTCGTTGCTGGTCGCTCGCGGCTGTCGTTCGATCCAGGCCTTTAATGAATCCTGATCGAGTTCTTCGGCGGCGCCGGGGGCTTGCGCTTCGTCCCGCATGTGGGACAGCACGAGGCCCGGCACGTCGACCGTGAACGTGAAGTCGGCGGTGTGGCTGCGGCCGATCAGCCGCAGGTCGATTCGTTTCACGCCTTCGTCGAGCCCGGTGAAAATGAAGCCGGCGGCTTTTTCCGCTGGCGCGATCAGTCCGCTCGGAAAGTTCAAGGTGCGGAAGATCTGGCTCATCCGCAGGTTCGCAGCGCGCGCGGACAGGAGCTTCAGCGGGATGAGTGGCAGCAGCGGCAAAAACATCCATCCCAGGACGCCGAACGCGACCAGCCGCGTGCTCATCCTGAAATGCGACATATGCGCGGCCTCGAGGGGAGTGTAATAGCCAGGGTCGAGCTGGACGCGGTCGAGCCATAGCGGCTCCGCGCCGCTGTTGGTTATCTCGATCCAGACCGCCTGCAGGCGATGGCGCGCGAGCCGGACGCCGAAAATGTGCTCGCTCTCGCGATCGCTCGGCACCGCAACCGTGGCCTCGACCTGGTTCTCGCAGCGGTTCTGCGCGCGCTTGAGGAACGCGCGCTCCTCGGGATGCGGCTGATAGTCGATAGTTAACCATCGACGCGGCGTCAGCACGCTGTATGACATCCATGCAGGCTTCATCCGATACGCCGCAACGCGCGCGCTTCGCGGCAGGCTCGTTGTATCATCAGAAGTTCGGCCCGGACCAGTGACGGGTTGACTCATGGCGTTCGCGCGCGGATATTGCAGCTACTCCCCGGCGGGAGGTGCTTACGAGATGAATAGCTACTTAAAAGATCTTGCCGAATTGCGCATGGGTGCGCCTCCGCTGCTGCTGATCAGTCGCCGGTAATCTACCGGAATTTTTCCGACATCGTGGCCACGGAGGCTAAGGCTCCCGTGGCTTTTTTGCGTCCGCCGCAAGCGGCGATGCTCGCGCGTGCGCGATTCGACATTCGGTATCGAGATTCAACTTTCGAGATCGCCAATGGAGGACGAAGCCATGAGGAAGAGATTTCAACCGCAACCCGCAACTCATCGGAGTAAGTCATGTTCGAAGAAGAGACAGAAGACGCGCTCGAAGCGTTTATGGGCGACGGATTGATAAATGAAGTTCTGTACGAAGTGCGCAGCGGCAAGGAAGCCACCGTGTATTGCTGCCGCGGCGGCGATGGCGGAGGAAGGGATTTGCTGGCGGCGAAAGTTTACCGGCCGCTCGAGCATCGCGGATTTCGCAACGACGCCGTTTACCAGACCGGCCGCGACGCCGTGATGAGCAGCAGGACCAAGCGCGCGCTCGCGAATCATTCGCGGCACGGGCGCGAGGTGCAGTTCGGCAGCTGGATTTACGCGGAGTACCAGATCATGCGCTTGCTGCATGACGCGGGCGCCGACGTGCCCGACGTCGTCGCGCATTCCGGCAACGCGCTGCTGATGGAATATTTCGGCGACGAGCGCGCGGCCGCGCCGATGCTGTTTCGCGCCGCGCTGGATCGCGAGCAGGCGGGCACGATGCTGCGCCAAATAATCGACAACGTGACCCTGTGGCTCCGGCACCATCTCGTGCATGGCGACTTGTCGCCCTACAACCTTCTCTATTGGGAGGGCAGAATCGTCGCGATCGATTTTCCGCAGGCGCTCGACGCGCGAGTCAATCCGAGCGCGCGGGAGTTGCTCGGGCGCGACCTGGAAAATGTGTGCGGGTATTTCTCGAAGTATGGAATCCGCGCGGACGCGATGAGGATAGCGAACGCACTGTGGGCGAATTACCAAGCGGGGCAGCTGTGAGGAGATCTTCGTGACAAAGAGAGATGATGGGCTGATCCTAACCTCTCCTTGTCCGAGGAGAGGTCGGCGTAAGCCGCGCAGCGGTGTCGCCGGGTGAGGTGCAACGCTCGCATCGCACCAACGCCGACTCGTCTAGTCGCTAATGACCGACACCGAGGCCGCCGCCGGCCGGCAGCACCACTGTTTGGCTTGGTGCAAAAGAAAAGTGCGCGCAGCTGCGACGGCCGGCATCGCACCGCTCCCGGCGCCACCTTCGGTTGGCGCCGACCTCTCCTCGGACAAGGAGAGGTTAAGAGCGGCCTAGCTGAAGATTACCTGACGCACGTGATCCGTATCATTGTATTCGCGCACGAGCGCTATCTTGTCGCCGGCGAATCTGATGTAGAAGTGATACCGATTCGAGTACTTCCTGCCCTTGTTGGTAATCGCTTCCGACTCGGCCTGGATGGCGACGGCGTTGCCCTCCCCGATCACCGTCAGGATTCTCATCGCGAGGCGGTTGGGAAATGCGCGCTGCAAGTTGGTCTCCATCAGCCGGATGGCTTCCTTGCCATGCAGCACCGGCACCTGCTTGAGACGTCCCATCGGATCGAACTCGAAATCTTCGGTGACCATCGCGGACAGAATCTTCGCTTCGGGCCATTCGAGCGCCTTGATGAATTTGACGGCCAGTTCTTTCTGTTGGTCGAGGGTCATCGTCTCGCTGCTCCTCTAAAATCCTAGTAGAAGCGGGATTCGCCTTCGGGGCGCGTTTTCCAGCGGCGGTGGATCCAGTTCCAGTGATCGGGATGCTCGCGGATTATCTGCTCGAGCGTGTTCGAGTATTGCTGCGTGTACTCGCGCACGGTCGCCTCGCGATTGCGCGTCTTCTCGGGATAGAAGGCGGGCAGAATCTTGATGTGATGATGAAGGGTGTCGCCCTGCCGCACCATAAACGCCGGCATCACGGGCGCGCCGGTCGCTATCGACAAGCGCGCGACGCCGTCGCTGGTCGAGGCGGGCTTGCCGAAAAAATCCACGAACAGACCCTTGCGCACGTCGAGGTCGAGCGCGATCGCAATCATCCAGTTCTTCCGCAGCATCCGCATGATCTCGCGTCCGCCCGCCTTGCGCTCGATGATGCGGTTGCCGTAGCGCACCCGCTCGGCGCATATCGCCGCATCGACCAGCGGGTTGCGCAGGGGACGATGCACGATCGCGAGATGGTAGCCGTAAATGGAGTGCGCTATCGGCAGCAGCTCGAAATTTCCGAAGTGCGCGGTCAGCACCAGGATGCCGCGGCCGTTGGAGCGGCGCTCGGCCTCGTCCCAGTTTTCCTTGCCTTCGTAAGTGACGACGCGCTCGACGTTGGCGCGGCTCAGCTCGGGCACGTGGGTCCATTCGGCGAGCACGCGGCCCCAACTGCGATACATCTTGCGCAGAATGTTGAGGCGGGCCGCCGGCGCCATTTCGGGAAAAGCGATCTCGAGGTTCTTGAGCGCGATCGGGCGGCTCACGCGATCGAAATTCATCGCCCATCCGCCCAGCCGCGCGCCCGCCCGCACCGCGCGCTCCAGCGGCATCGCGCGCAGCGCCGCGGTGACGGCGGTGATGCCGGTATATTCGACGCGCGCTTTGACGGGACCGATTTGCCTGGCCATTTCTAAATAGCCTCTCCCTGTCAGGGAGAGGCCGACGCGAGACCTTGAGTGTCGGGTGAGGGTCCGAATTCCTGATTCTGCGCTTCGCTCTGTTCCGTATTTCCCGGAATCAGAACTATAGCCAAGAAGAGACAGAAGGGCATCTTTATATTTGGACCCTCACCCGCGCTGGAAGCGCGGCCTCTCCCTGATAGGGAGAGGCTATTCGCAGAAGCTACGGCGCTACGCCTGGGGTCACCCCTTTGGTTGCGTCGAGTCCGCTGGCTGGCGCTGCGAAGCCGCCGCCGGCTGGCACGGTGCCTGCGCCCGAATCGAGCGGCGCGATCGGCGCAACGCCGGTCGTCGCGTACCGTCCAGCGGACGCCGAGTACGGCGGCGCGCTCGCAATCGTGGATGCCGTCGTCGTCGTCGAGGTCGAGTAGGTGCTCGCGTATGCCGGCGCGCTGCCCGTCGGCGGCGGCGTCGAGTTCATCGAGCTCGGCCCAATCTCGGTGGTGTTAAACGGCGTCTCGCCAGTGCTCGG
>JBEKLS010000121.1:0-13516 GCA_050010075.1 Binatus sp. (SeqCode) | reverse complement strand
ATTGTCGTAGGATTCGACGATCGACTTGAACAGCACGATCTGCTCGGGCGGCATCGCGATCAGCATCGAATCGATCGCCGGCTGTCTACGCTCGCTCATGGTTTACTGCTACCTCTCCGACCCCTAGCATTCTAGCCGATGAAGCTGCCGCGGGTCTTGTTCGTAACCGGCAAAGGCGGAACCGGCAAGAGCACGGTCGCGGCCGCGCTCGCGCTTGCGCTGTCGCGCCGGCGTCCGACCACGCTCGCCGATCTCGACCGGCGATTGTCCGCGGCCGCGCTGCTCGGCGCAGTTCCGCACAACTCCAACGTTATCGAAGTCACCGGCTCGCTCGACGTGATCGCGCTGACGCCGCGCGCCGAGCTCGAAGCCTTCATCGAGCGCATCGTTCCGATTCGCGCCATCTCGCGCCGGATGCTGCGGAGCCGCACCTTCGGCTACGTGACGGCGGCGCTCCCGGGTCTCGAGGCTTTCCTGCTGCTGGAACGATTGCGGATTCTCGCGGGCGAGGCGGCCCTCGAGGATCGCTATCTCGTAATCGACGCGCCTGCATCGGGCAGCGCCGTCGAGCTGCTCTCGGTCTCATCGGGCGTGAAGGGAATCGCGCCGGCCGGCACTCTCAACCGGCTCGCCGATTCGATCGACGGCTTCCTTTCCGACCCGACCCGCTTCGGTGCCGTGATCACGATGACGCCGGAAGATCTTGCGGTTCGCGAGGCGCTTGAAACGGCGGGCACGATTCGCGATCACCTCGGCATCGTGACCGTAGCCGCGATAATGAACTGCGTGCCCGATTCGCTGTTCGATACTTCCGAGCTGGCCGCGATGAGTCCGCTCGGCGGCCACGCGCACCTTGCGATCCGGCGCAACGCCGCGCACGAGCAGGCCGCCCTCGTCGCACCGCGGTTCTCTGACGCCGGTCTCTCGACGTTCAGTCTGCCGATGATGTTCACGCCGGCTATCGGTCCGCACGAGCTCGAGAAACTCGGCCGCGTGCTGAAAGCGGAGCTGCTCGACCGATGAGCCGCAAGCACTCCGCCAAGGCCGCGCCGTTCGACTTGCGCGCGCAGAAACTTGTCATCTGCCTCGGACCAGGCGGTGTCGGCAAGACGACAATCAGCGCAGCGCTCGCCGTGCACGGCGCCGTGATCGGATGCGCGGTCGACGTGATGACGGTCGATCCCGCGCCGCGGCTGCTCGACGCGCTCGGGCTCGCGCCCGATTCATCTGAGCCGGTCGGGGTCGAACTCGAGTTCGCTCTCGATGGCATCGAGCCGCCGCACCGTGCCGGCGTCAGTCGCGCACGGTTGCGCGCGCTGCGTCTCGATCCGAAGCGCACCTTCGATTCGATCGTCGCGCGCTACGCGAAATCGGACGCGGCGCGCGACACGATTCTCGAGAATCGAATCTATCGCAATCTCTCGGGCGCGCTCGCGGGCGTGGCCGACTACATGGCGATGGAAAAATTGGTCGAGCTCGCAGCCAACCCCGACACCGACCTGATTGTGCTCGACACTCCACCGGCGACCGAGGCCATCGAGTTTCTCGACGCGCCGCGCCGCCTGCTCGAACTGCTCAACTCGCGCGCCATCAACCTGCTCACCGCGCCGAACGGAATTTTCAAAAGCCAACTCCGGATGGTCGACGTGGCCGCGCGCGCCGTGCTGGCGGCGTTCGATCGCGTGACGGGGCTGAAACTGCTGCGCGATGTGCAGGCGTTCGTGCGCAGTTTCGACGGCATGTACGAAGGTTTCTCCACTCGCGCCGCGCGCGCCCGCGACAAGCTGCGCGCGTCCGATACCGCAATCGTGATTGTCACGACCGCCGAGTCGAGCCGGATTGCGCAGGCGCGCGAATTTATCGACGCGCTCGAAAGTGCAGGCTTGCGCGTCTCCGCGATGGTCGTGAACAGGGTGCTCGCCGACCTGCCCGATGCCGCAGAACTGGCATCGGCCCATATCGCACCGTCACTCAGGAAAAAGCTGAAGCGCAATCTCGCCGACTACGCCGCGCTCAAGACCCGCGAGGAAGTTTCGCTGACTGCGCTGCGCGATTCGCTTCCCGCCGGTGCGGTAATGATGGTTGCGCACGACCTCGGCCGCGAGCCGCGCACTATCGCCGACCTCGCCGAGATTGGCCGCAGCCTTCGCGCCGGCTGATAGCGCGATCAATCGGGCTTCTTCGCGCGTTTGCTCGCCGGCTTCGACTTCGCGGGCTCGTCGTCGTCGTGATCGAGAAGGCGATCGAGCTTGATGCTGAGGTTCAGCAGTTGCGAGCTCAGGTGATCGAGCCGCGCCTTGAGGTCGCGCACGTCGCGCTTGGAAGGAATATTGACGAAGTCGAGCATCTGCTCGACGTTGCGGTCGAACGACTGCTTGTTCGCCATGAAACGTTCGCCGGCTTTGCCGAAGCTCGAGCGCATCCTGTCGTTCGACATAATCTCGTTGAAGAAGCCGGTGATGCCTTCCTCGCTCATCTGGCGGAGCTTGTTCATCAGGTTGTCGTCGTCGCGGCGTGCCATGGCTTTCAACTATATATAGAGGGTCGAGCCGCGCAAACCGATGACCACCCTCGCCACCATTCTCAGCATCGCTTCGGGCTTCGTCCTTATGCGGTATTACGAGCCGCCCGCGAACCTGATCGCGACGTCGATCATCGTCAATCTCGCGCTCACCCCTCTGACCGCGATCGTCGCATCGCGCCGCGGCCGCTCCGTCCCTCGATGGATCATCGCAGGCCTTTTGCTAGGCGCATGGGCGCTCGCCGCCGTGATGATCATTCCGCCGAGCCGCCCCGACGAGCCGCGTCCCGACGCGCCGCAGTTCCCGCCTACTTCTCATGCTGCTTGATCCAGGCCGCCGTGGGCGCGAAAACTTCGCTCTCCGACTTGGTGCCCGCCAACACGTCGAGATGGCCCCAGTTGTCGAACTTCGCAAATGAGGCGTCGGGCGCGCCCGTCGATTTCGCCGCCGCTTCGACCTGGTCCGGCCAACCCCCGCCGAAGTTGGTGCTGGCAAACGCGATCACCGGAATCTTCGACGCCTTGAGCGCCGCCAGCAGTTGCGGCGTGAACGGGCTCTCCTGGTCCTGCACCGAAGGCCAGTAGCGGTCGTACGCGATCAGCAGTTTTGCCAGCACGACCGCGTCGGAATAGCCGCCCTGCGGATTCGCCAGGCCACCTTTGGCGCCGAAAAATCCGCCCGCACCGTACACGACGTGCTCGAGATTTTCGCGCGCCGTCTTGAACTTGGGAATCGGCGCCGGCTGATCGGGATTTTCGATCACCATCTGCATCAGCTTGTAGCGCTTGTCGTAAGTGAGATGTTCGCCGCCGATGTCGTCAGCATAGTGGCCCGGCGGCACCGGCTCGACGCGTATCGGATGGCTGGGAATGAAGCCGTCGAGCGCGATTATTCCTTCGACCTGTTTCGGACGCATAGCGGCGTAAAGGTACGCGAACTCGACGCCGCGACTGAAGCCGGCGACGAAAATTCTGCTGCGGCCGGTTTTCTCGCTGACAAATTTCGCAGCCGCCTCGATATCCGCCGCGAAAAGTTCATTGGTCCATCCCGCCAGCTCGGCGAGATCGCTCTGCGGCGTCTCGGGCGGAATGAAATGTGTGCGATAGTCCATCGCCCATACGTCAACGCCCTGCTCCGCCAGGTAAACCTGGAACGAGTAGCGCGGATCCTTGAGCGCAACTTCGCCGTTCATATTGGTCCCGGGCAGATAGAGCACGACGGCCTCGGGATGCACCGGCGGATTCGGTCCTTTGGCGACGCGATGGAGCGCGATTTTGTCGAATGGTGACTTGCCAACCGTCGCCTGGAAGCTCCATTCGTAAATTCCCGGCGCGCCTTTGAGCTCGCGCGCCGCGCCAACGGCGCTGAAGTCCGCGGCCCTCGCAACCGCGCGTGTGGCGATGAACAAAACCAGGACCATCAGGAGTTCAAGCGCAATGAACCGTCGAATCTTCATGGCCCTAATCCTCTCCACAATTTCGCACCCCCGCACAAGCCCGCAACCGTCAGAGGAGCTCAGCGGTCAGGCCGTATAGAGTGGCAGGCCTTATAGACTGAGGCAGGCCATATACAGTGGGGCGGGCCGCCGTGCCCGCCATCGACACGCCCGCACTCACCAAATGAATGATTCTTCTTAGTTCCACCGACACGCCCGCCTCGCTACCGAGAGCGTGAGGCGATCTGTTTCGAACAAAGAGGCGGGCACGGCGGCCCGCCCCACTGAAAGGGGGCAGAACTGAAGGGACAGCACTAAAGTGGGCAGCACTGAAGTGACAGCACTGAAGTGACGGCACTGAAGTGACGGCACTGAAGTGGACAGCACTGAGGTTCAGCAGTGAGGGGAACAGGAGGAAGGTTGACCCTTCGCGGTCCGCCGTGCGAAACAGAGGCTTCACGTTCTCACGCCAATCACGCACGGGAGTATTTCAATGAGCAAGAAAGTGCAATTCGCCCTCTTCTCTCCGCAAGCCGGACAATCCTGGCATCAGCTCGAGGAGCGGGCGCATCGATGCGAGAAGCTCGGCTACCATTCCATCTGGCTGGTCGATCATATGTGGACGCGCGGGATGCCCGACCTCGACCACCATGAATGCCTCGCGTTGATGGCGGGGCTGGCGGCGAAGACCGACAAGATTCGCATCGGCACGCTGGTCATCTGCAACTCCTACCGCAACCCGGCGCTGCTGGCGAAGTCGCTCGCGACCATCGATCACATCAGCAACGGCCGCCTCGAAATCGGCTACGGCGCGGGCTGGATGGACGAGGAGTACAAGGCCTACGGCTACCAGTTTCCCTCGATGGGCACGCGGCTCAAGATGTTCGAGGAAGGCCTGCACATCATCAAGGCGATGTTCACCGAGAAGCGCGCGACCTTTAAGGGCAAGCACTACTCGGTCGAGGAAGCGATCTGCAATCCCAAGCCGGTGCAGCAACCGCATCCGCCGATCACGATTGGCGGCAGTGGCGAGAAAGTCATGCTGAAACTGGTCGCGCGCTTCGCCGACCGCTGGAATTGTCCGGCCGGCTACGAGAGCTTCGATCACAAGTTCAACGTGCTCAAGCAGCACTGCAAAGACGTCGCCCGCGACATCAACACTATCGACATCTCGGAACAGTTGCTGGTCTGCATCGGCTCGAGCGACGCCGAAGTCGAGGCGAAGTGGAAGGCGGCGCAGATGCTCAAGCCGTTCGTCACGACCGGAATCAAGGGAACGCCGAAGCAGTTGATCGATCAGTTGAAACAGCGCGTGGCGATGGGAATCACGACCTTCACGATTTTCTTCAGCGACTTCGCACCGCCGCCGACCCTCGAATTGTTCGCCAAGGAAGTGATGCCGGCATTTGCGTAGAACGATCGGAATCTGCGCGCCGTTTATCGTTGCGCTCCTGCTCGCGGGATGCGCCAGTCAGCCGTCGGACTACACGACGCAGCTCGACACGAGCGGCGGGCTGGGCCCCGGCGACCCGATAACGCACGCGTCGGCGACGATCGGGCACGTGACCGGGGTCGCGCCGATAGGCGGCGGCGATTCGGAGATTGCATTCGAAGTCGATGGCTCGCACGCGGACGAGATTCACTACGATTCGATCATGACGCTCAACAGCCTCGGCGCGACGCCCTCTCTCGACGTGATGAACGTCGACGCGATGAGCCATAGCGCGCCGTCGGGCACGCGGCTGGACGGGGCGTCGAGCATGAACGAAGTGCAGATGTTCATCACGGCGCGCGGCCCCGGCAGTTTCGCGCAGGCGTTGGGAAAGGTCGCGGGGATGTCGCCCTCGCCACCGCCGTCAGCCTCGACCGTGCAGATGACGCAGTTGATGGCGCAGATTTCGCAACAGACGCTGGCGACCGCGGTTGCAATCGCGCCGCCGACGCCCGATCAAATCGAACAGGCCAAACGCGAGGCGCTTGGCGTCGAACGGCAACTGATGCGCAACGGCAAGGTCGAGCAGGCGGAGCGCTTGCGCGCCTCGATGGGCAGCATGATGGGCGGTATCACGGCGCCGGTGAATCCGATGGCGCTGCCGCCGACGTCGCCGAATCCGTAGCGCGAAATGGGAATCTAGCAAATTGGATCAGCTTCGACTGACTGAATATCTCAAACGCAAGATGCCGCATGCGAGCGGGCTTCGCGTGGTCGGCCTCAAGCGAATTTCCGGCGGTTCGTCGCGCGAGACCTACGCCTTTGAACTGGAATGGATCGAAGACGGCGATCAGCGCACGCGCCCGATGATCGGCCGGCGCGATCCGACCGGGGGATTGCTCAAGTCCGATCGCGAGCGCGAATTCAAGGTGATCGACGCGATGCATCGCGCCGGGCTCAAGGTTCCCGAGCCGTTGTTTCTCGAACTCGATGCCAGCGTGATGGATCGCCCGTTTTTCATCATGCATCGCGCACCCGGCCAAACCGGCATGGGCGCGTTTCCAGCCGCCGAGCCGGAATCAACGCGCCTGAAGGTCGCCAACGATCTCATCGGCGAGCTGGCACGCTTGCAGTCGCTCGATTTCCGCGAATGCGGCCTCGAAATTCTGGGCGCGCCGAAAAATCTCGAGGATCCCGCCCGCATCCAGACCGCGCACTGGAACGATATCTATGAGCGCGATCGGATGGACGAGCAGTATCCGATTCTCACCGCCGCGTTCGCATGGCTGAAGGCCAATCCTGTCGTCAGCGACCGCATCGTGATCGTTCACGGCGACTATCGTTCGGGAAATTATCTCTACGACGAAAACGGAATCATCGCGATGCTCGATTGGGAGATGGCGCATCTCGGCGATCCGATGGAGGATCTCGGCTGGGCGTCGATGCTGTTCTGGGGGCGCGACGAATTCGCCGGCGGCCTGATGGAGCGCGAGGCGTTCTACCGCCTGTACGAAGAGAAGACCGGCCACCCGATCGATCGCCAGCGGCTACTTTTCTACCAGGTACTCGGCAACGCGAAGATGGCAGTGATTTGCCTGACCGGAATCCGCGATTTCGTCGAGCGGCGCACGTCCGACGCAGTCATGCCGTTTTTGGAATTGCTGCTGCCGCAACTGTTGGGCGACCTGGCCAGCCAACTTCAACTGGTCTGAGGCTCAAGATGCTAAGACCGACCTTGAACGAACTGATCAGCGGAATGCAGCGGACGATTATCGAGGCGCTCATGCCGGAGCTGACCTCGCCGTACGCACAAAACCAGGCGATGTCGGCGATCGGAATGCTCGCGCATGCCGCCGCGATACTCGAGTCGGCGCCGGCCTATGACGCGGCCGAGATAAAAGATCTCCGCACGACGTTTGCCGCGATCAAGCGGCTCGGCGACAAGCATCTCTCGAAGAAGAGCGGGCTGCGCGGCGCGCTGGCGCGCGCGACTCGCGCGAGCGCGAAGACTCCGCCCGATCGGCGTGCGATGGAAGCCGCGATGGCCGAGTTTGCGACCGCAGTTGCGCTCGGCCATGCCGACGACCGCGTCGCCCGCCACGTCCGCGGCTATCTCGGACGCCATCTCGAGCGCTCGCGAGTGCTGCTCGGCGGCGCGTCGCCGAGCGCCTGAAGGCATCATTAGCGGCGCTAAAACGGCGATGCGGGCCCAAAGGCCGGCACGGGCCTGCTTAATAAGGTGTTATTTCTAATCACCAGGAAGCGTTTCGATGGTCAATTTTCGCTATCAAGACCCCTTGCATAGCAAAATCGACCAGTGTAAGTTGTCTAAAGCTAACTAAAGACGTGAAACGGTTATTAAACTAATTGTATGAAAGTCACACTAACTGTATGTAGCTACATTGCTACAATCAGTTAGATAACCTAATCTTGGACTCAGCGCGAAACCGGGCGCTTTCAAGATAGGAGCAGAAGAGAACGGAGAGGTGAAACGATGAGCGTTGTCACTATACCCACACCCGGAATGCCAGGCGGCCCATGCCGCGGGTCGTGCAGTCATCCGAAGTGCCACACACTGCGTGGAATGGCGGAAGATCGTTGCCATCACTGCAATGGTCGCTTTGGTTTCGGAACCAAAGTAACCGGCGAGCCACCGATGCATCTGCGATGCGCGCAGGCGGTTGCCGCGCAAAACAGTCCGCCGGCGACGCATCCGATCAATGATCCCGCGGTGAGTCATTCGCTGACGGGTCAAACCGGCGACAAGCGCTAGCGCCGTCCGGTCTGCATTTTTTGATCTAACCTCCGCCCGCCTTCCCGGCGCGGCGGAGGAGTCTGCTTCACACCTTTGTCCCGTGCGCGCTGCCGCTCGTCTGTCAGCGAGGTCGAGGTAGTTTTCGAGGCCTTCACCTGACGGCAGATCGGGTGGCAGGTTCTGCTCGCCGCCGCACCCTCAACTGTTCTTTCCGGATCGGAGTTCGCGACGATCGAACGCGGCTCGGCAGTTCTGAAAGCGCTCGACGCTCTTTGCCGCCCAGCGCCACAGGGGCGCGACGTTGTCGAGCATCTCGGAGCCGAGGGCCGTGATCGTGTATTCAACCCGGGGCGGAACCTCAGCAAAGATCTCGCGCATTATGAGTCCGTCGCGTTCCAATCCGCGGAGCGTCTTCGTCAGGGACTTCTGGCTGATGCCTTCGACCTGATCCATGACGCGGGAGAAGCGCATAGGCTGACCGAGTTCGGCAAGTACGCTCATGGTCCAGAGCGACCACTTGTCTGAGATGCGGGAGACCATCTCGCGTGCGAGTGCATCCTGGGTTTCGGTCAGTGTCTCGCAGAAATCTTTGATGTGTTCCCAACTGAATCGCGTTTCCTTCGAGGATTTCTTCATCAGTTACCTCTGGGTACCTACAGGAAGAAAAGGTGCCTTATTGCCGAAGTATACTGTCGGTCTGATAGTAGTTCCATGAAGACGAGTTGGACTACGGCAAATATTCCCTCGCAGGCTGGGCGCAGAGCCGTGATTACGGGTTCGAACAGCGGCATTGGATTTGAGACAGCACTGGCGCTGGCCCGCAAGGGGGCCGAATTGATTCTGCCGGCGAGGACGCGGGCCAAGGCCGACGACGCAGCCGCGCGCATCCTGGAGCAGGTCCCAAACGCGCAGCTTCACCCGGAGATACTCGACCTCGCCGCGCAAGCTTCCGTCCACGCTTTTGCGAACCGCGTGATTGAACGATTCCCTGGACAGTCGCTCGACCTGCTGATCAACAATGCCGGTGTAACGTCGCTACCGACGCGTGAAGTAACCGGGGATGGGTTCGAGCGTCAGTTTGTGACGAACTATCTTGGCCCGTTTGCCTTGACCGGACTGCTGCTCCCGTCGATCAAGCAGGTTGCGGGCTCACGCGTGGTGACGGTGTCGAGTTCAGCAAGCAAGTTCGGCAAGATTGAGTTCGATAATCTGCAGGGCGAGCGCGTCTATAAGCCGATGATCCAGGCGTACGCGCAATCCAAGCTGGCCGACCTTGTCTTTTCACTGGAATTGCAACGGCGGCTGGAGGCAGTCGGGTCGCCCATTCTCAGCACAGCCGCACATCCTGGATACGCGCTGACAAACCTGCAGGCCGATCATATAGGGCGGTGCTTGAAAATACTGATGGCAACGATGAAGCCTTTCCTTTCGCAGGACGCGGCGCAGGGGGCGCTGCCAACGCTATATGCGGCGGTTGCTGAGAAGGCAGTTGCTGGCGGCTATTACGGCCCGGATGGCATTGCGGAGCTCACGGGGTATCCGACTGCTGTGCCTGTTCCGAAAAGAGCGCTGGATGGATCGGTTGCGAAGCGGCTTTGGATAGAATCTGAGCGCCTGACACGTGTGAAATTCGGCGCGCTTTCCGATGTTGCGTAGAGAGCGATCGGCCCAACAGAATCCGGTCCGCATTTTTTGATCTAGCCTGCGCCTGCCTTCCCGGCGCGGCGGAGCAGTCTGCTTGACACCTTTATCGCGTGCGCGCTACCGCTCGTCTGTCAGCGAGGTCGAGGTAGTTCGAGCGTGAACAGCGAAAATATTGCCCGCGTGCGCGCGCTACGCGACCGGCTCGATCATCCAGTGATCGACGCCGACGGTCATCTGATCGAGCCCGCGCCGCTCTTCAACGAGTATCTTCAGAAAGTCGGCGGGATCGGGATGCTCGAGCGCTACAATCGCGAGCTGCGCGATCATCCGACCGGTTCGCGCGGCAATCGCGACGCCGGCGACATGCGCGGCGCGTGGTGGGGCGTCTCCAACGACGCCTACGACCTCGCCACCGTGATGGCGCCGCGTCTCTTGTACAGGAGGCTCGACGATCTGGGCGTCGATTTTTCCATTCTGTATCCCACTCTCGGACTCGCGCTGCCAACGATTCACGACGACGAGGTGCGGCGAATCGCATGCCGCGCGCTCAACACGATGAACGCCGAGATCTGCGGACAGTTCCGCGACCGCATTGCGCCCGCCGCCGCGATCCCGATGCACACGCCGGACGAGGCGATCGCGGAGCTCGAATACGCGGCGCGTCTTGGCCTGAAGGTCGCGATGATCCCGCCGGGCGTGGCGCGTCCGATTCCCGCGCTCGAGCGCGAGCATCCCGATGCCTTCCCCAACGCCGCTTACTTCGATTGCTATGGCCTCGACAGCTTTCACGACTACGATCCGGTGTGGCGCAGATTTGTCGAGCTGAAAATCGCGGTCACCTCGCACGGCGGCGTCGGTCTGCGCTACCTGCCGCTCGGGCGGCGCTCGCCGACCAACTACATGTTCAACCATATCGGCGCGCACGCCTATCAGCAGGGCGAGCTGTGCCGCTCGCTCGTGATGGGCGGAGTCGCGGCGCGGTTTCCCGGGCTCGCGTTCGGATTTCTCGAGTGCGGTGCGGGATGGGCTTGCGACCTGCTCCACTCGCTCGAAGAGCATTGGGAAAAGCGCAACCTCACCGGCCTCGCGAACTATGATCCCGCGCGGCTCGATCGCCCGCGGCTGCATGAACTGCTCGCCGAGTGGGGCGGCCCAGGATTCAGCGCGAAAAGTTCGGCGCGCGCGGAGCGGGCCTACGACGAAGGCCTCGGGCGTCACGATCGCGCAGCGGACCGCGACGAATGGGCGCTGACCGGCGTCGGCGACGAGCACGACTTCGCGCGAATCTTCGGCAACTTCTATTTCGGGTGCGAGGCCGATGACCTGAGCGTCCATCGCGCGCTCGACGCGCGCGCCAATCCGATGCGGACGCGGCTGCAGCCGATTTTTTCATCCGACATCGGCCATTGGGACGTGCCCGACATCTCGACCGTGCTGCTCGAGAGCCATCGGCTGGTCGACAAGGGCATTCTGAGCGACACCGACTATCGAGACTTCGTTTTTACGTATCCTGCGCAGCTTCATCTGAAGGCAAATCCTCAATTCTTCGCCGGCACCGCTATCGCGGATTCAGTCGCCGGGCTTCGCGCGTAAATGCTTTCGGCAGAACGCAAGCGCGACTGGGATGATCAAGGGTTTTTCATCATCCGCAACTTCGCGCCGATCGAAGACTGCCGCGCGATTCATGCGCGAGTGATCGAGATTTGCCGACTGAACGCAGCGGGGAAGAGCACGCCGAATGTGTTCGTGTTGCCGGAGAAGAAACCCAACCCGCTCGCGCGAAACCCCGAGGACAGCGTCGGCAAGGTTTTCCGGCTGCATCGCGATCCGATTTTCAAAAAGCTGGTCGAAGATCCCGAGGTTGTCGGCCTCGTGAGCGATTTGATCGGTCCGGAACTCGATTGCTTCGTCAGCCAGTTCATTTTCAAAAATCATGGCGCACTCGGGCAGCCGTGGCATCAGGACTCCTACTACTTCGCCTTCAATACGCGGCCGCAGGTTGGAATCTGGCTGGCTGTCACTGAGGCCACGCTCGACAACGGATGCCTTCACGTGATGCCGGGGTCGCATCGCGAACGGGTGCATGAGCATGTGCCGGACCGGCGGCCGCACGCACAATACGGCTACACGGAAATCGTTGACTACGACACGTCGAAGTCGATGCCGGTGCTGATGCAGCCCGGCGACCTGCTGGTGTTTCACAGCCACCTGATGCATCGTTCGACCGACAACCTGTCTGGCGGGATTCGCGCCGCGATGGTGTGGCATTACGCCAGGTCGGGAACGATCGATCAGACCAGGGAAAAATTCGGCCATCAAAACCCCGCGCACGATTTCATGAAGATCGAGCGTCACCGCGCAACCGAGGATTGAGTAATGAACGGAGCTGAGAGCCTGATTCGCACCGCGATCGCGGCCGGCGTCGAAGTATGTTTTGCAAATCCGGGGACGACCGAGATGCCGCTGGTGGCGGCGCTCGATGCGGCCGAAGGGCTGCGGCCGATTCTTGGACTCTTCGAAGGCGTTTGCACGGGCGCCGCCGACGGCTACGGACGGATGGCGGAGAAACCTGCGCTGACGTTGCTGCATCTGGGGCCGGGCTTCGCCAACGGCATCGCGAATCTGCACAACGCGCGGCGCGCGCGATCGCCGATCGTGAATCTGATCGGCGATCATGCGACGTGGCACGTCGCCGCCGACGCACCGCTCACCTCGGATATCGTTTCGCTCGCGACTCCCGTTTCGGGATGGGTCCGCAGCGTGCGGACCGCAGCGTCGCTCGCCGGCACGACGGCGCAGGCGATTGCGGCGGCCGGCCTCGCGCCGGGACAAATCGCGACGTTGATCATTCCGTCGGATTGCCAGTGGGATCCCGCCGAGCGGCACGCGACACGGATCGAGCCGGCGGCGGCGCCGACAGTGTCTGCCGATGCGGTCAAGCATGCGGCCGAATCGATTCGCAAAGGCAAAAAAGTCGCGCTGTTGATCGGCGGCACCGCGCTTCGCGCACGCGGCCTGAAAGCGGCTGCGCGCATCGCGGCGAAATCGGGCTGTCATCTGATCTGCGAAACTTTCCCGCCGCGGCTCGAACGTGGCGCGGGCACGCCGGCGCTCGATCGGTTGCCATACTTTCCCGAGCAGGCAATCGAGATGCTGAAACCGTTCGACAGGATCGTATTGGCTGGCGCGAAAAAGCCCGTCGCGTTTTTCGGCTATCCGGATTTCCCCAGCAGCTTGATTCCTGACGGCACCGACGCCACGATTCTTGCCGATCCGACCGACGACGTCCCAGCCGCCCTGGAAGCGCTCGCGAGCGAAATCGGTGCGCCGGTTGCGGTCGCGACACCTTCGAAGATAACGCGACCTGAACGCCCACTGGGAAAACTCAATCCGATAACTGCCGGCGCCGCGCTCGCGGCGGCGATGCCCGAGGGTGCGATCGTGATGGACGAAGCCGCCACCAGCGGTGCGCCATTCCAAGCTGCCTCGGTTGCGGGACCGCCGCACACATATCTCTCACTGACCGGCGGCGCGATCGGACAAGGCATGCCGTGCGCAACCGGCGCGGCGGTCGCGTGCCCCGATCGGCGCGTGATCGCTTTCCAAGCCGACGGCAGTGGCATGTACACGTTGCAAGCGTTGTGGACGCAGGCACGCGAGTCGCTCAACGTCACGACGGTGCTGTGCAACAACCACAGTTACCGGATTCTGCAGGTCGAGCTCGCGCG
>JBEKLS010000120.1:0-13532 GCA_050010075.1 Binatus sp. (SeqCode) | reverse complement strand
GGCAAGCGGGGCGACGGGGTAGTCTGGAGCACCTTCTATGACATTCGCCGCTACGGCGGCCTGCAGATTTTTCTGCGCGCGCTTTTCGACGGTGCATCGCTGGTGCTCTCGAGCGCCGACGAATCGACCGGCGACTTTCTGATTCGAGCGGGCGCGCATGGCGTCACGCATATTTCCGGAACTCCGTCTCATTGGCGCCGCGCGCTGATGAGTCCGATGGCTCACCGGATGGCGCCCCGCTACGTTCGCCTGTCGGGAGAGATTGTCGACCAGGTAATACTGGACAGCCTGCGAGTCTTTTACCCGGACGCCACGATTGTGCATGCCTTCGCTTCGACCGAGGCGGGAGTGGGCTTCGACGTTCGCGACGGTCTCGCGGGATTTCCTGCATCGCTTATCGCAAGGCAAGGTGCGGAAGTCGAGCTCAAGGTCGAAGACGGCTCGCTGCGGATTCGATCGGCTCGAATCGCGAGCGCCTACCTTGGGAGCGCGGCCGAGAGCCTCATTAACGACGACGGCTTCGTGGACACGCGCGACATGGTAGAGCTGCGCGGAGACCGCTACTACTTTGTCGGCCGCCGCGACGGGATCATCAACGTGGGCGGTCTCAAGGTCCACCCCGAAGAAGTCGAGGCTGTTATCAACCGCCATCCGAGTGTGCAGATGTCGCTCGTGACGGGGCGCAAAAGCCCGATCACCGGCGCGCTGGTCGTTGCCGACGTGGTCGTCAAGTCCGACTCTACTTGCAGTGCGGAGGACGGCGGCACGCAGCGGCTCAAGCGCGACATCCTCGAAAGCTGCCGTCGTACGCTGGCTCCATATAAAGTGCCGACCCTGGTCCGGTTCGTGTCGTCGCTCGAAGTCGCGCCCTCCGGAAAGTTGGCGCGCGTCTGATGCAAACCGTCATCGTTACTGGTGGCAGTCGAGGTTTGGGACTCGGGATCGCGCGCAAGCTCGTGGCCGCAGGCTACCAGGTTGTCGCGATCGCGCGGCATGAGAGCGATCAGCTCACATGCGCGATGCGGAAAAAAGAGCCGGCCCAAGAAAATTCGCTCATCTTCAAAGCATTCGACCTTGAAGATTCTTCGGGCATTCCAGCGCTCGTCAAACAGTTGCGCAAGGAGTTCGGCTCGATCCACGGACTCGTCAACAACGCCGGCCTCGGCACCAGCGGTGTGCTGGCCACGATGCATGACGCGCAAATTCAGCGGCTGGTGCGCCTGAATACGGTGTCACCGATCATTCTGACCAAGTACGTCGTGCGATCGATGATGGCCGATGGCGGCGGCCGAATCGTGAACGTCGCTTCGATCGTCGGCTTCACCGGCTACACGGGTCTCGCCGTTTACAGTGCCACCAAGGCATCGCTAATCGGCTTTACCCGATCGCTGGCGCGAGAAGTCGGGCCGCTGGGCATCAACGTCAACGCGGTTGCGCCGGGTTTTCTGGATACCGATATGACGGACAGTCTCAGCGGACAGCAACGCGATCAGATCGCACGCCGCAGCGCTCTTCATCGGCTGGCCGAAGTAGATGACGTCGCCAACGCTGTAGAATTCCTGCTAAGCGACAAGGCGAGAAATATCACCGGCACAGTGCTGACGGTTGACGCCGGCAACACCGCCTAGTCTAGCGTCCCGCAAATAACTTTCTGATTCCCCCTTTCCACAATGGAAAGGGGGGAACATGGGAACAGGACATTATGCTGTCGAGCAGTCCTATCCCGTGGAAAACTATTAATGGCTGGACTAGCTATCCAGAGTTTTGCAAGAGGAGCGTCGGAAAGGCCCAGCAATTTAACTAAAGCTATTTGCGGGACATACACTAGAGGCGAATATCGCCTGACGCAATTCTCTCGTAGAGCGCTGCGTCGATCCTCACAAAGCGCTTGCTCGCTGGATCGTTCAAGTAGATAGCATCCGCAGTCGCCGCTGGATCACAGGACTCGCGCGCCAGCTCCTGCTTCTTCGGTTTGAACGTCGCTGTCGTTTCAATCTTTCCAAGAATGCGCAGGAAAAGAGGGCAGGCGTAGTCGGGTAGGCGTTCGAGAAGGTGCTGGCGGAACGCGTTCAGATCGAAGTCATCGCTGACCACTGCGGCAACCATTCCAGCGCGTCCTTCCGCACCGGGGATCGTCACGCCGTAAACCACCGCTTCGATCACACCTGGATGTGCGCACACAGTCGCGGCGACTTCGGTGGTCGATACGTTCTCGCCCTTCCATCGGAACGTGTCGCCAATCCTGTCGACGAAATAGTAGAACCCGCCCTCGTCGCGGCGCATCAGATCGCCGGTGCGAAACCATGCGTCGCCGCTCACGAACACATTGCGCAGGATCTTTCTTTCGGTGGCGGCCTGGTCCGCATAGCCTTCGAAGCGGCCGGCGGCATTCGTTCCGTCGCCGAGGATCTGACCGATGGCCTCGCCGGCTTCGTTGGTCGAACAGCGGATGCAGAAACCTTCGTCGTTGCGTATCGGCTCCTCTTTCTCGAGATCGAACTTCACTAGCGCCATCGACATGCGATGCTTGAGGAACGACGGTATCCTTCCGATCGAACCGACGCGGCCTTCGCAGTTGTAGAGCGAGAAATTGCCTTCGGTCGCAGCATAGAACTCGAGGATCTGCGGGATATGAAACCGGCGCTGAAATTCTTCCCACACATCGGCGCCAAGACCGTTGCCGCAGGCCAATCTGAGGTGATGCTCCGTTTCGCGCGGAGACGGCGCGCTGTTCACGAGGTAGCGGCATAGCTCGCCGATGTACTGGAATATAGTGCAATTCGATTCGACGACGTCGTCCCAGAAACGGCTCGCCGAAAATCGCTCGCGCAGCACCACCGACCCGCCGTTGACGAGCGCCGCTCCTATCGCCACCACGCCGCCGACGCTGTGATACATCGGCAGGCAATTGTAAACGCGGTCATCGGGCTGCGTGTCCATCATGCCCGCAAACCAATGGCTCCATTGCATGAGTCGAAAATGGCTGACGTTGACCGCCTTGGGCAGGCCCGTCGTCCCCGACGTATAGATGTAGAGCGCGCGGTCGGCGATAGTCGGCTGCTTATAATTTGAGTCCGTGAGACCAGCCTTTGGCGGCTGTTCGATTTCCTGATCGATCCGCGGAAGCCCCCGACTGTTTTCGCCATGCGCCCAGTTTCGAATCTCCGGCGACAGCTGCGGTACGACGGCGGCGAATTCTTCTACCAGTGCGGCGCCGACGATAACGTGCTTCGGTGCTACGACATTGACCGCATAGGCAAGAGACTCACCAACAAGGTTGGTATTGATCAACGCGACGATACCGCCGACGCGCGTTATCCCGAGCCAGATAGCAACATACTCGGGGCAATTCGGCATCAGCAGGCAAACGACATCGCCGAACGCTAATCCTTGTGCTAGAGCCCACTGCGCGTACAGGTTCGCTCGCTCAGCCAGCGCGCTGTAGGTCAGATTTTCATCGCGAGATAAAAGAGCGGGCGAAGCGCCAAACCTGTCACCCAGACTCTCGACCAGAACCGGCAGAGTACGCGCAGGATTCTGCGCAATGGGGGCGGTCATCTCGAGCGCGCGCACCCACGCCTTTAATTCCGGCTTCATCGAGAGAACACGGCTGTCTGGCGCGATATCAAGCGCGTTAGCGTTGTGGCGCGACCCCTTGGATCCGGATGAAATCCGGCCTGATTTGCTCTCTTTTCCAGCTCGAATCCGGGAACAAAACGTACTGCACTGAGACCCTGTTTTAACCCAATGCGAGGCGTCCGAGGTGCAGATTATCGGACTTTCTATGACCCGTCCATGAACATCGTTGCTGCACGCTCAATCAGCATTTAGGAGCTGCGCAGAAGAATTTGCGAAACGAAACGGTTGCAATCCATGGCGGGTACGAGGTCGATCCGACGACCAGGGCGGTCGCGGTGCCGATCTATCAGACGGTTGCCTATGCCTTCGACAGCGCCGAGCACGGTGCTGCCTTGTTCAACCTCGAGGTCGAGGGCAATCGCTACAGCCGAATCAGCAATCCGACTTGCGACGTACTCGAACGGCGCGTCGCTGCGCTGGAAGGGGGGGTCGGCGCGCTCGCAGTCAGCAGCGGGCAGGCAGCTCTTCACTACTCGGTGCTGAACGTAGCGAGCAACGGCAAGAACATCATCTCTGTCCCGCAGCTCTACGGCACGACGCATACGCTGTTCGCGCACGTCCTGCCTCAACTCGGGGTCACCGTTCGATTTGCCGAGAGCGATCATGCAGAGGCGATGGAGAAGCTGGTCGATGACAACACCTGCGCGTTCTTTTGCGAGAGCGTGGGAAATCCCGCCGGCAACATTTGCGACCTCGAAGCGTTCGCGCGTACTGCCCACAAGCACGGCATCCCGCTGATCGTCGACAATACGGTCGCCACGCCGATTCTGCTGCGCCCGTTCGAGTACGGCGCCGACGTCGTCATTCACTCCCTGACGAAATTCATGGGCGGTCACGGCACGACGATGGGCGGGATTGTCGTCGATAGCGGCAAGTTCCCGTGGCGGGAACACGCGCGCCGCTTCCCGATGTTCAGCGAGCCCGACGCGTCCTATCACGGGCTGGTGTACACCGAACATTTCGGCGCGAGCGCCTACATCGCGCGCTGTCGAACCGTTTATCAGCGGACGATGGGTTCGGTGCTGTCGCCGCTGAGCGCTTTTCTGTTGCTGCAGGGAATCGAGACGGTCGCGCTGCGAATCGATCGTCACGTCGAAAATGGGCGCCGAGTGGCTGAGTTCCTGCGCGCCGACAAGCGCGTCGAATGGGTCAACTACGTCGGTTTCGAAGATAACCCGTATCACGCGCTGGCCGGGAAATATCTCGGCGGCCGCGCCTGCTCGCTGATGACGTTCGGAGTTCGCGGCGGATACAAAGCCGCGGCCAAATTCTACGACGCGCTAAAACTGATCAAGCGATTGGTCAACCTCGGCGATGCGAAATCGCTGGCGTGTCATCCGGCCTCGACCACGCATCGGCAGATGTCCGCCGAGGAGCAGCGCAAGGCGGGCGTCACGCCGGAGATGATCAGGGTCAGCATCGGGATCGAGCACATCGACGATATCACGGCCGATCTCGATCAGGCGTTGGCCAATGCGAAGTAGCACAAACCGCGGCGGGGGAAGATCATGATCAAGCTACGGTCGGGAGCAGCCGGTGTTTCGCTGAGAGATGTTTCGCGCGAGACAAGCTTCCGCAACGACGCTCCGGTCGTTATAGGGCTCGTCAACAACATGCCCGACGCGGCTCTGCAAGCCACCGAGCGGCAATTCTGCGATCTGCTGGCCGAGGCCTCACGGGATCTGCTCGTGTGGGTGAGATTTTTTTCAATGCCACAACTTCCGCGCTCGGCGGCCGGCCGCGAGTATATCAGCCAGCACTACGAGGACATCGGCGAACTGTTCGCGGACCGTCTCGACGGCCTCATCGTCACCGGCGCAGAGCCGCGAGCAAAGGTGCTGTCGGACGAGCCCTATTGGCCCACGATGACGAAACTCGTCGATTGGGCGGAGGATCACACTGTCTCGACCGTCTGGTCGTGTCTTGCAGCGCACGCCGCTGTGCTTCACTCAGACGGAATACAGCGGCGGCCGTTTCGCGAGAAGCTTTCGGGTGTGTTCAAGTGCGAGAAGGTCGCGGACCACGCGATCGTGTCAAACGCTCCCAATGAGTGGTGCGTGCCGCATTCGCGCTACAACGATTTACCCGAGGATCAGCTCGAGGCCGCGGGCTATCGCATCAAGTCGAAGTCGCCCGAGGTTGGCGCCGATATGTTCATCCGCCAGGGAAGGAGTCTCTCGATTTACCTGCAAGGCCATCCCGAATATGACCGCGAAGCATTGTTCCGCGAATATCGCAGAGACATTCGCGAGTTCGTCGCCCGCGGAAGAGATAGTTACCCCGAGATGCCGCGTGGATATTTCGATGCCGAAACCGCGGCGGAGTTCGACCGCTTCCGGCATCGAACGATCCGAGACCGCGATACTCACGTAGTCCTGAATTTTCCGGCGGCGGAGAAAAAATTGGCCAACGAATGGCATGAGCCTGCGGTGCGGCTGTACACGAATTGGTTGTCATACCTGGTTGAGCACCGCCATCCGACCGACCGCTCCAAGGAGCGGCACTCTGTCAATGCGTCGCAAGCGGCCTGAGCGGATAGCTACGATGCCTCTACGCAGAAAGGTCGCTTCGCGGCAAATCAAAAGAAAAGTTCCTGAGCCATCCGGGCTCGGATCGAGTCTTTTTCCGATACCTTCAGAGCGCGAGCGTTGGGACGATTTCCTGACCCGCGAATTGATCCTGGCCAACGAGCGCGTCGCTGAAGGACCGGTCAGACCCACGCTCAACCCCGACGACTTCAGAAGCGAGCTCGCCCACTTTGATTTTCAATCGCCCCGCCCGCTCGACGAACTGCTGTCGTGGACCGTCGCGCAGATGGAGCATGGCCTCGTCCACGTGACGCACCCGCGCTACTTCGGGCTGTTTAATCCGGCGCCCACCTTTCCGGCGCAATGCGCCGATCGAATCGCCGGTGCTTTCAATCCTCAGCTCGCGACCTCGACAACCTCGCCGGTTGCAGTCGAGATAGAAGCTCACGTCATCCGCGCCATCGCCAAGCGCGCAGGATTTCCGCCTGAGGCTGGAGGCCATTTCACATCCGGCGGCTCAGAGGCGAACTACACGGCGCTGCTTTGCGCATTGACCAAGGCGAACCCGGAATTTGCGAACCGGGGAGCCCGCGCCTTTGACGGCGCGCCGGTGTTCTACGTCTCGCAGGAGAGCCATCTCGCCTGGATCAAAATCGCGCACCAGGCGGGGATCGGACGATCGGCGGTGCGACTGGTGGCCACCGATGGAAGCGGACGGATGGACCAGCAAGCCTTGAAGGATGCGATCCGCGGCGACCGCTTCGGCGGACGCGTCCCTATAATGATTGCCGCGACGGCCGGAACGACCAACGCGGGTATGATCGATCCTCTTTGGGGATGTGCGGAAATCGCGCGCGCGTCGGGGCTCTGGTATCACGTTGACGCAGCCTGGGGCGGCGCGCTGATCGCATCGCAGCGGCACCGACACGTTCTTTCAGGCATCGAGCGCGCGGATTCAATTACGATCGACGCGCACAAGTGGTTTGCGACGACGATGGGCTGCGGGATGTTCATCACCAAGCACCCTCACATACTGTCGTCCGCCTTCCAGGTTTCCACGAGCTTCATGCCCTCGAACCTGCCGAGTCTCGATCCGTACGTGACCTCGGTTCAATGGTCGCGGCGATTCGTGGGCCTGCGGATGTTCCTGTCACTCGCCGCCGCCGGATGGAGTGGCTATGCAGAGCACGTCGAACGATCGATCGAACTTACCGACCTGCTCAAGGACGCGCTGATGGCGCGTGGATGGAAGATTGCAAACTCCTCACCGCTGGCCGTGCTATGCATCACGCCTCCGCCCGGTTTTAGCGACGTCCGCTCAATCGTGGCTCGAGTGTTGGCATCAGGCCGCGCATGGGTAGCAGTCGCGAAATACGAAGGAAGCGAGATCATCCGCGCCTGCGTGACGCACGGCGAAACCACACCGGCCGATGTAATCGAGCTCGTGCACACCTTGCAACAGGCGAATGCGACGAAGGCTGGCTCGGACTCGTAAGCCTCAACGCCAATTGCTGCCGGCTGCGAACAAGGCTTCTTTGAGATTTCTGGAGTTCGAGCAGGCGGCAGAAGTCACGTGGTGAGTTACAAAGGATTACGAGTGGGCGGATGAAAGTCGTGATCGTCGCGCCCAACGCGTCTACCCGCTTCGGCGGCGAAGCCATCCTTCCCTGGCACTACTTTCGGCTTTTGCGCAAGCGAGGAGTGCAAGCCTGGCTGGTGGTGCACGAGCGCACGCGGCTTGAGCTCACGACGCTACTCCCTGATGAAGTCGAACGGATGCGATTCGTTCCGGATCTTGCAGCGCAACGCTGGCTCGCGAAGATGAGCAAACCTCTACCGCAGCGTTTCGCCGCCATCACGCTTGGATGGGGCAGCGGGATCCTTTCCAGCTTGATGCAACGGGCAGTTGTGCGCGACTTGGTACGCCAGCACGGCGTGGATGTCGTCCATGAACCGATTCCAGTATCTCCGAAGCAGCCGTCTCTGATGTATGGCGTCGGGGCACCAGTCGTAATTGGCCCAATGAACGGCGGGATGAACTATCCCTCGGCATTCGCCAACCTGGAGGGACGGCTGGAGCGATGGTCTGTGGGGGCTGGCCGAGTCGCTTCTAACGTTCTCAATACGCTTATACCCGGAAAGCGCAGGGCAGCGGTTTTGCTCGTGGCCAATGAGCGAACGCGCCGAGCGCTCCCTCGAGGCACTACTGGCGAAGTCGCCGAGCTGGTTGAAAATGGTGTCGATCTCAATGTGTTCAAGAGTCCCCAAAGCCCGAGGCTTCAATCCAGCATGCCACCCAAATTCGCTTTCGTCGGGCGTCTAATTGAGTGGAAAGGCGTCGACATGCTCTTGCTCGCGACAGCCAGGGCGCTTCAAAGGCACGACCTTGAACTGCACATTATCGGCGATGGAGCAATACGCACTCAGCTCGAGTCCCTGGCTGCAACGCTGCCACTAGGGAACCGTGTCGTATTCCACGGCTTCGTTCCGCAAGATCAGTGCGCCCAGCTGCTGGCTGGGTTCGACGCGTTAGTCCTCCCGAGCCTCTACGAGTGCGGTGGCGCGGTCGTACTCGAGGCGATGGCCATGGGACTTCCCGTCATCGCGACGAAGTGGGGAGGTCCTGCGGACTATCTGGATGAAAGAACCGGAATCCTGATCGAACCAACCGGACGCGAGAGTTTCATCAACAAAATTGCCGAGGCGATGGTAAGGCTGGCGCAATCGCCTGAACTCCGCCATCAACTGGGACAAGCCGCTCGTGCCCGGGCGGTAGCTGAATTCGATTGGGAGAAGAAGATCGATCGTATCCTGGAGTTTTATGCTCGCGCCAGGCAGGCGATCTCTTCGGGAGCGACGGTGTCTGGTGCTGTCGCTCAGGAGCTGCAACGCCAAAAGCACATATCAGTGGAATTCGCAGAACGCGGCGAGAGAGATACAGCTAGAGATGGTCTTTGATTAGTTCACTTCGATGGCGAAACACTTCTCTGCTGCTGAATTGTTTTCCATCGAGGGCGGCATTACCAACAAGTTGAGACAAGCCCTTTCGGTCCTTGTCGAGTCTGATGATCATTTCGGCCAACGCTTCGAAATCGCCCGACTCGACATGCATTCCGCCACCGTTGCGCGCGACAAGGTCCTTCGAGAACGCGGTTTCGTAACCGACGATCGGCGTGCTGTGCATCAGTGCTTCGAGCAGACACCGTGGGCTTTCGGGCGTGATGTGAGTGAAGGGCATCAGATGGCTCGAGCCAATCAGATTCATCACCCGCTGCCGATCACTTTCAAAGCCTGGGAGGCTGATCGCTTCGGACACGCCGAGTTCGGCAATCAAGGCTAACATCTCATCGCGCAAAGGTCCGTCGCCCAACCAGACCGCCTTGATTGCAGCCCCACGCTTGTACGCGCTGGCGACAGCGCGAACCCAATCGCGGGGCGCTTTGTCCTCTACCATTCGGCCCGTATAGCAAAGCGTCAAGGGCTTGCCGCTCAGAATCTCATCCTGCTTGCGAGCGCGCAGACGGTCTACTTCCGCAGCGTCGACCTCGATATGTATGTCGTGGACCAGATAGCTCGCCGACGAGAGGCTTCCGTACGCTTCGAAGCAGTCATTTCCATGGCATAGCGAAAGACTGGCGTGCCGAATCAAGCGCTCGTGCCAAAGACGAGTCAGAGGCGAAAGCACCTGGGCTTTTAGCCGGCGTGACAACGACTCATTGCGACTGGCGTCGAGGATCGCACGATACTCGACTTTGTCCATGTGGACGCCGTACTTGCGCCGCTTCTGGATGGCGACCTCAGCGCCGACTCCTGCCCAATCTCCGAACAGGTAGCTGATCCCGAATTGCAGGTAACGGCTCTTGTCGATGCATTCGGCGATTTGGGCACGGGCTCGACTTAAATTTTTCAGGAAGCTCTTTACGCTGAGCGCTCGGGGCAAGGGAACGAATTGCGCGGCGGAACCAAAACCGGCAGCCGGCACCCATACGATACCGCTCAGTTTGGCGGCGTCGGTATCCGTCAACAATGGCGCGGCGAGAGTTACGCTGTCGAAGTTGGAGAGCCACTGCTGCATACCGATACTGGCCTGAAGCTCGAGGTGAAGTTGGCCGTCGCGATACAGAAAAGGAACCGGCACGATCAGGAATTGCGAAGATGGCCGAATCTTTAGATTGTCAAATTCCAACGGAGTACTGATCGACGAGATCTGCGAATGCGGCGCCGTCACGGCCGGGCCCGAATAGTCGTGTCTCACGTCAGTCCCTGGCGAGGCGCGAAAACTTCGTTGAAGTTCACGATGCAGCCGTCGCGCACTTCCACGATGTCGATCATCTCGGTCGGCACCGTCGCCCCGGTGATCCGTGAACGAACATTCGCCCTCCAATGCACTGTGGCTTGAGCATCTTCGATTGCCATCGAGCGGATCGTCAAATCGCCGAGCCTGAACGTCTTGATCAGCAGCGCCAGCAGCGGGCGAAATTCGTCGACTCCGTTCGCCTTGATCGCGACCGGGCTGTCCTGGCTCGCGCTCGCGATTTGGAACGCCGCATCAGTACAGAATGAACGCAACACGGCCTCCAGGTCGCCGCGCCCTCTTGCGGCATAAAAGTCTCGCATCAGGCGGTCAATCTCGGCGCGGCTCATCAGATTGCCGTCCGTTCACGTCGACTCAAGCTTGATTTATCATTTTGCTGACGAGCCGGCTGATCGTCGAAATCGATCGAAAGTTTGCCAGCGTCAGCTCACCGACCGGAATCTCGATACCGAAGTCGTCCTCGACCAGCAGCACCAGTCTGACTGCGTCCAGCGAGGTCAAGCCGGCCTCTGCGAGCGTGTCATCCGAAGACACGAGGCGGGTGATCGACCGCTCGCTGACCAACCGTTGAACGACCGCGACGACCCGCTCTCCAGCGGAAGTGTTACTGTTATCCATAGTTCCTGATGCCGGTTTTCCTTCGCCTATAGACGGCGATTCAGGCCCGGATTCTTACGCCGGACCGGTTTCAGCGCCGTGCATCCTCACCTCCGACGGCAAAACCGCGGTGAATATGACCGGACCGCATCGGACAAACTGCTAGGGCAAAAACGTCGATTCGACACGGGGTTTTTGCGACCGAGCGAGGGTAGCGGTCGATGCAGAGGGTTTAGCCGTAAAATTTACTAATATGGTTAATATTTACTTTGAATGGCTGCCGGGGTCTGCGTAGATACGCATGGCGAGGGAGCTCACTTGAATCAACTAGAACGAGCCATAAGCAAAGGAAACAAAAAGTCGGAATCATTTACCGTGTCTTTTGCGCAAGACTCGGAGCCGTCGACACTGTCGTTGCTCCGAAATCGCGCGCGACCCGATGCTGACGCCGCAATTAAAGGCATCGTAACACCGGGCGGCTCAATTGTAATCGATCTCGCCTCGCGAGCTGAGGCTACCGCAGCTGTCGCGCTGAAGAGCGCCGATGCGGTCGATCGCGAAGCCCGATTTCCGACCGAAGCATTCTTGTCCGTGCGTGCGCAACGCCTGCTCGGCATCATGGTTCCGACTGAGCTGGGCGGCGAGGGCGCGAGCCTCTCCGACGTTGTCGACGTTTGTTACATCCTCGCGCGAGGTTGCGCTTCGACCGCAATGATATTTGCGATGCACCAGATCATGGTCGCGATTCTTGTGCGGCACGCTCGAAGCAGCGCCTGGCACAGTCGCTTGCTGCACCGGCTCGCGAGCGAACAGTTGTTGCTGGCCTCGTCGACGACCGAAGGCATGGGCGGCGGCGACCTGCGCAAGAGCGCGTGCGCGGTGGAACAAACCGGTTCACGCATGGCGCTGATCAAGAGTGCGACGGTTATGTCATACGGCGCGCAAGCCGACGCAATCCTGACCACCGCGCGCCGCGCGCCCGATGCCACTGCTGCCGATCAGGTGCTGGTGGCGTTGGTGAAGAAAGATTATGAGCTCGAGCCGATCATGAACTGGGACACGATGGGAATGCGTGGTACTTGCAGCGCCGGCTTCGCGCTCAAGGGCAACGGCGGAATCGATCAGGTGCTGCCTGATCCTTACGAAAAAATTCAGGCACACACGATGATGCCGGTCGCGCATTTGACCTGGGCTGCTGTATGGACGGGAGTTGCGGCGGCCGCGGTGGAACGCGCGCGGCGATCGGTCCGCGCGGCAGCGCGGCGCTCAGCCGAGCAGACTGCGCCCGGCGCGGCTCATCTGACCCGAGCCAGTATGTCACTTCGCGGCTTGATAGCCGCTATCGCCTCAGCGCTTCATAAATTTGAAGCGATTGGAAACAACGCAGGCGAGCTCGAGGCACTCGAATTCCAGACCGCGATGAACCTCCTCAAGGTGAACGCGTCGGAAACTGCAACGTCGACCGTGATGAGTGCGATGCAGGCGTGTGGACTGTCGGGCTATCGAAACGACGGCGAGTTCTCAGTGTCGCGTCATGTGCGCGACGTGCTGTCGTCTTCGATCATGATCAACAACGAACGAATACTCGCCAACGTCGCGAATGCGTCGGTGCTGATCGAGCCGCCGCGCTCGATCCGCTGACGCTTGGATGGCCGGCGTTTCCGAATGGATAATCTTAGCAACCCTGTTGCAAAGGGGAGGATACCGTTGCTGATGAGTAGCGTTGCCCAGGATGACCTCGACATGATTACTCGCTCGTTGCTCCTGCCCAGCCCCGGCGGCGGTGTCTACGCGCGAACCGGACTCTTCGAACAGATCATCGAAGGGCTGTCATTTTTCATCACCCGGAATCGCGAGCCGGATACCCAGGTCCTTAGATTTCCACCGGTCATGAGTCGCAGCCAACTCGAACGGTCGGGCTACCTGCACAGCTTTCCGCATCTGCTGGGCGGCGTCAGTTGTCTCGAGGGAAATGAGGCCACGATCCACGCATTGGTCGAGAAGCCGAACTGGGTAAGCGAGTTGTCTGCGACCGAGCTCGTGCTTTCGCCGGCAGCCTGTTATCCCGTTTATCCGATGGCCGCTGCTGCCGGACCAATACCGGCAAAGGGCCTCATGTTTGACGTCGCTTCCGATTGCTTTCGTCGCGAGTCAACTCATGAGGTAGGCCGCTTCCAGTCCTTCCGCATGCGCGAGTTCGTTTGCATGGGAACGCCCGAGCAAGTGTTGGATTTTAGAACTCGATGGATGTTCAAGGGCCAACGGCTGGCAAAGCTGCTCTGCCTCCCGCATCAGATAGCTCCCGCCAGCGACCCATTCTTCGGAAGAGCCGGCAAGCTGGCCGCGATGAGCCAGTTGGAACAGTCGCTGAAGTTCGAACTGTTGGTACCGATTCGTCCCGAAGAGGAGCCGACTGCATGCATGAGCTTCAACTGTCATCGTGACCACTTCAG
>JBEKLS010000119.1:0-13587 GCA_050010075.1 Binatus sp. (SeqCode) | reverse complement strand
ACATGCTGTCCCAGTCCGGAGCGCGCCCGCTCGTGCAGCGCGATCAGCGTCGCACTCGCCGCCTCGGCGCCAGCATGCAGCCACGCTTGCGCGAGACTTATCCGCACCGGCGCGCGATCCGCGTCGCCCGCCAGTGTCGAAACTCCCGCCGCCGCCATAAGCGTCAGATCGGTCGTCGCCCAGTTCGCCTTCGGCCCGTCGGATCCAAATGGAGTTATCGAAGTATGCACCAGCGTGGGATTGCACTCGGCCAGCACGGAGGCATCGAGGCCAATCGAGCGCAGATAACCCGCCCGGAACGTCTCGAGCAGAACGTCGGCGCCTCGCACCAGCGCAAGAAAGTGCTCGCGGTCTGCGGCGTCGTTGAGATCGAGCACCACGCTCTTTTTTCCGCGATTGAACGACCAGTGAATCAGCGAGCGCTCAACTCCCGCCCGGTCAGCAAAGAACGGCGCCTGCCTGCGGGTCTCAGAACCGCCCGGTGGCTCAATCGCGATAACCTCGGCGCCGAGCGATGCGAGCAGCAGACCAGCCAGGTTGCCGCGTTGGTCGGTAAGGTCAAGCACGCGATATGCGGACAGCATTGGTATCCTCCGATGAACGCCTGGCTCGTTCACTATCGAGAGCAGTTTCGGGCCACGCTAGTCCATTTTGAGAAGATTTCAAGGTCCAACCGGATCACGTGCGCAGCGCAAAACTTGCGCCGGAGGAAGATTTGATCTACTTCGGTCTGGTCAGGACCTTAACCACCGAAACGCGCGATTGACCTCTGCTCAATCTGGATCACGATGATGCAACAGCGTACGTCCGGAACCATCAACAGCGCTGCCACGGGGCCGCTGGCTGGATATCGAATCCTCGAGTTCGGCGCTAATTTCACCGGGCCGTTCGCCACGATGCTGCTCGGCGATCAGGGTGCCGACGTCATCAAGGTGGAGTCGCCGCAAGGCGATCAGATTCGCTATTCGACCTCCGCGCGCGGCGGTATTTCGGCCGCCTTCATCAGCACCAACCGCAACAAGAGATCGGTGGTGCTTGATACGAAAAAGCCCGAGGCCATCGCCGCGTTTCGGCGGCTGGTAAAAACCTGCGATGTCGTCGTGCAGAACTTTCGGCCTGGAGTGGTCGATCGGCTGGGCCTTGGCTATGAAGACCTGCGCAAGGTTCGCGAAGATTTGATCTATGTTTCGATCAGTGGCTTCGGCAGCGACGGCCCGTACTCGAAGCAACGAGTCTACGACCCCGTGATCCAAGGCGTCGCCGGCATTGCGGGCACGCAGCGCGACCCCGATACGCGCGCTCCGTCGACGGTCAAGAGCGCGATCGCTGACAAGGTCACCGCGCTGACCGTCGCGCAGGCGATCACCGCGGCGCTGCTCGCGCGGGAGCGGACCGGAAAAGGCCAGCACGTTCGCCTCGACATGCTCAACGCGATGATGTCGTTCTGGTGGCCGGACGTTATGTCGAATCAGACTTTTATCGGCGCCGGCGCGACTGCCGCGGGCACCATCGCCGACGCTCGTCTCATATATAAGACGCGCGACGACTACGTGCTCGCCGCCTGCATGTCGAACGCGGAATGGCAGGGCCTCGTCACCGCAATAGGCAAGCCGGAACTCGCCGATGATCCACGCTTCAGGACGATGCCCGATCGCGTCGCACATCTTCGCGAACAGTACGACGAGCTCAAGGACGGCTTCCTTTCGAAGACGACAAGTGAGTGGCTCGCGATTCTGCGCGACCTCGACGCGGTCTGTGCGCCGGTCAACACGCCGGAAAATGTGTGCGACGATCCGCAGGTGCGCGGATCGGGAATTATCTGGAACGGCGAGCATCCGGTTGCCGGCAAGTACCGTCAGCCGATTCACCCGATCCAGTTCGAGCAGACTCCCGCCAGCATTCGCCGCCACGCGCCGGTCCTCGGCGAGCATACAGAGGAAGTGCTCAATGAACTGGGATTCGACGCCATCGAGATTCAGCAGCTGCGCGAGCAGGGTGCCATCAAAGGAAATCGATAGTCATGCACCGGTCCTGAAGGCTGGCGCGACTTCCTCGGCCATCAGCTTCATATTCTCGCGAACATCTTCTGGCCGGCACGCCCACGTGATGACGAAGGTTCGTACGCCGGCGTCGATGTATTCCTTGATCCGCTTGCGGCAATCGTCGGGACTGCCGGCGAGTGTGTACTGTCCCGCTATCTTCGAAAAATCCTGCGCGTAACCCCTGCCCAACATCGCGGCCGCCTGCTTCAAGGCCTTGTCGCGATCCGGATAGATCGACGTGAAAATAAAAAGCCCCGCGCGAAAGCTGCTCATGTCTTTGCCGGCTTCATTGCGGAACTGCGAAATCTTTTCGAGACTGTTGCGCATCATCTCGGGCGTGTACATGTACGGCAGCCAGCCGTCGCCGTAGATCGCCGCGCGGCGCATCGCGGGCTCCTTGCGTCCCGCTACCCATATAGGAGGATGCGGCTGCTGGACGGGCGCGGGCGCGATCGTCACGCCGGAAAACTTTGAGTAGCGCCCTTCGAAGCTCACGTCCTTCTCGGTCCAAAGTTTTGTGATCACTTCCAGCGCCTCGTTCGAGCGCGACGCCCGCTGCTTGACCGGCACCCCGCAAGCCTCAAACTCCTTGGGAAATTCTCCGCCGATGCCAACCCCCAGGTGGTAGCGTCCGTTGGAAACCACGTCGAGCACCGAGGTCATCTTCGCCAGCACCATCGGATTGTAGAGCGGCAGCAATACGATGGTGCTCATCAACCTGATCCTGCTGGTCGCGCCGGCCGCCACCGAAAGACTGATCAGCGAATTCGTGATCGGCCCATGGAACATCATATGTTCGCCGCTGCACAGGTAGTCGTAGCCGAGCTCTTCGGCGTAGCGGGCGAACTCCGGGATTTCCCTGGCCGACGCCAAAGCCGAACCGAACTCTATTTTTTCCATCGCAAGTCCCCCGAATTCCAATAGCACTTTGCCTTGAAGGTAAAATATTTTTGAACTATTCTCAAACCGCGAGCGCGTTACTTCCGTATCGCGACACCTGAAAACGGAGAATGCAGCATGAGCGAAACAGCCAATATCACAGTCGATGAGAAAAACCGTTATCGACTCGAGACGCCGGGCCACGACGGATGGCGGCGCACCGCGCATCCCGACGACCCCGCCAAGTACCTGATGATCTCATCCGACACTCACGCGAACGAACCCGGCCATCTGTGGTTCGAGCGCATGGACAGGAAATATCGCGACCGTCTTCCGCATGAAGAGGTCGACGAAAAGGGCGAGAAATGGATGATCACCGAGGGCGGCATGCGTTCGCGCGTCCGCACCAGGATTGATTCTCCGGTTCCCAAAGACGGCGAAGATCGCGTGCGCGGCAAGGCCGGTCGCGACCCGCTCGATCGCATCCGCGACCATCGGCGCGACGGCATCGACGCCGAGATCATCTTTCCCAACAAGGGATTGCAGATGTGGTGGACGCGCGACGCTGAATTCGGTGCAGCGCAATGCCGCGTGTGGAACGATTGGGCGTGGGAGACGTTCGGCCAGTACAACGACTTCCTGTCGCCGGTCGCGTCGATCATGACGGCGGACGTCAACCTGGCGATCGAAGAGATCAAGCGGGTTGCGAAGCTCGGCTTTCGCGCCGTCACGCTTCCGTGCAAGCCGGTATTTGGCGCTCACGACGCGCGCGATCTGAATTACAATTTCGTCGATTTCGATCCAATGTGGGCCGTGGTCCAGGACTGCGACATACCGATCACGTTCCATGTATCGACCGGCCGCGATCCGCGCGCTGCGCGCAAGGCCGGCGGCGCGATCGTCAACTACGTCTCACATTCGCTCGCGCCCACCATCGAGCCAGTCGCGAACATCTGTGCGTCCGGAGTTATTGAGCGATTCTCAAAAATCAAATTCGCCGCAGTCGAGTCTGGAATCGGCTGGGTGCCGTGGGCCCTGACTGCGATGGACGAAGCGTATCGCAAGCATCATCTGTGGGTTCAACCGAAGCTCAAAATGCTGCCGAGTGAGTACTTCCGCAGCAACGGTGGTGCGACCTTCCAGGAGGATCCGGCCGGCCTTCAGCTCGCTGAAACGTGGAACCTGGTCGACAACTTCATGTGGGCGAACGACTATCCGCACGCCGAAGGTACCTGGCCGCATTCGGCCGAGGCCATCGAGCGCGAGATGGGCGCTCTCAAGGAGGAGAGCCGCGAAAAGATCCTCGGAATGAACGCTGCGAGGATTTTCAAGTTCGACGTTGATCTGCTACTCAAGCGACGGGAGAGCGCGATCGACTAGCGCCCGCGAGTCAAACCGAACTTGGAAACCATCAAGGACAAAGTGGCGATCGCCGGCATCGGCGAGACGACCTATTACAAGCGCGGCACCGCACCGGTCAGCGAGTTTCGCCTCGCCTGCGAGGCCATCATCAAGGCTGCCGACGACGCCGGCATCAAGGTCACTGACATCGACGGCATCGCCTCGTACGCCGACGATCGCAATGACGCCTCGCGTCTCGCCACTGCGCTGGGCATCCCGGATCTCGCCTTCGCCAACATGTTCTGGGGCGGAGGCGGCGGCGGTGGATCGGGCGCTGTCGCCAATGCGGCCGCCGGTATCGCTGCAGGCTATGCGAAAAATGTCGTCGTCTTCCGCGCTCTCGCCCAGGGTCAGTTCGGCCGCTTCGGCCAAGGCAGCCGCGCGCCGAGCATTTCCGGTCCCGCCGCATATACTCTGCCCTACGGCCTGATGTCGGCCGCGCAGATGTTCGCGATGAAGGTCCAGCGCTTCATGTACGATCATGATGTGCAGCAGGACGCCTTCGCCGCGGTGGCGCTCGCCTCATACCATCACGCGCAATTCAATCCGCGCGCCGTCATGCACGGGCGGCCGCTCACGCGCGAGGCCTACTACGAGTCGCGCTGGATCGTCGAGCCGTTTCATTTGTTTGATTGCTGTCTCGAGAACGATGGCGCCGCCGCGGTTATTCTTACTTCTGCCGAGCGGGCGCGTGACATGAAACAAAAGCCCGCCTACCTGATGGCTGCGGCGCAAGGCTCCGATTATCGCCAGAACGCGTCTGCGCACAATCAACCCGACTACGCGACCTCGAATTTCAAAACGCTCGCGCCGAGGCTCTACGAGATGGCGGGGATCGGGCCGAAGGACGTTGACGTTGTGCAGTCGTACGAAAATTTCACCGGCGGAGTCGTGATGAGTCTCGTCGAGCACGGCTTCTTTGCCGCCGACGAGGTCAACGAGTTCTGCACCTTCGAGAATTTTGCGGCGCCCGACGGCAAGCTCCCGCTCAACACCAGCGGCGGCAACCTTGCCGAATGCTACATGCACGGACTCGAGTTGGTGGTCGAGGCCGTGCGCCAGGTTCGCGGCACGTCCACCTGCCAGGTCAAGGACGCCGAGATAGCGCTGGTCGCCTCGGGGCCGATGGTGACACCGGTCAGCGATCTCATTCTGCGCAGATAAATCGATGAGCCAAACATCCAATCGAGAATCCTGTCTTCCTCCCGGATTGCCCACTCCGCGTGCGGCTCGCGACGGCCTCGACAAGGAATACTGGGAAGCGGCGCATCGCCACGAGCTCGTTGTCCAGCGATGCCGCGACTGCCTGACTTTCCAATTCGGCCCCGAATGGATTTGTCACAACTGCCGCTCGACCGACCTTGGATGGCATCGCGTCTCCGGCCGCGGCCGCATCTACAGCTGGCAGCGCGTCTGGCATCCGGTCCATCCCGCACTCAAGAGCGCCTGCCCCTACGTTATAGTGCTGGTCGAGTTGCCCGACGCCGGCAACGTCAGGATGGTGGGCAATCTGCTCGGCGATCCGCGCGAAGAAATTAAAATCGGTTCCGCGGTGGAAGCCGCTTTCGAAGATCACGAAGAAGGCCACACTCTTATTCAGTGGCAGCGCTCCGACCGCTGAAGGCCGACCGCCAAGGCCACGCGTTCACGCTTGCTTTCGCCGACGCTCTGAGAGGGAGGTTTCGCCCATGCCCAACAAACCACGAATGCTCGAAGGCTTCCGCGTTTTGGACTTCACGCAGTTCGTCGCGGGCCCCGTATGCACCAGCGTACTCGCCGAGATGGGCGCCGAAGTGATCAAAGTTGAAATGGCTCCCGGCGGCGATCGCACTCGCGGCGCGGGACTGAAGCCGCTCGACGAGAAGCGTAAAAACACGACGCACAGCAGCTACTATATGCAGCATAATCACAGCAAGCTCAGCGTCGCTCTCGACATGAAAAAGCCGGCCGCGCGCCAGCTCGTAATGTCGATGGTGCCCAAGGTCGACGTCGTGGTCGAAAACTTCGCGCCGGGCGTGATGAAGCGGATGGGCTTCGCCTATGAAGATCTGAAGCGCATCAATCCGAAAATCATCATGTGCTCGATCTCGATGGCGGGACAGACCGGCCCGCTCTCGACTCGCGCCGGCTACGATTACATCGGGCAGGCGTACGCCGGCGTCACCGACGGCGTAGGTGAAAAGGATCACGCGCCTTCGATGACGACGATGGCGATTGGCGACGTCTCGACCGGCGTGGCTTCCGCGATGGCGATTGGCTTCGCGATAATTCATCGCGACCGCACTGGAGAAGGCCAGCATCTCGACGCATCGCTGCTCGACACTTACTTCCACATGCACGAAGCGAATGTGCCGATGATCGCGCTGCGCGGCGATAAGTTCCAGCCGACGCGCGCCGGCAGTATTCCGCCGACCGGCGCCACCGCCGGTATTTATCCATGTGGCAGCGGATACGTCTTCATCTGCGCGGTGCCTCATCAATGGCCGCAGGTGGTCCGGGCGCTCGCGATGCCGGAGCTGGCCAAGGATCCACGCTTCGTCAGCGCGCGTCAGCGTGCGCGGAACAGTGTTGAGCTCGAAAGGATCATCAAGCAGTGGTTCGCCGGTTTCGAAACTCGCGAGGATGCGATCGCAGCGCTCGAGAAGGAACGGGTTCCATGCGCCCCCGTGCTCACCCTGAACGAGGCGATGCGCCATCCTCACCTGAACGAACGCAAGACCGTGCGATGGATCGACGATCCAATCCTCGGCAAAGTCGCAATTCCCGGATTGCCGGTAAAATTCTCAGCGTGGCCGGACCGCACCGAAGTCCGTTCCGCCCGCCTCGGCGAGGACAACGAAAAAATCCTCCACGAAGTGCTCGAAATGAACGATGAGCAAATCGGTTTGCTGTACGCCGACGGCGTCCTCAAAAAAGATCCGGAACTCTCACAACCCTGACCGGTCACATCCGGTCCCTTCCGCCCTAGAGCGACGCGCTGCCTTAACATCCGGTCCCCCTTCCCACATGGGAAGGGGTTAGGGGTTAGGTCGCGCGCGTGGCTCTTTGTAAAATCCTGAGCTCCGCACCCGGCAAGCTTCCGCCAATCGCCTTGTATCCTTGAGAAAAAGTCAAACCGCCTGCGTCCCATCCCCGAACGCAGCCACTCCCCCTGAACACATGCATGGCCGCCCTCTTCGGGACTTGACTTTTTCGCGCGACCGCTACTATGTTTTGAGTAAATCTCAAACGAGTTACATACACCAAGGGAGGAAACACTATGGCCGAATACGATCTCATCATTCGCGGTGGAACCGTGGTGGATGGCACCCGCCTGCCCCGTTTTCGAGCTGACGTGGGTATCAAGGACGGCAGGGTCCGCAAAATCGGCCGCATCCGCAATGCGTCCGCCGGACGCACCCTCGATGCGACCGGTTGTGTGGTCGCTCCCGGTTTCGTCGACCTGCATACCCACTACGACGCGCAGATTCACTGGGATCCCTACTGCACCATTTCCGGCTGGCATGGCGTCACCTCGCTGGTGCTGGGCAACTGCGGCTTTGGCTTCGCCCCGGTCAAGGCGGCGGATCGCGAACGCTCGATGATGATGATGACCCGCACCGAGCAGATTCCTTACGAGTCGATGAAGGAAGGAATGAAGTGGCGCTGGGAGACCTTCCCGGAATGGCTCGAAAACCTCGAGCGCCTGCCTAAGGGCGTGAACATCGTGAGCTACGTTCCGGTCTCGCCGCTGATGGTTTACGTGATGGGAATCGAAGCGGCCAAGAGCCGGCCGGCAACTCCGGCCGAACGCAAGGAGATGCAGCGTCTGCTGAATGAGGCGATGGACGCGGGCGCCTGCGGCTTCTCGATCCAGCGGCTGGGCGCGAACTCACTGCAAGCGGACTTCGATGGCACTCCGATGCCGACCGATTGTATGGCCGACGAAGACGTGTTGGCGCTCGCCCAAGTACTGCACGATCGCGACGAGGGCTTTATCCAGATCACACAGGCCCAGGGCGGAGATCCAATACACGAGGGTGCTGATATCAGGAGCCGCGACCGCCTCTTCCTGGAGAAGCTCGCCGAAGTGGCGCAGCGCCCGATCCTGCACAATGCCATCGCGGTGCTCGACGACGTCCCCAACTTCCACACCAGCGAACTGGAATGGGTTCACGCGTGCAATGAGCGCGGGCTGCGAATCTACGGACAGGGCGCGAACGTGCGGACCTGGTTCTCGTTCAGCCTCGAACATTGGAACCTGTACGATTCCAGTCCGGCTTGGAACCACGCCACGCAGGGCAATCGGGAAGACAAGCTGCAGAAGCTGTCAGACCCCGCTGTCCGCGAGCAGATGCGCGCTGAGTACAAGATGCTGCTATCGATCGGAAGCGGATCGATACCCGAGAATCTGACTGTCGCTACTACGCCAGGACATCCCGAGCTCGAAAAATATGTCGGCCGCAAGATAAGCGATATCGCCAAGGAAGAAGGCAAGCATCCCAACGATGCCATGCTCGATCTCGCGGTAGCCGGTGACCTTAAGGTCGTGTTTCGAACCGGCGCTGCAACCAGTTACGACGCCGAGAAGGTCGGCCCGCTGATGAGCGACCCATATATGATAGCCGGGGTCTCGGACGGCGGCGCCCACACCAAATTTTTCACCGGCGGCTCCTATACCACCGACTTCCTGACCTGGCTCGTGCGCGACACCGGCAAGGTGTCGCTCGAAGAAGCTCATTATCATCTGAGCTATCTGCCGGCGCAGGCAGCAGGTTTTGTCGATCGCGGCTTCCTGCGCGAAGGCGCGCCGGCCGACATCGTGGTCTATGATCTGAAAACCCTCAAGCGCACGCCCGAATGGGAGTTCGAGACGGTCCACGACTTTCCGGCCAACGAATGGCGGCGCATCCAGCGCTCCGAAGGCTACCGCTGGACTATCGTCAATGGTGAAATCACTTTCGAGGACGGCAAGTGCACTGGCGCGATGCCGGGCCAATTGCTGCGCAACGGGAAGATCGGCGTGGAATCCTTTACGGCTGCAGCCAGGTAAGACGTCAATCATTCATCAATGTTCACAGGGCTGCTCCGGGCGAAATGCTCGGAGCAGCTCTCTCGCACTCGAACCAGGTCCGAAACTGCCGCGAAGGGGTAGTGGATGCGAATCGGAAACTTCAACCTGATGTCCTATCGGCATCTGCCGAGCGACTTTTCGAAAACTAATGAATCGGTGTGGGTAAATTTCGATACCAAATTGCTCGACCCGGTTCTGCTATGCCAGGACTTCAGCGATACGCTGGACGAACATGAGTACGCTGCCAGTGTGGGTTTCGACATGCTCGGCATGAACGAGCATCACGGCAATGGTTATGGGCTTATGCCGTCTCCAAATCTGATGGCGGCTGCGCTGGCACGACGCACTCGCGACGCGATGCTGCTGGTGCTCGGCAACTCGCTCGCACTCTACAATCCTCCGCAAAGGGTAGCCGAAGAATTTGCGATGCTGGATTGTATCAGCGGGGGGCGAGTGATTGCGGGCTTCCCGGTCGGCACACCCATGGACACCTGTTATGTGTACGGCACCAATTCGAGCGAACTGCGCGACCGCTACTATGAGGCTCACGACCTTATCATCGCGGCATGGAAGAACAAGGAGCCGTTCTCCTTCAAAGGGCGTTTCAACCAGCAGCGCTACGTGAACATCACGCCGCGGCCGGTCCAGGATCCCCATCCACCTATATGGATACCGGCCGGCGGTTCGGTCGAGACCTGGCGATTCTGCGCGCTGCATGACTACGTCTATTGCTATCTCACCTACTTCGGATATCTCTCGGGCGAGAAAATTATCAAAGGCTACTGGGACGAGATGAAGGACGCCGGTAAGCCTCCCAATCCATTCCAGGCTGGAATCGTCCAGTTTGTTGGCGTGGCGGATAGCTTCGACGAAGCTCTCAAACTGTACTCTGAACCGGCGACTTACTTCTTCAATAACATCCTACATGTTAATCCGCGCTGGACTGTTGCACCGGGCTATATCACTGAAGCTACGGCCAGGGCGGGAATTGCCTCGCAAGTGCAGGCGGCTGCGAACCGGTCGGTAGCGAGCCAAGCCCAGGCCGATACGCGCCACCTCGAGTTTCGCGAGATGGTCGAGAAGGGTTTCGTGATTATCGGCGAACCTGACCAGGTGGCGGAGAAGCTTCGCCACGTAGCCACCTCACAAAACGTCGGAAATATTCTGGCGATGGCGCAATTCGGTAACATGAATAGCGAACTTGCCCGTTACAACATGAAAAGAATCGCGCAGGAAGTGAAACCCCAAATTCAGGACATCTTTCGAAAAAGAATGGGAACATCCCAATTGGCCCAAGCCGGTAAACTTCGCACCCCGCCGAGCCGATCCCCGATGAACCCAATCACCGAAACAATTGTCGAGGTAGCCGGTGGTCCATGCCGGGTCTGGGAGAAGGGTCATGGCGAGCCGCTGGGCGTTCTTTTCGGCCTGGGCGGATGCCCGCGCTGGTCGCCGTTCCTGGAGCTCCTCGCAGAACGGCGAAAGGTGATCGTACCATCTCTGCCGGGCTTCCAGGGATCCGGAACTCAATATCGAACCCTCGACGGTCATCTTGACTGGATAACTGCCACGCTGGATTTGTTGGAGGCCGCGGAACTGACTGGCGCGGACATCGTAGGCAGCTCGGTTGCGGGAATGCTCTGCGCCGAAGTCGCAGCGCTGGTGCCGGCGTTCGTACGTCGGCTGGTCTTGTGCGACTCGTATGGGATTTTCGACGTACAAGATCCAGGTGGCGATGTCTTCGCGCTGATGCCGGACGATTCCGTCGCGCTCCAGACGAACGACCTCGACAAGTACAAAGAGCTGTTTGACGCCCGCGATGAGGACGAGCAGGTCGAGTGGAAAATCTCACTCTTCCGCGCCAACGAAGCTGCGGCGCGAATTATCTGGCCGTTCGGCGATCGGGGTCTGGAGAAGCGGCTGCACCGGGTTCGGGTTCCTACTCTGCTGCTTTGGGGCGCGAACGATCGCGTCGTACCACCTTCGTACATGAAGCGGTTTGCGGCTCACATCGCGGGTCCGGTGAAGACGAAGGTCATCGCCAACGCAGGTCATTTGTCCTGGCTGGATCAGCCCAAGCGGAGCGCTGACGCTATTCTCAATTTTTTGTCTTCAGAGTGAATCTCCGATCAAACGAGCGAATCTTTCGCACTGAGAGGAGGAGGCAATGAATATAAAACAGATGGCGATTGGAATTGTCTGGCTTGGATTCGCGATTTTTACGGTGGTGGTTTTTCTTCACGATGGCAAAGCAGCTTTTGCGTTGCCCTTCGACAGCCTTACCAACACCGCCGGCATGATCGATCTCCTCATAGAATTGACGCTGGTGAGCATCTGGATGTACTTCGATGCACGCAAGCGCGGAACGACGGCGATTCCGTTCATCGCGATCGCCGTCGTGTTTGGCAGCCTCGGTCCGCTCGCCTACCTGTTCTTTCGATTCGGCGATCCACGTGCGGAGCCGATCTTCAGGCTCAGCCGCGCTGAGGCGTGAAGTCCCGCAGTCTTCCTGAACGTGCCCTCGACAAAGCCTGGTGCTGGCAGATACCTTTCGGTCTGCCTGCAATAGGATTTAGTCTAGTCGCATCAGAGGTAATCCGGTGAAAGCGCTTGTTATCGGTGGGACTGGACCCACGGGGCACTTAATCGTCAACGGATTGATCCGGCGCGGCTACCATGTCGCGATGCTTCATACCGGCCGCCACGAAGTCGATGAGATACCGCCCGAAGTCGAACACATTCACACTGACCCGTTCTCCGAAGACGCGCTGAAGCAGGCGCTCGGCAACCGCACTTTTGATTTGACGCTCGCCGCCTACGGACGTCTGCGCCGGATTGCGAACGTGATGATTGGCCGGACCGGTCGCTTCGTCTCGATAGGCGGCGCGCCAGCATATCGCGGCTACATGAATCCGAACGTGTTGCAGCCTCGCGGAATGCCGATGCCGGCGAGTGAAGATGCGGATCTGGTGCCGATCGAGGCCGAAGATGCGAAAGGTTGGCGCGTCGCGCAGACCGAGCAGGCGGTCTTCGACGTGCATCCGACCGCAACGCACTTTCGTTATCCGTACCTCTACGGTCCGTATCAGATAGGGCCGCGCGAATGGTGCGTAGTGCGGCGAATCCTCGATGGCCGCCGCAGCATCATCGTGCCTGAGGATGGCCTTTCGCTAAATCATAGTGGCTATGTCGATAACGTCGCGCACGCGGTGCTGCTTGCTATCGACCAGCCGGAAGCGTCGTCGGGGCAGATCTACAACTGCGGGGATTCGCGGCTGCTCACCATCCGCCAGATTATCGAAACGATCTGCGAGTCGCTTTCTTACGAATTGGAAATAGTCTCAATGCCTGCGCGCTTCGCCGTTTCCGCGCGTCCGATGCTCGCACAGCCGTGGATGAACCATCGTGTTCTGGATCTCAGCAAGCTCAAGTCGCAACTGGGCTATACCGATCTCGTCTCACCGGAACTCGGACGCGCGATCACTGCGCGATGGCTTAAGCGGCATCCGCTTCCGGCGGGTGGTACGGACGAAAAGATCCTCCAGGATCCGTTCGACTATGAGGCTGAAGACCAGATTATCGCGGCATGGAAGTCGCTCTGCGAAAAAATGCCCGATGTAAAATTTGCGCGGGAGCCGGGTTACACCGCTACTTACAGCGGACCCGGCGGAAAGCCGCGATCTGGAAAATGGTCTTGAACCTGATCCAGAGGCTAAATCCGGGCTTTCAAAAAATCGATCAGCACGCGATTCGTCGAATCCGGATCTTCCTCGAGAAAGAAATGTCCGGCGTTAACCGATCGCGCTCGCAAGTCCGGAAAATAACGCGAGAATTGATCCAGAAAAGGGTTCCCCCTCGGTACCACGTCGCTGGATGCCGACGCGCCGGTCACGACACTCGTGGCGCGCGCATACATCCATAGCACTGGCGGAGTGAATCGCTTGTGCCGGTCTTCCGGACCGAAATCCATGAAATTAGAGAAGAGCGGATGCTTGTCGTAACCGCCGGGATGTAGCCACATTTCGGCAATCTTCCGCGGACCCAGATACTCAAAACGCTCGCGATGAGCGGCGCTGGAGTCTTCGTGCACGGTATGAAAAGGCAACGCGTCGCGATAGTACGAAATCGCATGCGCATGAGAAGCCGGATCGGCAAACGCCCGCGCGTAATGCTCGACGTCGTCGGCACTCGCCCACGATCGAATCGGAGGGG
>JBEKLS010000118.1:0-17948 GCA_050010075.1 Binatus sp. (SeqCode) | reverse complement strand
GGGCTCGGAATCTTAAAGTGTTTCTGGAGAAAAGATTTCAACGCCGCATCGCGCGCGGGATCGGTAGCGATAGGAGCAAGAGGGCCTCCGATGGGGGACTGGGCAAGCGCCGCGCCAGCCGCACCAAACAGCATGATGGTGGCGACGAACATCGATACGGCCAGTATCTTGATGTGGCAGTTCAACTTCGCATAAGAAGTATTATGTAAACTACGACGGATGGTTGAAAATCGAAAAAGGCCTGAAATCATTAACGCTCTTATGCTCCCGTTCCGAGTTTTGGTCCGGCTTAGATTACGTCATGCCCAACGGCTGCGAAAAAGCAATCCGCACAGTTTTAGCTAATCGCGGGTGTTCCGTATAGCGGCCGATTCTTTGCCGGGGGGCGCGGGTTTGTGGCCCAGGGCGCTCAGTGCGCGGCGTGCGACGAAATTGCGCGGCTCGAGCTTGAGCGCTTCTTCGTAATACGCAACTGCGTTGGGGCCTCGATCGAGTTCCGCGGCGCATCGGCCGAGCGCGAGCAGCAGCTCGAGGCCTTCGGCGCCAAACTCGCGTGCGCGCTTTAGCGCGGTGAACGCTTCGGCGAAGTTTTCCTGTTCAAGAACCGCCATTGCAAGCCCCAAAGTCGCCTCCGGGTTGAGCGGATCGAGGTCGAGCGCGTCGCGATACATCGCGAGTGCCGCGCGCTTCGCTCCCTTCGCATAAAGATCGCGGGCTCCCGCGGCCATTCGTGCGCCCTCCTCGGTCCATCGCCGCGCTTCGACTTCCACCGTGATCTCGCCGTGCGAGACTTCGGCTTTGACCAGCTTCAGCTTGTTGCCCAAGTACTCGCGCAGCCGTGCGAGGAGCGCATCGCCGCCGGTTTCCGGCGATTCCAGAAATGCGAGCCCGACCGCGTCGCCAACGTGATCGATTCGCCGGATGACCAGCGATCGATTGGCGCGCGCCCGCCGCCGCGGCGGCTGCTGGTCAGACGCGCTCATTGGGGTCGAAGAGTTTTTTATATTCGTCAAGCGCGAAGCGGTCCGTCATTCCCGCGATATAGTCAGCGACCGCGCGCGAAATCGGATCGCCGTAGCGCTCTGCGCGCGCGACGACGTGCTCGGGCATCTGACGCGGCTCGGTCATATAGGTTTCGAACAGGCTCGCGAGCACCCTGCCCGCCTTCTCGGTCATGCGGCTGACCCGGTAGTGCCGATACAACCGGTCGCGCATCACCTGCTTGATTTCGGCGACCTTGGCGCCCACCTCTGGACCGAAGCATGCGAGCGCCCTGCCCGCCATGCGCACGTCGCCGACGCTGCGAATTTTGTTGCGCTCTAGTTCGCTGGCGAGGCTCTGCATCAGATCGGTCGACATCGCGTCGATCATCCGGATGACGGTCTGGTACCGAATCACGCGCAGCTCGGCCGTCGGATAGGCCTCGCGCGCCGCCGCTGCCGATTCCCTGAACAGCGCAGACTGGTGGAGTTCCTCGACCGTCAGCATCTGCGACTTCAGCCCGTCGTCGACGTCGTGCGCGAGGTACGCGATCTCGTCGGCCAGGTCGACGATCTGCGCCTCGAGGCATGGATACATGCTCGGGTCGAATTCCTGCGCTGCCGGCCGGGTTTGAAAATGCGAATGCTTGACGATTCCCTCGCGCACCTCGAAACTCAAGTTGAGCCCGCGGAAGTTCGGGTAGCGTATCTCAATCCAGTCCACCGTGCGCAGGCTCTGCGCGTTGTGATCGAAGCCGCCATAGGGCGCCATCAGCTCGTTGAGGCTTTTCTCGCCGGCGTGACCGAAGGGAGTGTGCCCGAGGTCGTGCGCGAGTGCGACCGCCTCCGCCAGCTCCTCGTTGAGGCCGAGCGCCCGCGCCACGGTGCGCGCGATTTGCGCGGCTTCGAGCGTGTGCGTCAGGCGCGTGCGGTAATAATCGCCTTCATGATTTACGAAGACCTGGGTTTTGTATTCAAGGCGGCGAAACGCGGCGGAATGAACGATGCGATCGCGATCGCGCGCAAAGACCGTGCGAATCTTGTGCTCGGGTTCGGGAAAGCGGCGACCGCGACTGGCCCGCGACGCCATCGCATACGGCGCCAGCGTGCGCGCCTCTATTTCCTCAAGCTCCTGCCTGGTCCGCAGCATTGCGTTCAACAGTGCTGATGCTACCACGCCGCCGACGGCTCTCGAAGCACCCGCCTCGACATCGGTCAACACGTGCCTGATACCGCGCCGCGGCTTGTTATAACCTGAACGGTGCGATCGATGTTGCGCCTCCAGCCATACCCAGCGATCCGCCGTATCGCGCTCGTGCTTGCGATGAGCGCGTTTTTCGCCGCGTGCGCGACGTCGCAGCCGGCCCAGCTTCCGCCGCCGCCCCCGCCGCAGCCCATCGCCGTTCCGCAAGCCACGCCGACGCCGCAGGTAGTCGGCATGGCCTCATGGTACGGTCCGGGATTTCACGGCCACCATGACGCGAGGGGTGGAATTTACAACCAGAACGAACTCACCGCGGCTTCCATCGCGTTTCCGCTGGGCAGCCGCGTGATGGTCACGAATCTCGACAATGACCGTTCCGTCGAAGTCACGATTACCGACCGCGGTCCGTTCAAGAAGGGGCGCAAGATCGATCTTTCGCATCGCGCGGCGCAGATGCTCGGAATGATCGGCGAGGGCACCGCGCGCGTCCGCATCGCACTCATCAGCAAGCCGCCGGGCACGCGCGACGTCGGCGCGCCGCTGCGCTACTGGGTGCAAGTCGGTTCGTTTTCCGAAGAGCAGAACGCCGAGCAGGTCGAGAGCCGGCTCGCTTCGTCCTACTCCGACATCCACGTCGTAAGCGTGCTTGATGCTGACCAACACCGCTACTACCGTGTACGCATGGGCGCGTTCGCAACGCGCTCCGCAGCCGAGGCGCGCGCGTCGGACGCCGCGCGATTTGGACTTCCAGTAGTGATCGTCACCGAATGACTCGACCGGCCATCTACTTCGCGCGACGGCTCTGGTGGCCCGTATGCGCGATTGCGGCCCTGTTTCTGCTGCGCGGATGCACCTACTCGCTGATCAACGGCGGACGCGTTAATTCGCAGCAGGTCGCAAAAGTCGAGGCCGGCATCCAGGATTTTCGCCAGCTTCGCTTCAAGCATCCAGTGCCGCTCGTCGTCAAAACTCAGGACGAAGCCGAGCTGATGATGGAGGCCGACCTGATGCGCGACAACACCGAAAGCCAGCTCCAGGCCGACGCGGTGGCCGGCGCACTCACCGGTCTCTATCCACCCGGAATGGATCTAAAGGCGCAGTCACTCAAGCTGCTGAAGAGCCAGGTAGCAGGCTTTTACGATCCGTACGACAAGGAGATGGTGCTGGTCGAAGGCGGCGACAACCTGGGCTTCTGGAACGGCGCGACCGAGTTCATGATCCAGCGCGACATCGTCGGCGAGATGTTGTTGGCGCACGAACTCACGCATGCGCTGCAGGATCAGAACTTCGATCTCGAAGCGAGCCTCGACAAGGTCAAGGACGATGACGATCGCGGGCTCGCGCTGAAGGCCGTGGCGGAAGGCGACGCGACCATCGCCGGTTTCGCCTATGCCGTCGGCCGCATGGACACCGGCGTCGCGGACTCGTTGACCAACAACCTCAAGAACCTCCCGCAGGCTCTCAAAGCCGAAGCGCCGGACACACCCGAAGGCCTCAGCGTGCCGATGCTGTTCCAGTATTCTGACGGTGTGCGCTTCGTCGCCGAGGCTTATCGCCGCGGCGGATGGTCGGCGGTCGACGCACTCTATCGCAATCCGCCGCAATCGACCCACCAGGTTTTGCATCCCGAGCTTTACTTCGACACGCCTGCGGTTACGCCGCGCATCCAGGTCGCCGGCTACGATCAGATCATGAGCGGCTGGAAAGTTGCCGACTCCGACACGTTCGGCGAGCTACTCCTGCGCGTCATCCTCGAGCGCAACCTGGGCAAGCAGTCCAACGAACTCGGACTCGCCGCACGATGGACCGGCGATCGCATGATCATCCTGCAGGAGAGCCGCGGCGTGAACGTAATCTGGATGCTCACGTTCAACGATACGCAGAGCGCCGCCCACTTCACCGTCGTTTATCAGACGCTGCTCGATCGGCTGCTCGGCGACTCGACGCCGCATCGCATCGACACGCGCGCCAACGCGGTGCTGGTGGTCATCGGAGAAGGCGCGGATTATTTCGATACGCTGGCGCCCTCGATTTGGAACGCGAGCACGATTCAATCCGGCAAAGTCACGGTACGCTTCCCGCCGGCCGCCGCTTCCGACGACTGATAGCTAGCCGACGTCGCCGAGACTGAAGCCGAGCGCCAGCATTTTTCTCACCGCCGCGCGCGCGCCTTGCGACTCGCGGCTCGCAAGCGCCGGATCGCGCGCAAGCCACTCGTCGGCAAGCTTGCGCGCGCGTTCAATCGTGCGATGGTCCCGCACCAGGTGCACGAAACGCAGCGGCAGCGCGCCCGTCTGTCGCGCGCCAAGCAGGTCGCCCGGTCCGCGCATGCGCAAGTCGGCTTCCGCGACCTCGGCGCCGACGACACATTCGCGCATGACCGCGAGGCGTTCCAGCGCGGCGGCGTCCGCGTCGCTCGACGCCACGAGGCAACATCGCGAAGGCTGGTCGCCGCGCCCCACCCTGCCGCGCAGCTGATGCAACTGCGCGAGGCCGTAGCGCTCGGCCGCGATGATCACGATGATCGTCGCCTCTGGCACGTCGATTCCCACTTCAACCACAGTCGTGCAGACCAATAGATCAATAGCGCCGTCGCGAAATTCACGCATCGCGCGATCCTTTTCCGCTGCGCCCATCCTGCCGTGCATCATGCCGATTCTCGCGGCGCGCAACACACCCTTCTTGAGCCGCGCCGCCGTCGCTGACACCGACTTGGCCTCGTCTTCGTCGCCCTCGATAAACGGCACGACGTAGTAGGCGCGACCGCCGCCTTCGATCTCGGTGCGCAAACTGTCATGCACGCGCGCGAGGTCCGCCTCGGAGTGAATCTCGGTCGCGATCGGCGTGCGTCCTGCCGGCAGCTCATCGAGAAAGGAGACGTCGAGATTCGCGAACAGGCTCATCGCCAGACTGCGCGGAATCGGCGTCGCCGTCATCATCAGCAGGTTTGCCTTGGGCCCGAGCACCTTCATTTTCGCGCGATCGAAGACGCCGAACCGATGCTGTTCGTCGATGACGCCGAGCGCGAGGTCGCGGATTCGCACGCGCTCCTGTATCAGCGCATGCGTGCCGAACACCGCCTGGATTTCGCCGCTCGCCAACCCGCGCAGAATCTGAGTGCGCGCCGCTCCCGTCACGCTCCCGGTCAACAGCGCGCTCTTGAGCTTGAGGCTGCCGCACAAACGCGCGAATCCCGCGTAATGCTGCTCGGCGAGCAGTTCCGTCGGCGCCATCAGCGCAGCCTGATGCCCGCATTCTATCGCGCGAATCATGGCCCAGAACGCAACCAGCGTCTTGCCGCTGCCGACATCGCCCATCAGCATCCGGTTCATCTGGTTTGGCCGCGCGAGATCGGCGCCGATCTCTTCGATCGCGCGCGCTTGCGATCCCGTCAACCCGAACGGCAGCCCATCTATCATCCTGGCGCTCAGGCTTCGGGAGCCATCGAGCGCCACTCCGGCGCGGCGCGCGCTGCGCATGCGTTCAATCGAAAGCGCAAGCTCGAAAGCAAACAGCTCGTCGAATGCGAGCGCGCGATGACCAGGCGATTCGCCGTGCGCCAACGCATCGAAGGCGGCATCCGGCGCCGGATCGTGAAGATAGCGCAGCGCGTCGCCAACCGACGGCACGTCGCCGCGAATTTCGTCGGGAATCGCCCCGCGAATCGAGTCGCCGACTTGACGCAGCGCGCGCTCCACCAGGCTCGCGAACAAACGCTGGCCGACTATCGACGGGAGGCGGTAAACCGGCCGAATCCCTTTCGGCTCGCCCTGCGACAGGGGATGCACCTCCGGCTGCACGATTTCGATTCCGCCGTCAGCGCCCGCCGCGACTCGGCCGCGCACCAACACGCGCTCGCCGCCCGGCAAATAGCCGCGCATGTAGGCCGGCAAGTTGAACCACACGACGCGAATCTTTTTGGCCTGCACGTCGAGCCATCCCGACGCCAGCCGCCGCCATCGCGAACCGCGCATCGGCCGCTCGGTTATCTTGCCAAGGTCGCCTTCTATGACGACCATCTTGCCAACGCGCAGATCGTCGGCAGGCGTTCTCTCCCGCCAATCCTGGTAGCGCACTGGAAGATGAAAAATAAGATCGGCAGCAGTAACGATGCCGCGAGCTTCCAGAGCCATCGCCCGCTTAGGCCCGATCCCAGCCATAGAAGCAACGAGGCCATTTTCCGGTCTCTCGCCCGTTATTTTACCGGAGAGGTTAGGTGAGGGTTCCGGGCGCATCGCCAGCGCCGCTATCCCTGGTGATAGTCCTGCAGCGCATGGACTTCGAAGGTCTCATGCTTCAGTGCAAAAATTCCTTCGACCGCGGCCTTCGCTCCCGCCATCGTCGTGAAATAAGGCAGCCGAAGTTCGAGCGCGGTGCGCCGAATCGAGAACGAATCCTTGGTGCCGCCGGCGTCCGGCGTGTTTACTACCATCGCAACCCGCCCCGCTTTCATCGCATCAACGATATGCGGACTGCCCTCCAGCACCTTGTTGACGTCCTCGCAGTCGAGGCCGAGGTCCCGAATGTGTTTGGCGGTTCCGCGCGTCGCGATCAAATTGAATCCCATCGTGACCAGACCACGCACTATCGGTTCGAGGTATTGCTTGTCCTCATCGCGCACGCTGATAAACACCAGCCCCGCATCGGGCAGATTCGACGACGCCGCGAGCTCCGCCTTGGCAAACGCCATCGCGAATGTCTTGTCGATGCCCATTACCTCGCCGGTCGATTTCATCTCGGGCCCAAGAATCGTGTCGACGCCCGGAAATCGCCCGAAGGGAAACACCGACTCCTTCACCGCGACATGCGACGGCACGCGTTCAGCCGTGAAGCCGAGTTCGCCGAGCTTCTTTCCCGCCATCACCAGCGCCGCGTACTTCGCCAGCGGCACGCCAATCGCCTTGCTGACGAACGGAATTGTGCGTGACGCGCGCGGATTAACTTCGAGGATAAAAACCTCGCCCTTGTAAATCGCGTACTGAATATTGATCAGCCCAACCACGCCGAGCTCGCGCGCCAGCATTTTGGTCTGTCTGATCAATTCCTGCTGCAGCGATGAGCTCAGGGTCGTCGGCGGCAACGCGCACGCACTGTCGCCCGAATGGATTCCCGCGTGCTCGACGTGCTCCATTATTCCGCCGACGACCACGGTCTCGCCGTCGGAGATAGCGTCGACGTCGACTTCGATCGCGCCCTGCAGGTAGCGATCGATCAGGAGCGGATGGCGCTCGGAGGCTTGCAGAGCCTGCGTGACGTATCGGCGCAGCTCCTCTTCGTTCGGAATCACCTCCATCGCGCGTCCGCCCAACACGTACGACGGCCTGATGAGCACCGGGTAGCCGACCTTTGCCGCACCGGCCACTGCGTCGTCGAGCCCGCGCGCCAGCACCCCCTCGGGCTGTCGCAATCCGAGCCGCGTAACCATCGCGTTGAATCGTTCGCGATCTTCGGCGCGATCGATCGCGTCGGGAGTCGTCCCCAGGATCGGCACGCCCGCGCGCGCCAGCGGCACCGCCAGCTTGAGCGGGGTCTGCCCGCCGAACTGCACGATCACGCCAACCGGCCGCTCGCGTTCCGCAATGGCCATTACGTCCTCGAACGTCAACGGCTCGAAGTACAGGCGATCCGAGATGTCGTAGTCGGTCGACACGGTTTCGGGATTGCAGTTCACCATGATCGTTTCGAAGCCCGCGTCCTTGAGCGCCATGCTCGCGTGCACGCAGCAGTAGTCGAACTCGATACCCTGCCCGATCCGGTTCGGGCCGCCGCCGAGAATGATCACTTTCTTGCGTGCGGTCGGCGGCGCCTCATCTTCGCCTTCGTAGGTCGAGTAGAGGTAGGGCGTGAACGCCTCGAATTCCGCGCCGCAGGTATCCACCGATTTGAAAACCGGCGTCACTCCCGCATCGCGCCGCGCCGAGGCGACGGCAGCTTCTTCGATTCCGCGCAGGTCCGCGATTCGCCGATCCGAAAATCCCATCGGCTTGAACTCACGGAAGTATGCTGTGCTGAGCGGCTCCTTCGCGACGCGTTTTTCTTCGGCTACCAGCTCCGCCACCGCGTCGATAAACCATGGATCGATCTTGCTCAAGTCGTAAACTTCCGCGCGCGTTAATCCGAGCCGCAGCGCGTCAGCGAGATGGTACAGTCGATGGCTGCTGGCCATCTTAACCTGCGCGCGGATCTGCGCCGTCTGCGCGCTCGACGGCTCTGAAAGCCCGCTCTCGAGTCCATGCGAGCCGATTTCAAGCGAACGCAGCGCTTTCTGCAGCGACTCCTTAAAAGTCCGCCCTATCGCCATCGCTTCGCCGACCGACTTCATCTGGGGTCCCAGCTCGTCGACCGCACCGCGAAACTTCTCGAAGGTGAAGCGCGGAAGTTTGGTCACCACGTAATCGATAGTCGGCTCGAAGCATGACGGCGTCATGCGCGTGATGTCGTTTGGAATCTCGTCGAGCCGGTAGCCGACCGCCAGCCGCGCCGCGATCTTGGCTATCGGAAAGCCGGTCGCCTTCGACGCCAGCGCCGAGCTGCGCGACACGCGCGGGTTCATCTCGATCACCACCATCCGGCCAGTACTCGGCTCGATCGCAAACTGGATATTGGAGCCGCCCGTGTCGACGCCGATTTCGCGGATGATCCGAATCGCGGCGTCGCGCATGAGCTGGTATTCCTTGTCAGTGAGGGTTTGCGCGGGCGCGACGGTTATCGAATCGCCGGTATGCACGCCCATCGGATCGAGATTCTCGATCGAGCAGATGATCACGACGTTGTCGGCCGTGTCGCGCATCACCTCGAGCTCAAATTCCTTCCAGCCCTCGACCGATTGCTCGATAAGCACTTCGTGACTGGGCGACTGTTCGAGGCCGTACGCCACTTTGGCGCGATAGTCGCTCAGCTCGCGCGCGATCGAACCGCCCGTCCCGCCGAGCGTTCGCGACGGCCTGATGATGAGCGGAATCCCCAGCTCGTCCAGCACCCGCTCGGCGTCCGCCATCGAATGGGCAATCGCCGAACGCGGTACTTCGAGCCCAATCTTCACCATCGCGTTCTTGAACAGCTCGCGATCCTCAGCCTTTTTGATCGCGTCGAGCTTCGCGCCTATCAGTTCGCAATTGTATCGATCGAGGACGCCCGCCTCCGCCAGCTCGATCGCCAGGTTGAGCGCGGTCTGCCCGCCAACCGTCGGCAGTAGCGCGTCGGGCCGCTCGCGCTCGATGATCTTGGTTAGTACGGCCACCGTCATCGGCTCTACATATGTGCGATCGGCCAGCTCCGGATCGGTCATGATCGTCGCGGGATTCGAATTGACGAGGATCAGCCGCAGCCCTTCTTCGCGCAGCGCTTTGACCGCCTGCGTGCCCGAATAGTCGAACTCGCACGCCTGCCCGATAACGATAGGCCCGGAGCCAATCAGCAAAACAGATTTCAGATCTTTACGAAGCGGCAACTTGGAAATCCCAACCTATAGAATCTGCTGTTGCGCCGACGCCTCGGCGGCGATGATTCGCTCGAGCGCCTCCGCGCCATAGCGCGGGAACGTCTCGACCAGTTTTTTGAAGCGCGCGAACAGGTAACTCGAGTCATGCGGCCCCGGCGAGGCTTCGGGATGATACTGCACGGAAAAAAAAGGCACCCCCGTTCCCTGCAAGCCCTCGACCGTGTTGTCGTTCAGATTCAGATGCGAAAGTATCGCGCGCCCCTTCAACGAGTCGTCGTTGACTGCGAAGCCGTGGTTTTGCGAGGTGATCTCGACGCGCCGCGTGCGCAGATCCATCACCGGGTGGTTGGCGCCATGATGGCCGAAGTCGAGCTTGTAGGTCTTGCCGCCGAGCGCCAGCCCGAGCAGTTGGTGCCCGAGGCAGATGCCGAATATCGGCTTCTTGCCCAGAACGCCCGCGATGGCTCTGTAAGCGTACGGCAGCGCAGCGGGATCGCCGGGTCCGTTCGACAGAAAAACGCCGTCCGGGTTGTGTGCGAGTATCTGCTCCGCGGTCGATGTCGCCGGAATTACCTTGACGCGAAAGCCGGTCGCCACCAGCCGGCGCAGAATGTTCAGCTTGATGCCATAGTCGACCGCGACAATCGTAGGGGCGTCACGCGTCGCTTCATGGCTGGCGCGAACGTGACCGCTGCCCAACTTCCAATCGCCGAAGTCCCAATCGTATGGCTCGGCGGAGGTAACCTCCTGCACAAGATCGCGGCCGATTAATCCGGGCGACGCCTTGGCCTTGCGCACCAACGAATCAGGATCGAGATCGACGCTCGATATCACCGCTTCCTGCGCGCCGCGCGTGCGCAGATGGCGGACCAGAGCGCGCGTATCGATGCCCTCGATGCCCACGACGCCCGCGTCTTCAAGGTACTTCCCGAGCGGCATTTCCGAGCGCCAGTTCGACGGCCGCTCCCAGTATTCCTTGACGATGAAACCCTCGACATACACGCGCCGCGACTCCGCGTCCTCCGCGTTGATTCCGACGTTGCCGATTTCCGGATACGTCATGCAGACGAGCTGGCCCTTGTACGACGGGTCGGTCAGCACTTCCTGGTAGCCGGTCATCGCGGTGTTGAACACGGCTTCGCCGACGGCTTCGCCGATCGCGCCGAATGCGCGGCCGCGGAAAATTCGCCCATCGGCCAGCGCGAGTATCGCTTCGCGTCCCTTGCTCATCGATCCGCTACGCTTTCCTCCCGTCGTAAACGATTTCGCCGGCGATGATAGTCAGGACAGCCCTACCCTTCAGCCGCATCCCCGCGAACGGAGTGTTACGGCTCTTTGACAGGAATTTTTCGGGCGCCACGGTCCATTCGAGATTGGGATCGATCACCGTGATGTCGGCGATCGCGCCCTCCGCCAGCGTCCCCGCTTCGAGCCGCAGCAAGGCCGCAGGATTTTGCGACATCATCTCAACCAATCGCGCAGGTTGAAGCAACGATCGATGCACCAGGTCGAGCGCGAGTCCAAGCGACGTCTCGAGACCGACGACACCATTCGCCGCATGCGCGAATATCTCCGCCGCGTCGCGCTCGAGATGCGCAGCCTCCTGCCCCGGCCCGAAATACGCTCCGAGCTGATCCATTCGCTTCGACTTCGGATCGTGCGGCGCGTGATCGGTCGCGATCATGTCGATCGTCCCGTCGCCAATCGCCGCCCGCAACGCCTCGACATCTTCGCGATTGCGCAGCGGAGGATTCATCTTGGCGTTGGGACCCCAGGTAAGCGCGGCGCCGTCGGCCAGCGTGAAATGATGCGGCGTAACCTCGCACGTCACTTGCGCGCCATGCCGTCGCGCGGCGCGAATTAATTCGAGCGACTCGGCGGTGGAGACGTGCGCAACATGCACCGGCGCGCCTGAACCGATCGCAAGCGCGAGATCCCGGCGCACGCGCTGCGACTCCGCGGAATCCGGATACCCGCTGACGCCGAGGCGTTTTGACACCGCGCCGGCGTTCAATGCTCCCTCGCATGACAGCGCGCGGTCTTCTTCGTGCAGCGAAACGGCGTAACCGAGCCGTTTCATTTCGTCCAGAGTGCGCGACAGGATCATCGCATCGTCGATCGGAATGCCGTCATCGGAAAACAACCTTGCGCCCGCATCAACCATCGCGGCGAAATTCACCGGCTCGACGCCGCCGAGTCCATGCGTGACTGCGGAAACCGGCACCAGCCGCGCCGAGTGCGCCTGCCTGGCGCGGTCGAGCATATAGCGCGTTGTGGCAGGGCTGTCGTTGACGGGCGAGGTGTTCGCCATCGCGGCGACGGCCGTGAAGCCGCCCGCTGCCGCGGCGCGCAAGCCCGTCAGGATGGTTTCCTTTTCAGGAAAGCCGGGGTCGCGCAAATGTACGTGAGGATCGATCAAACCGGGCACAATCCACCACCCACTCGCGTCGACGACGGTTACGTCGGCCGGATTCATCCGAGTGCTTGCGCGTTCCACCGCCGCAATCTCGCCGTCGCGCACGAGCACGTCGTACGCGCCGTCGAGCGCGCTCGCGGGATCGATGACTCGTCCTCCTTTGAGCAGGATCGAGTTCAACTCTCCGCCTCCGGTTCTTTCCGCGGTTCGACGATCGAGTAGATCATTACGCGATCGTGCGACTTGGCTTTCGGATCGGGGGCGCCCGCCGCAAGCCGGACCTGCACGCGCTCGGTGCGCGCGGTCGGAATATTCTTGCCGACGTAGTTCGGCCGAATCGGCACGGCGCGATGCCCGCGATCGATCAACACTGCGAGTTTGACTTCAGCGGGACGCCCGCGCAGCCAGATCGTCGCCATCGCGCGTTGCACGGTCCATCCGCTGTTAATTACGTCGTCGACGAGAATGATGGTGCGGTCCTCGACTTCAAAATTCTCGGCGCCGTCGATCGATCGCAATGCGTCGTCGGGTTTGTACACGTCGAGCGCGGCGCACGGCGGCAGGACTCGCGTCTTCGACCCGATCAGATCGCGTAGCCGAAGCGCGAGCATCGCGCCACGGCTGACGACGCCCACGATCGACACGCCCGACATGTCCGTGACGTCGGCAATCACCTGGTCGGCGAGCGACTCGATCGCGCGAACGATCTCCTCTTCGTTCATCACTTCTCGTTGCGGGCCGCGCTTGTAGGGTTCGTAGCCCGCTTCTTCGGCCTGCTTGACGCTGTCGAAGACGGCCAGCGATCCTTCCTCGATCCATTGCCGGACGTAGCCTTTGAGATTTTCGTCGAAGCGGTAGTAGCGATGCGATCGCGCGTGGCCGACGTATTCAATCTTCACTTCGCGCTCGCAGTAGTCGCATTTCAGCGCCAGGACATTGGGGTCAATGCTCCGTCCGAGCATGAATCGCGGCGCGAGATAGGCGCCTTCGAATCGCGTGATGCAATTCAGATTGGCGCATCGGGGCGGCAGCTCCGCCTTGAAGCGAATCGGTTCTGCGTCGGATCGTGAGCTGACGACGGCGGTCGCGCCTCTCTCCATCAGCCATGCGATCAGCGCCATCCGCACCGGCACGCCGGCGGCGGCCTGCTCGAAATAAACGGCACGCGGGTCTGCGTCCAGCTCGTATGCCAGTTCGCTGGTGCGCGGCAGCGGGTGCATCACGACGGCTTCCTGCGTGCGGCTGGTGCGCAGCGCGCGCGCGTCGAAGCGGACGTACTCGCCCGCGCCCGCCTCCTTGCCCGACATGCGCTCCTTCTGCAGGCGCGTGACGTAGAACGCGTCGAGGTTGGCAGGAGGCTCGGCCGCGGGAATCGTTCGAATCGCCGCGTCCGCCGTGAAGAGCGCCATCTGATGCGGCGCGTTGGGAGTCAGGTAGAGCGCGTCGAGGCCGCCCGCCAGCGACTTCAGCTCATCCATCGTGACAGTAGAGAAGGCGACGATATTCGCGCCGAAACGTGCGAGCGCGTAGATCAGCGAATGAACCGTGCGGCCAAATTTCAGATCGCCGCATAGCGCGACCGTGAGTCCCTTCAGGTGGCCCTTCTTCTTGCGCAGGATGTAGAGGTCGCAGAGCGTTTGCGTGGGATGCTCGCGGCTGCCGTCGCCGGCGTTGAGCACCGGGCATGGCGCATACTCGGCGGCCACGCGCGCGGCGCCGTCATGCGGATGGCGCAGTACGATGAGGTCAGCATAGCCGGCGACGACGCGCACCGTATCGGCAAGGCTCTCGCCCTTGGCGGCGGAGCTCGCTTGCATATCGGCCGAACTGATCACGGCGCCGCCAAGACGATGCATCGAGGATTCGAAACTGAGGCGCGTGCGCGTCGAAGGCTCGTAAAAGAGCGTCGCCATGATCAATCCGGCGGCTGTCGTGATCTGTTCACCGCGTTCGAGCTGGGCGGCAAAGCCGTCGGCGAGCGCAAACACGCGTTCGATGTCCGAGGTCTCGAGATCCTCGATCGAAACGACGTCGAATTTTGCCAGGCGTGACACTGCAGCATTCATCTCGCTGTGAGCGCGGATGTTCGACCTCACTTTGTGTGTCCGTTGCCGATCACGACCGCGTCGGCGCCGTCGATCTCGGTGAGCCGTACGTAAACGCGCTGGCCGTGCGGGGCCTGGATGTTTTTGCCAACGTAGTCGGCGCGAATCGGAATCTCGCGCTGTCCGCGATCGACCAGCACCGCGAGCTGAACCGACTCGGCGCGGCCGAGGTCCGAGATAGCGTCGAGCGCCGCGCGCACGGTTCGCCCCGTGTACAGCACGTCGTCAATCAGCACGACGCGCTTGGCGTCGAGCGAAAACGGGATGTCGCGGCCGAGCAGCCTCGGATCGCCGGGCAGGCCCTTGCCGTCGTCGCGGTAGGACGAGATGTCCAGCGTGCCGACCGGGACTTCGCGTTTGCCGTTGGCGCGCAACTCGACGGCGATTCGCTCGGCGAGGGTAGCGCCGCGGCGCACGATGCCGACGAGCACGACGTTGTCGGCGCCGCCGTTGCGCTCGGCGATTTCCATCGCGATCCGCTTGAGCGATCGCCCGACCTGCGCAGCGTCGAGCACGACGTTGGGCGCCGCGCTCATCGCGACACCCAAAAAAAATCCCGACTGCGAAAACAGCCGGGTCCGAGAATATAAAATTTCATTGTCGTACCTTTTCGCTATCTCAGTAGCGTTTTAAAGGTAGTTAGAATTTATGATCGCGATCGAGGTGCGTCAACCCTGATCGCTGCGGGACTCGAGACTTATGCGCCGCGTTTGCGTTCGAGCTTTCTTAGCCGTTGATCCTGGTCGCGGGTCTGGACCGTGATTCGATCGTCGAAGCGGTCGAACTTGTGCGCGAGATTTGCCAGCGATTTGCTCGTTTGCTTGAGCTCGACGGCGAGCTTTTTCGCCGCCGCCTCGGCTGACGCGGCGATTTCACGCTTGAGAATCTTGGTTGTCTCGCCGCCCGACTCCGTCGCCTGCTTGCCGGTGGAGGCCACCGCGCGCGCGGCTTCTTCGCGGAACTCAGTGGCGCGCGCGACAAACTCACCGCGCAGTCCCTTCTCGGCGGCGACCAGTTCGTCGCGAAACTCGACCCGCGCCTTGCCGAGCGCCTCGCCGATCCGCACGATCTCGGCGCCGAGGTCGGCACGCGTGCCGACGATACCTCGCCGATTCTCGGCAATCTGCTCCGAAAGGAATCTAATCTGGCCGCCAACTTCCGCGAACTGTCCGAAGATCTCGTCGCGCAGCGTGTCGAGCCGGCCGCCGAAACCCGAGACCGCCTCGACCACCAGATCGAATCGCGCGCCCAGCTCTTCGAGCATCGCGCCAATCCTGTTCACCGCTTCGTCCGCCACCTGACGCTCCCGCTCGGCGTTAGTGCACGAGCATACCGACTCTATCCCACCTGATGTACTCGAACCAAAGAAAGAGCTGGCTCAGCGCCGACGCGTCGTCGGCCTTCTCCTCGTTCCACGGCAGGTAGATGATCGTCGCGCGGCCCTCGACGTCGTTCAGATCGACGAAGCCCCAGAAGCGGCTGTCGTAGCTGCGATCGCGATTGTCACCCATCATGAACAGCTTGCCCGGCGGCACCGTGACGGGCCCGAAGTTGTCGCGCGGCGAGACCGGCGACCTGTCCGAGGCTGCTACTTCCCAATGCCGGTGCGGGTCGTCCATCGGCGCGCCGTTGAGCCAGACGACGCCGTTCTTCACCGCGATCGTGTCGCCGGCGACGCCGATTACGCGCTTGATGAAATCCTTGGTGCGATCGGGGGGGAAGACGAACACTACGACGTCGCCGCGATGGACCGGCTCGAGATGGAAAACATACTGGCCGAGCGGGAGGCCGGGAACTTCGAGTCCGAAAATCGAGTCGGGCATTCGCAGGCCAAAGATGATCTTGTTGACGAGGATATGGTCGCCGATGAGCAGCGTCGGTTCCATCGATCCCGACGGAATCTTATACGCCTGGATGAAAAATGTGCGGATGAAGATCGCGAGCAGGAGCGCGATGACCATCGCCTCGCCGTATTCGCGCGCGACGGATTTCTGCGCGGGCGCTTCGAGTGCGCTCTCGCGAGCCTGTTGCGGCCGTGCTTTGGGAATGGTGCGTGCTGGTTCGGCCACGATTGCCCTACTCCCCGACCTTGAGCAGGGCCAGGAAAGCCTCTTGCGGAATCTCGACGCGTCCGACCTGCTTCATCCGCTTCTTGCCTTCCTTTTGCTTCTCGAGCAGCTTGCGTTTTCGCGTGATGTCGCCGCCGTAGCACTTGGCGGTGACGTTCTTGCGCAGCGCCTTGACGGATTCGCGCGCGATAATCTTGGCGCCGATCGCGGCTTGAATCGCGACTTCGAACATCTGGCGTGGTATCAGTTCGCGCATCTTTTCGCACAACGCCCGGCCCCGTTCGTAGGACTTGTCGCGATGCACGATAATCGAAAGCGCGTCCACCACCTCGCCATTAATCCGTATATCCAATTTAACCAGAGGCCCGGCCCTGAAGTCCAGAAACTCGTAGTCGAGCGACGCGTAGCCGCGGCTTACCGATTTCAGCCGGTCGTAGAAGTCGAAGACGATTTCGGCCAGCGGCAGCTCGTAGTGCAGGATGACGCGCTTCTCGCCGAGGAAGCGCAAATCGCGCTGGAGGCCGCGCCGGTCCTCGCATAGCTTCATCACGGCGCCGAGATATTCCTCGGGCATGTGAATAGACGTGAGAATGAACGGCTCCTCGATAGCCTCGATCGTGTTCTCGTCGGGCAGATGCGCGGGATTGTCCACCGTCGTCAGCTCGCCCGAAATGGTGCGCACCTGGTAGGCGACCGTCGGCGCGGTGACGATCAAGCTGATGCCGAATTCGCGTTCGAGGCGCTCCTGCGCGATCTCCATGTGCAGCAGGCCCAGGAAGCCGGCGCGAAAGCCGAAGCCCAGCGCCTGCGAGGTCTCGGGCTCGCAGATGAGGCTCGCGTCATTGAGGCGCAGCTTCTCGATCGCATCGCGTAGCGCGCCGTATTGATTCGCCTCGGTCGGGTACAGTCCCGCGAAGACCATCGGCTTCAACTCCTTGAAGCCCGGCAGCGGCGCGACCGCGGGATTGTCCGCGTCGGTAATCGTGTCGCCCACCCGCATGTCCGCGACGGTCTTGATTCCCGCGACGACGAAGCCGACCTCGCCCGGCCCGAGCTCTTCGGCGCGCCGTTCATGCGGCGTGAAATGTCCCAGGCGCATCACCTCGCCAAGCTTGTCGGTGCCCATCAGGCGAACTTTCATGCCGATGCGCAGCTCGCCGCCGAAGACGCGCACCAATCCGATCACGCCTTCGTACACGTCGTACCAGCTGTCGAAGATGAGCGCTCGGACGGCGCTCTCGTCCGTTGGCTTGGGCGCGGGAATTCGTTTGACGATGGCTTCGAGGACTTCCTCGATGCCGACGCCTTCCTTGGCGCTCGTGAGAATCGCGTCGGAGGCGTCGAGCCCGATGATTTCCTCGATCTGCTGCTTGGTGCGCTCGATATCGGCGCCGGGCAGATCGATTTTGTTGATCACGGGAATGATTTCGAGCCCGTGATCGAGCGCGAGATAGACGTTGGCGAGCGTTTGCGCCTCGACCCCCTGGCTTGCATCGACGACCAGCAGCGCGCCCTCGCACGCGGCGAGGCTGCGCGAAACTTCGTAGGCGAAATCGACGTGTCCGGGAGTGTCGATCAGGTTGAGGACGTAGCCCTTGCCATCTTTAGCCGTGTAGTTGAGCCGGACCGAGCGCGCCTTGATCGTGATGCCGCGTTCGCGCTCGAGGTCCATCGAATCGAGGAACTGATCCTTCGATTCGCGCATCGTGAGCGCACCAGTGCGCTCGAGGATC
>JBEKLS010000117.1:0-13979 GCA_050010075.1 Binatus sp. (SeqCode) | reverse complement strand
TCGGCGAGCGACTTCATCAGATAGATGCGGCCCCGCGGTGAGTCCATCTCACATCGCGTTACGATGTAGGTCGGACAGGCCTCGGCGCAGAGCCCGCAATGAACACAGTCGAACAGCAGATCGTAATCGCAGACGTCGCGAACCGGACTCGATGACGGGACGGAGGTTTCGCCCATCAGATTCCTCCGACGAAGCATCCGGGGTTGAAGACTCCGGCCGGGTCGAATGCAGCTTTGAGCCGGCGCATTAGAGCGAGCGCGCCGCCGTTGGGCGTGTCGAAGAATTCGAGCGAGTCGCGAACGGCAGGCGCGGCTGCGATCAATCGAAGATTGCCGCGCACCGAGCGCGCAGCTTCACGCCATCGCGCGACGGTCGTGGCCGCGGCTTCCGCTGAGGGTTGATCGGCAGTGACGAGCTGTGCGACGCCGGAGCCCGCGTGTGCACGAAATTCGGCACCGCAATTCTCAAGTATGGTAGCGAGGTGTGCAGGCGGAACCGCAATCTGTGCGGATAACGGAACCGAGTGAAAATTAATGTCGCGAAGGAGTTCGTAACTCTTTAGCGCTGCCTCGCCGTCAAGAATTTCGCCGCGCGCGATGAGCAGATCGCGAATACGCTCGGCCTGATAGCGGATCTCCAGCGGACTTCCAGAGAAACCTGCCAGCACTAGAAATTGATTCGTCGAATTGAAGCGCATTGCGAGCGCGGGACTGAGTATTTCGAGATTACTCAGTGGCAGTACATCATTGAGTATATATGCGGCGGCAAACGCTTCGTTTGCGAGCGCAAAAGGAACGACCGCCAGACAGTACGCAGGCGGAATTGGACGCACTTTGAACGTCGCCTCAGTCACTATTCCAAGTGTTCCGAACGAGCCGCCCATCAGTTTCATCAAATCATAACCGGCGACGTTTTTGACCACGCGGCCGCCACCGTGAACGAGATTACCGCCGTGACCGACGAAGCGAATTCCAATCAGCAGGTCGCGCGAGGTACCCTCGGAAAGGCGAAGCGGTCCAGCGTGTGCAGCGCCGATGAGCGAACCTAGAGTTGTCAATTCAGGATTGCACGGATCGACGGGAAGGCGCTGGTGCGCCGAAGTCATCGCGGCATTCAGTTGGCCAACGGTGATTCCAGCTTCCGCGACGATTGTCATGTCGTCGGGTTCGTAGGCGACGATTCGCGCGAGTCGCGCCATCGAGACGCCCAGTGCGACCGGTGTTTGCCGAATCGCTGCGAGAGTACGCGCTGCGCCGACGGGGACCAGCGCGATTCGATCCGCTTCGCACATGCGGACGATCTCGCAAATCTCTCCGACCGAAGCGGGCTCGACGATGGTATTCGCAGCGCGTGCCTCAGAAGCGATTGGCTCGCGAACGCGACCGGCACCGACGAGCGCGTCCAGTCGGTTCGCAAGATTTGAAGATGTAATCGCAGCCACGCTACCCGTTAGATCGGTACCTGGCGGCGCGGCGCGGCTACCTCGACACAGGCGCCGGGCTGCGGGATCACCTTGCCGGGATTTGATCGTTCCATTGGATCGAATACGTGGCGCAGTTCGGTCATGACCCGAAGATCGTCCGGCGAGAACATCAGCGGCATCTCGCCGATTTTCTCGACGCCGATCCCATGCTCGCCGGTGAGGCTGCCGCCCATCTCGATGCAGGCCTTCAGGATTTCGCGCCCGGCGTCGATCGCGCGGCGAACTTGATCTGGTTCGCGCTCGTCGTAAAGGACGATCGGATGCAGATTGCCGTCGCCGGCGTGGAAGACATTGCCGATGCGCAAGTCGTAGCGACGGCTGACGTCGGCGATGACGCGCAGAATTCGCGGCAGGCAGGTTCGCGGAACGACGCCGTCCTGAGTCGCGTAGTTTGGCGCGAGGCGCCCGACGGCTCCGAAAGCGCGTTTGCGCGCTTTCCACAACAGCGCGCGCTCCGCTTCGTCGCGCGCGAGTCTGACGCTCGAGGCGCCGGACGCGCTGACAGTCTTCGTGACCTCGTCGGCATAAGCAGTCAGGCCGGCCTCGAGTCCCTCGAGCTCGATGATGAGCACCGCACCCGCGTCGAGTGGCAGGCCGACATGAAACGCTTCCTCGACGGCGCGAATGATCAGCTGGTCCATCATTTCGAGGGCGGCCGGCACGATACCCGACGCGATTATCATCGAAACGGCATGAGTCGCTGTATCAGCATCGGGAAAAGTGGCCAGCAGCGTGCGATGATTTTCGGGCTCGCGCATCAGCTTGAGCGTGGCGCGCGTGACGATTCCCGCGGTGCCCTCCGCGCCGACGACGGCACCCACCAAATCGTAGCCGCATCGCTCCTCGGTTGGCCCGCCGAGCTCGACGATTTCGCCGCCGGGCAGAACCAGCTCGACCGCGAGCACGTGATTGGTAGTCACTCCGTATTTCAGAGTATGCGGACCGCCGGAATTCTCGGCGATGTTGCCGCCGATCGTGCACGCGACCTGCGACGAAGGATCGGGTGCGTAGAAATATCCTTTCGACTTGACGGCGTTGGTGACATGCAGGTTGACCACGCCGCTTTCGGCCACGACGCGCCGATTTTCGAGATCGATTTCGACGATCCGGTTCATCTTCGACGTGCAAATCATCGCGGGTGCGTTCAGCGGAAGGCATCCGCCCGAAAGGCCGGTGCCCGCACCGCGCGGAACGAAAGCAATACCGCGGCGATCGAGCGCGGCAAGGATCGAGCTTAACTGCGCAGTCGAGCGCGGGAGCAACAGCACGTCAGGCGCGCTTTTTTCGACGGTCCATCCGTCGCACTCGTAAACTTTCAGCTCGGTGGTGCGCGAGACGATCCCGTCGGCGCCGAGAATTTCGCGAAGTTCGTCGAGAAGTTTGCGGTCGATGCTACTCATTGTTATTGCGACGACGCGTTTAACCTTCGCAGCACTCTACCACGACCAGTGCTTTTGCGGTTGATCCTTGCCGGTCATAATAGCAAGGTTCGATTTCAGCCCGGAATCTCGGAAGGAGAAACACAGGTGGCCGATTCATTTCCAGAACTGAGGCCGGCGGCGCGGATTCTGCTCGGTCCGGGACCGTCGAACGTAAATCCGCGCGTGATGAAAGCGATGGCGTCGCCGGTCGTCGGCCATCTCGATCCAGATTTTCTCAAGGTGATGGAGAACATCAAACGGCTGCTGCGCATCGTGTTCCGCACGGAAAATGAGATCACGTTTCCCGTCTCCGGGACTGGATCGGCCGGGATGGAAACCGTACTGGCGAATCTTATCGAAGACGGCGACGAAGTGGTGGTGGGCGTCAACGGCGCGTTCGGCGCGCGGATGGCGGAGGTCGCATCGCGACTCGGCGCCAAGGTTCACAAAGTCGAGGCGGAGTGGGGAACGATCGTCGAGCCGGCGCAAATCGCGGCGGCGTTGAAGTCGGCGAAAAATCCCAAGCTGGTCGCGGTGGTTCATGCCGAGACTTCGACCGGGATACATCAGCCGATCGAGGAAATCGCCGAGCTGGCTCATCGTCACGGCGCGATGATCGCGATCGACGCGGTGACGTCGCTCGGATGCGTGCCGGTCGAGATTGACGGGTGGAAAATCGACGCGTGCTACAGCTGCACGCAGAAGGGAATCGGCGCGCCGCCGGGCCTGTCGCCGGTGACGTTCAGCGAGCGTGCGATGGAATCGGTGCGCAAGCGCAAGACGAAATGCCGCTCGTGGTACTTCGACGTCGCGTTGATCGAGCAGTACTGGGGGCCGGACCGGCTGTACCATCACACCGCGCCGATTACGATGAACTATGCGCTCTACGAGGCGCTGCGGATCGTGGTCGAGGAAGGGTTGGAAGCGCGATGGCGCCGGCATCGTATCAACGCGGCCGCCTTCCAGGCCGGAGTGCGCGCGATGGGTCTGCAGCTCGCGGCACAGGAAGGGCACAGGTTGCCGCAGCTCACGACGATCGCGGTGCCGGCGGGAATCGACGACGTTAAGGTGCGCGCGGAGCTGCTACGGTTGTTCAACATTGAAATCGCGGCCGGCCTCGGACCGCTCAAAGGAAAGATCTGGCGCGTCGGCCTGATGGGCGAAGGTTCGCGGCGCGAAAACGTGATGCTGGCGCTGAACGCGCTCGAAGAAATCCTGGGCTCGATGGGATTCGAGATCGCGCGAGGCCGCGCACTCACGGCTGCCGACAATTCTTACAGTTCAGAAGGAACTGGAGCCGGAGAGCCGCCCGCCGAAGCATCATGAAGATGTACGACTTCTCGCTTGCGCCGAGTCCGCGGCGAGTGAGGATCTTCCTCGCGGAGAAGGGGATCGACGTCGAGCTCGTGCAAGTCGATATCATGCGCAATGCAAATCGGACGCCGGAGTTTTACCAGAAAAACCCGCTCGGCTCGCTGCCGATTCTCGAGTTCGACGACGGCAGTTGTCTTTCGGAGAGCGTCGCGATCTGCCGGTACTTTGAGGAAATCCAGCCGGAGCCGCCGCTGTTCGGCGTCGGCGCGCGCGAGAAGGCGCTGGTCGAGATGTGGAATCGGAGAATCGAGCTCGAAATCTTCGCGCCGGTGGGACAGGTATGGTCCCATCTGAGCGAGGTCTCGAAGGGACGCGGGTGGCGGATACCGGAGCTCGGCGAGATTCAGAAGCGCGCGGCAATCGAGCGCTTTGCATGGCTGGATTCGGAGCTGCAGAATCGAGAGTTCGTCGCGGGCGACAAATACTCAATCGCGGACATTACTACACTGTGCATGATCGATTTCGCGCACACAGTAGCCATTCGGATTCAGCCGGAACAGGCGAATCTGACGCGATGGTATAGTACAGTATCATCGCGGCCGAGTGCGAACGCATAGTCAGTGACTATTATAAGATAGCCACTTCATTAGCTAGTCGATTAGCTATTCTTCAGGAACCTCTGCGTCGCCGTTACCATTGGATCCATTGCCATTGACTTCGTCATCGTCGCGTTCCGCCATGCCCGCCACCGCGCGGACGCGCTCGGCGCCCTCGAGCCGCACCATGTGCACGCCCTGCGCGTTGCGGCCGGTGATGCGCACTCCCTTAACCGCCAGGCGAATCACCTTGCCGCCGTCGGTTATCAGCATCACCTGGTCATCGATGCCGACCTGCCGGACGCTGATCACTTTGCCGGTCTTGTCGGTGACGTTCATCGTGATGACGCCTTTGCCGCCGCGATGCGTCAGCCGGTAGTCAGACGCGGGCGTGCGCTTGCCGTAGCCGAGTTCCGAAACGGTGAGGAGGGTTTCGTCGTCGCGCACGGTGCACATCGAAACGATTTCGTCCTCGACCAGCGTGACGGTTTTGCCTTCCTTGACCGGCTGCGATTCGAGTTCCATGCCGACGACGCCGCCGGTTGCGCGACCCATCGGGCGCGCTTCCTCTTCCTTGAAGCGAATCGCTTGGCCTTCGCGCGTTGACAGCACGATCTGCTGATTGCCATCGGTGATACGCACGTCGACGAGGGTGTCGCCGTCTTCGAGATTGATCGCGATGATTCCATTCGAGCGAATATTTTCGTATTCGTCGAGCGCAGTTTTCTTCACCCGGCCGCGGGTGGTCGCGAAAAAGACGAACTTGCCGGCGGTCTCGCGCGGCACGGGGATAAATGCCGAGAGCGTCTCGTCGTTGGCGAGGCTCAGCAGGTTGGCGATCGAGCGTCCCTTGGCGGCGCGCCCGCCCTCGGGGAGTTCATAGGCCTTGAGCTCGTAAACCTTGCCGGCGCTGGTGAAAAACATCAGGCGGTCGTGGGTCGAGACGCGCTCGAGATGCTCGACGAAGTCCTCTTCAGTAGTGGTCGCGCCAATCTTGCCGCGGCCGCCGCGTTTTTGCGTGCGATAAAGCGAGAGCGGGGTGCGCTTGATGTAGCCGCCGTGGGTGACGGTGACGAGTTGATCCTCTTCGACAATCAGATCTTCGACCGAGAACTCGCCTTCGGCTTCGATGATCTGGGTGCGGCGCGGATCGGCGAATTCTTTTTTTATTTCGTCGAGCTCGCCCGCGATCAGCTTCAACAATTCTTTCTCGTCGGCGAGAATTTTCTTGTAGCGCGCGATAAGAGCGACGGTCTCCTTGTGCTCGGTTTCGATTTTCTCGCGCTCGAGCGAAGTGAGCCGGCGGAGCGTGAGGTCCAGGATCGCCTGAGCCTGCAACTGCGAGAGGCCGAATTGCTTCATCAGGCCGCTGCGCGCCGTCTCAGCATCCTTCGACTTGCGGATGAGACTGATCACCGCGTCCAGATTTTTGAGCGCAACCAGCAGGCCGTCGAGGATGTGGAGGCGCGCCTCGGCTTCCTTCAACTCGAAGCGAGTGCGCCGTGTCAGGACAATCTTGCGATGCTCGAGGAACGCGACGAGCATCTGCAGCAGCGTCATCTCCTTGGGCCGGCCCTCGTGGATGCCGAGCAGGATGATGCCGTAACCCTGCTGCATCTGGGTCAGCTTGTAGAGCTGGTTGAGCACGATGCGCGGCTCGGCGTCGCGCTTGAGTTCGATGACGACGCGCATGCCGTCGCGATCCGACTCGTCGCGGATGTCGCTGATGCCTTCGATGCGCTTGTCGTTGACCAGCTCGGCCATCCGCTCGATCATGCGCGCCTTGTTCACCTGGTATGGAATCTCGCGAATGATGATCGAGGCGCGTGAACTGCGCTTGTCGGTCTCGATGGCTGCCAGAGCCCGCATGGTGAGCGTGCCGCGTCCGGTGAGGTAAGCCTGGCGAATCGCCTGGCGTCCGAGCAACTGCCCGCCGGTCGGAAAATCCGGCCCGGGTATTATGTCGAGGATTTCCTCATGCGTGATGTCGGGCTTGTTGATGAGCGCCAGCAGCGCGTCGCAAACCTCGCCGAGATTGTGCGGCGGAATGTTGGTCGCCATTCCGACCGCGATGCCGTCCGAGCCGTTGACGAGCAGGTTCGGAAATTGCGCCGGCAATATGTCGGGCTCCATGTGCGAGCCGTCGAAGTTGGGAACGAAGTCGACCGTATCCTTGTCGATGTCGGCGAGCATCCGCTCGGCCAGCCGCGTCAACTTACATTCGGTGTAGCGATACGCGGCGGGAGGATCGCCGTCGACGGATCCAAAATTTCCCTGGCCATCGATCAGCAGGTAGCGCAGGCTGAACGGCTGCGCCATGCGCACCAGCGAATCGTAAACCGCCATGTCGCCGTGCGGATGGTAGCGCGCGAGCACCTCGCCAACGACGGCAGCACACTTGGTATAGCGGCGGTTCGACAGCAGCCCGGTGCGGAACATCGCGTACAGGATGCGGCGATGCACGGGCTTGAGGCCGTCGCGAATCTGCGGCAGCGCGCGCCCGATATTCACCGACATCGCGTAGTCCAGGTAGGACTGGCGCATGTCGTCTTCGATATTCAGCAGCGCGGGTTCGTTGCGATGCGGTTCGTTGCCGTTGGTTTCAGCCATTTAATTCGAGACCCCCGCGAGTTCCGAACGCTCGCGCATTTTCAATTTCAGCTAGCCGCATTGCGGTTGCAGCGCCGCCCAATCCTGAATTTTCCGCAGCAGTTTCTCGCGATGGAATTCGCGCCGATGCGGCAACAGGTCGTACGCGAAGGCGTCCTCCGGGTGCGCGATGCCGTCGAGGTCGAGCGATACGCCCAGGTCCTGTTCCGCGTCGCGCGCATCACGCTCGCACACAGCGCAGTTCGTCGCCATGATGCGGATTTCTTCGTGCAAGGACTCTCTCGATGACATGCGACGCGTTACGCTCGCGCATCAAAGTTGCGGCTCGTCAGATGTCGAGATTGCGGACTTCGAGTGCATGCTCTTCGATAAACTGCCGCCGCGGCTCGACCACGTCACCCATCAAGGTGCCGAAGATTTCCTCGGCCTCCTCGCGCGACGAAATCTGCACCCGCAGCATCGCGCGCGTCTCCGGGTTCATCGTGGTCTCCCACAGCTGCCCCGGATTCATCTCGCCCAGCCCCTTGTAGCGCTGGATGTCGACGCCCTTTTGCCCCGCCGCGAGCACGCCCTCCGCCACCGCCTTGAGCGTCTCGACTGTCGATTCGCCTTCGCCAATCTTCAGCTTGAGCGGCGCCTTGATCGCGTCGAGCTCCGGACCGAGCTTGCGAATCTCGCGCAGCTCCCCGCTATGCAACAGCGTCAGATCGACCACCGTTGGCGGCGTCGCCCCGTTTTGCGAATGGCTGAAGACCGCGCGCCAATGCGCTTCGCCGTCGGCCTCGAGCTTGTAAACCAGGTTGTCGTTCTTCGAATCCTTGCGAATCGCCTCGGCCATCTGCTTGGCCGCTTTCTCGGATTCGAAACTATCGTCGTTGATCGTCTTGTCGGCCGCCAGCTTGCCGAGCGATGCGATGATCGAGCGCTCCTTCGATCGCCGCTCCAGCGCTTCGAACATCTTCTCGAAGTACAACGCCTTGCGTACGATTGTTTTCAACGCCGCGCCCTTGTATTCGCGCGCATCCTTGCCCTTGCCCGACTCGAACGTCACCGCCTCTGCGCCAAGGTCGGTCAAATAGTCTTCCAGCGCCGGCTCGTCCTTGAGATAGCGCTCGGTCTTGCCCTTCTTGGCGCGGAACAGCGGTGGCTGCGCGACGTACAGATAGCCGTTCTCGATGATCTCGATAAACTGGCGGAAAAAGAACGTCAGCAACAGGGTCCGGATATGCGAGCCGTCAACGTCCGCGTCGGTCATGATAACGATCGTATGATAGCGCAGCTTGCCCAAGTCCTTGTCGTTGCCGATTCCCATCCCGAGCGCCGTGATTAGGATGCGCAGCTCCTGCGAGGACAGCATCTTGTCGATGCGCGCGCGCTCGACGTTCAATATCTTTCCGCGCAGCGGCAGGATTGCCTGCGTCTTGCGATCGCGGCCCTCTTTCGCGGTGCCACCTGCCGACGCGCCCTCGACCAGGTACAACTCGCTGAGCGCCGGGTCACGTTCCTGGCAGTCCGCGAGCTTGCCCGGCAGCGAGCCCGAATCGAGCGCGCCCTTGCGCCGCACGAGCTCCTTGGCTTTGCGCGCGGCCTCGCGCGCCGTCGCGGCCTCGACCGCGCGTGCGACTATCTTCTTCGCGACGGGCGGCGTCTTCTCGAGGAATTCGCCGAGCTTCTCGTTCACCAGCCCCGAAACTATTCCTTCGACCTCGGAGTTGCCGAGCTTGGTCTTGGTCTGGCCTTCGAACTGCGGCTCTCCGATCTTGATGCTGACGATTGCCGCGAGACCCTCGCGCGTGTCGTCGCCTTCCAGCCGCATATCTTTATTTTTGAAGAGGCTGTTCTTGGTCGCGTAGTTATTGATGGTACGCGTCAGCGCCGATTTGAGTCCCGACAGGTGCGTGCCGCCTTCCGCCGTATGAATATTGTTGGCGTAGGTGAAAATCACCTCGTGGATCGCGTCGGTCCATTGCAGCGCGACCTCGACGTCGACGCCATCGCGCACGCCCTTGAAGAAAATCACGTCATGAAGCGCTTCGTTGCTCTTGCTCAGTGTCGCGACGTATTCGGCGATCCCGCCCTCGTAGTGGAATTCTTCCGCCTTGTTGATTCGCTCGTCGCGCAGCCTGATCCGCAGGCCCGCATTGAGGTACGCCATCTCGCGCAGGTAGCGCGCGATAATTTCGTACTTGAACTTCACCTCGGGGAAAATCTTCGAGTCGGGCGTGAAGGTGGTCTTGGTGCCCTTGCTGTCGGTCTTGCCCCGTTCTTCAACCTTGGTCTTCGGAATTCCGCGCTCGTAGCGCTGAAAATAAATCTTGCCGTTCTTATGAACTTCGACTTCGAACTCGTCGCTAAGCGCGTTGACCACCGACGCGCCGACCCCATGAAGTCCGCCCGAAACCTTGTACGCGCTCTTCTCGAACTTGCCGCCCGCGTGCAGCACCGTATGCACGACTTCCAGCGCCGATCGCTTTTCCGTCGGATGCATGTCGACCGGAATTCCACGGCCGTTGTCCTCGACCGAGATCCGATCGTCGCTCAGGACTACGACGTTGATCTCGGTGCAGTGACCGGCCAGCGCTTCGTCAACCGAGTTGTCGACGATCTCGGTGACGAGGTGATGCAAGCCCCGCTCGGCAGTGTCGCCGATGTACATACCAGGGCGTTTGCGAACCGCTTCGAGTCCTTCGAGAACCTTGATGGACTCGGCGCCATAACCGTCGGAAGATTGTTTGTTTGCCATAGAAAAGAACGAGCGCTGGACTACCTTTCCGCCTCACCACCACCCGACAAAATTGTATTCGTCTGGGGCAATAAAGTAAAGGAACAGCAGGTCGCTCGATTTAAGAATCAAACGATATTTGACAATACCCCTTGTGGATAGAAAAGCATCCAGTCCGCGCGATTTGTGCCCAGTTGAGACGACGAATTATGAGCGTTTTATTAAACTGCGCCAGGGTCTGCAACAGAACGGCATTTTAGCAAAAAATCTGCAAACAGGCGCCGTTTAAAAATGACCTGAATCGTCGGCAGTTGATCACTCGCAGGCGCGCTCAATTCCGTCGAAGAATTGCCACCACATTTCGAGCGATCGCTCGACCGCAGCCCACACCTTTGCGCGCTCGATCTCGCTCATCGGCGTGTGACTCAGAATGTTGTCGCCGACGTCGCTGTGATCGCGATCGGCGATTTCATGCACGTCAAAGAATGAGACTTGCTCGCGCGAAAGCCCGTAATGTTTCTCGAGCGCGCGCGCGAACGGCGCGAAGTTGCCCGGCACCTGGCCCTCCGCCGCGAGATTGATCGCGCCGATTCCCTCCGCGAACGACCGATCCTTGGTCGAGAGCTCGAACCAATCGATCAGCGCCGCCGTCGACGGAAATGCTTTCCCATGGATCATGTCTTCGCGGCTCATCCCCAGCCCTAGTCCAAGCCGGATGAACAACTCCGGATGCGGTGCGCTGCCGGAAATCTTCCCGGTCTCCTCTTCATACAGGCTCTCCGCGAGCTTCATCCGCTCCTCGGCGTTGAAGCATCGCGAATGCAGCGCGCTCAACGCTCGCGGAAACTCACGCACCTGCAGAAAAAACTGCGTTGCGAAGTTGCAGAGCCCCGCCTGCGAGACTTTGCCGTCGGCGATTCGATGCCAAATCGGATGACGCCCGAACGATCGCCGCTCTTTCACCATCGCGAAAATCTCGCGCACGAATCCGTCATTCGCAGCCATGGCTAAACCTCATACCCGCGAATGTACGAGAGCGGAGATGGAATGTGAAGCAGAATCAAATGCGGGGCGCGCAGCCCCGCCTTCAATTCCGCTCTTCAGTCGACCTGCCGTAAATCCGCGAGCATCTCTTGCGGTCCGATGTAGCCTACTTTGCGCTGTAGCACTTTGCCCGTCGAATCGATCAGCATCGTCGTCGGCACGCCCTGGATTTCGTACTTGCTGGTCAGCTCTTCGGTTTTCTTGTCCTGCGCTGTCAGATTCGCCTTCATCGCGACGAAGCGCTTGGCCTCGTTGACGACGGATGGATCGATAAAGGTCGAATGTTCCATCTCTCGGCATGGGATACACCAGTCGGCACTGAAATCTATCAGCACCGGCTTGCGATCGATGGTCGCTGACGCCAGCAGTTCGGTGGTGAACGGCTCGAAGCGGAGTTTCTCCGGCGCCTGCCGCGGATAGAGCAGGAACGCGAGTGCGGCCAGCGCCGCGACGCCGATCGCGGATCTCATCACCAGGAACGGGCGCCAGCTGCGGCCCTCGCGCGAAATGAAACCGAGATAAATCCCCGCGCCGGCGGCGTAGTAGGGCAGGATTCGCGTCATCAGGTTGTTCGGCACCACTGGATCGAGAAAATAGAGCGCCAGTCCGACCAGCACGAAGCCGAACAAGTGCTCGATCCACGTCAGCCATTCACCTGAGCGCGGCAATCGCCGGATATGCCCGGCCGCCATCGCGAGTCCGATGTACGGAACGCCAAGCCCCAGCGCCAGCGTGAAGAAAAGCGCGAAGCCGAAAAGGGCGCTGCCGCTCTTCTCAACCATCAACAGGAGGCCGAGGACGATCGGCCCGATGCATGGCGCGGCTACCACCCCCATCCCGAGTCCCATCAGCAGCGCTCCCGCGTAGCCGGGGTGGGCAGCGCCCGCACGCTGCAGCATCCAATTCGGCGGTTGCAGGACGAAGAAGCCGAAGCTCGACGCCGCCAGCGTCAGCAGCATCATCGACAACGCGACGAGCACGAACGGATTCTGCATCGCAGCGCCGAAGAGTCCTCCCGACATCGCGACCGCGACTCCCACCGCGGAGAACATCAGCGCGATTCCCAGCACGAAAACCATCGCGAGGTACATCACGCGGCGCGGGCCGCCGCCCTGGTTGCCGAAGTAGGCGATCGTCACGCCGATGAGCGGATAGACGCATGGCGTCAGATTCAGCGCGAGGCCGCCAAGGAATACTGCGAGGAAGCCGAGAAACCATCCGTGATTGAGAAAGATGTGCTCGAGCGCGCCGCTGGGATCATCGCTGCCGCCACCGCCGCCGGCATTCTTCCCACCGCCGGTCGCAATTCCCTCGATCGCGCCCGCGGCTGCTCCTGGAGCCGCCAGCGCGATCGTCGTACTGACGGAAGCTGGCCGCAGGCATTCGTTGTTGTTGCATCCCTGGTAATCGATCGTGACCTTGAGCGCGTCGCCCGGCTTCGGCGCGAAGTCGGCGGCCGCCTTGAGAGGTACTTCAAACTTGATATCGCCGCCGAACACCGAAATCTTGTCCGCGGTCGCGACTTCCAGCGTCATCGTCTGCGCCGTTGGGTACTTGATCGCACCGGCAGTCACGCTGACCGGGCCGCTGACCTCGAGCTTGGTCGGGATGTAATCGTCGCTGAACGGCTTGTCCGAATTGATATGCCATCCCTCGACCACCTGCGCGCCGACTTCGAGCGTGCTGGCGCCGCCTGCCTTCAGCGGCGGATCGATGGTGGCCGACGTGATTTTTACGAGTTCATCTGCCTTGATCGCGTGCGCAGGCGCCGCCGCGAGCAGAGAAACGGCCAGGAAAATTCCGGCCAGCAGTGTGCCGCGCGAAAAGATTCGGGGATTGCGTGTCATGATACCGAGAACTAAACCACGCGCTCGGCGCCGTGGTTCCTGCGCAGTGTACATCTATTTCGCGGTGCCGAGATGCTTGCCGTTGGTCGAAAGCGGGACCGAGCCCACGATCTCGAGGCCGTAGCCGGGCAGATTTGCCAGGCGCGGCGTCGCGTCCGACATGATGATCATCTTGCGCACACCCACGTCGCGCAGAATCTGCGCGCCGATTCCGTAATCGCGGAAATCGGCCTCCGGCGTGTTGGCCCGCGTAGTCGCGCGCCGCGCCGGGCGTCCACCGTCGAAATCCGACGCCAGCGCGTTGGACTCGCGCTTGAGATACAGCAAAACGCCTTCGCCCGCCGCCGCGATGCGTTCCATCGCGGATCGCAGCAGGTCGCGCGTGTTGCGAACCGAGTAGCCGAAGACGTCGCCGGGCAAGTATTCGCGATGCGCCCGTACCAGGATCGGCTTCTTCGGATCCACCTTGCCCATCACCAGCACCAGGTGTTCCGTGTAATCGACCAGGTTACGATAGACGATCGCGCTGAACTCGCCGAACGCTGTCGGCAGCTTCGCCTCGGCGATCTTCTGCACCATTGTCTCGTTGCGCAGGCGGTACTCGATAATGTCCGCGACCGTGACAATCTTGAGCCCATGCTCTTTCGCGAACTCGACCAGGTCGTCGCGCCGCGCCATCGTGCCGTCTTCCTTGAGGATCTCGCAGATAACGCCCGCGGGCTTGAGCCCCGCCAGCCGCGCGAGATCGACCGCGCCTTCGGTCTGACCCGTGCGCACCAGCACTCCGCCGTCGCGCGCGCGCAGCGGATAGACATAGCCGGGCGTGATGAACTCCGCGCCGCTGGCGTCCTCGCGCACCGCCTGCAGAATCGTCGTCGAGCGCGCCTGCGCCGAGATTCCCGACCCCGACGCCCGCCGCGCAGTGATCGCCGTCGTGAACGC
>JBEKLS010000116.1:0-14150 GCA_050010075.1 Binatus sp. (SeqCode) | reverse complement strand
TGACCAATGTGATCGTGCTGACCGCGAGCGAAAGCGCTGAAAATGGAGTCAGAGCACTGCGGCTCGGCGCCAAGGGCGTAGTGCAGAAACGATTCGCGATCGAGACCTTGATGATGGCGGTGCGATCGGTCGCGGATGGTTTGGTGTGGATGCCGCCGACAGTGCAAACCGAATTTGCGCGACAAGAAAGCTCGAGCGGCAAAGACCTGACGCCGCGCGAATCCGAAATTGTCCGCTACGTTGCCTCGGGCCTGAGGAATATCGAAGTTGCCGAACGGCTCGCGATAACCGAAAGCACCGTCAAAACTCATCTCAACAATATTTTTCAGAAGCTTGCCGTGCGCGACCGTCTCGAGCTGACGCATTACGCGATCAAGACGGGAATGGTCGCAGTACTCGATCGTAATCGCTGACCAGATTTAGTCCAGGTGATGTGCAAACAACGGGCATTGCCGTTTGTTGCGGCATCGTCATGTCGCTGCGATTTGTCGCGCGCGCATCGATAACTCTCAGTTAATCGAAATTTTGAAACCTATGGTGGATCGGTTGTTCCATCGAAGGGTCTAGAGCTTGATTCATCGTTGGATGGACTCGGGATTTTTTGCGCCGAGGCATACGTCTTGCTCCAAGACGAAGCGAATCAGCGCGTCCGTCGCGCGCGCGGAGGCGCAAGGCCAACGCCACATAAAATCAACCTTGGAGGGAGACGATCGATGTACTCAGGAGCAACGGGATTGTGGGAGAGAATCCGCGAAAGCTGGCGAGACCCGATGGTTCGCCGCAACGCGGGTGTCTTGATGGCCGGCAAGATGGTCGGGCTGGGGCTCGTCCTCTTGCTGATATCGAAATGGTATCTGCCCGCCTCTGCATACGCCGACACGGCGCCGGCGCTGCCACCGCCGCATATCAACGCGATCAACACGGTCTGGACGCTGGTCGCTGCGTACCTCGTTTTCTGCATGCAGGTCGGCTTCGTCATGCTTGAGTCGGGGTTCGCCCGCTCGCGTGAGACGGTCAACATCCTGGTCGAAGGAATCGCGGACACCTGCATCTGCGGCGTGACCTTCTGGCTGTGGGGATTCGCCTTCATGTTCTGCCCGGGAACGCCGTGGATCGGCACCACCGGCTTCATGCTGCATAACCTGGCACCCACTTACGGCACCACCGGCGTGCCGCTGCTCGCGTACTGGGTGTTCCAGTATGCGTTCGCGGACACCTGCTCGACGGTTACCTCGGGCGCGATGATTGGCCGCTGCGATTTCATCGGCGACCTGCTCTACAGCGTCGGCGTGACGGGCTTCATCTATCCGATCATCGGACACTGGGCATGGGGTCCGGACGGATGGCTGGCCAACCTGAACCCGGTGAACTTTCACGACTTCGCGGGATCGACCGTGGTGCATACCATCGGCGGAACTGTCTCGCTGGCGGGTGCAATCGCGCTCGGACCTCGGCTCGGCCGCGTCTTCAAGCGCGACGGCGGGCAGCCGATGAAGCCGCACGACCTGATCATTGGCGCGACCGGCGGTCTTATCCTGTGGTTCGGATGGTATGGATTCAATCCGGGCAGCACGCTGTCGGCAATGGACGCGCAAGGCATCGGCCGCGTCTCGTTCAACACGACGATCGCCGCATGCTCGGCGGGCCTGACCTCGCTCTTCTATTCATACATCAAAGGACAGAAGTGGGATCTCGCACTGACGGTTAACGGATTCCTGGCCGGGCTCGTTGCGATCACCTGCCCCTGCTACTGGGTCGATCCCGAAGGCGCGTTCCTGCTCGGAATCGGCGCCGGCATCGTCGTGGTCTGGGGCATCGACTTGCTTGAATACCTGCGCATCGACGATCCGATCGGCGCCGTCCCGGTGCATATGATCGCGGGAATCTGGGGCACGCTGTCCCTTGGTTTGTTCGCCGCGGGCAAATATGGAGCGCCTACTGCGACAGGCGCTGACACAAGCAGCGTGGTCACCGGTCTCTTCTATGGCGGCGGCTTCGGTGTTTTGAAGGCGCAGGCCATCGGCAGCTTCTCGATGACCATCGCCACGTTCGTATCCTCGATGGCCCTCATGTACGGCGTGAAGTGGGCCTTTAGACTGCGCATCCCGACCGAAGGAGAAATCGAAGGGCTCGATCTGCACGAGCACGGCTTCCCGGCGTACCCGGAGTACGTCGTCAATGGCGACGACGGCTGCCCGAAGACCATCGACGACGTACCAATCGGCAGGCGCACGCTGGCAAGATCGCCCAAGGCCAAGAAGGTAGCTTAGGACCTGATCGATGGTGACCAAAGCATGAAGACTTTACGGGAGTCTTACTTGCGAATGGATGGAACGGGCCGGCCTCAGTCGGAATCAGCCACCGACTCGGGGCCGGTCCGAGTACATACCGAGGTCGCCAGGCTTGGATCGAATCTTGAATCATTCGCCAGCAAAATTTCGGCGAATACGGGTTTGGGTTGTGATAAATGCAGCGAAAAAATTCTTAAGGTCTCTGCTTCAGCAACGGCTTCGGCGCAAAGTGATCGGAGCGCTCGAGGTCAATTGTCGGGCGGGAGTTCGCAACGACGGGCTCCCGCTCAGGAGCATCCGCAGTCGGCTCGAGGTCGAATGGCAGGCGCGGGACATTCATCCGTGGGATCAAGGCATTGCGCCCGAGGAGGCTGCGCAGAGGTTCGCGCAACAATGCCTCGAGGACGTCGACGCCGCGATCTCAAGCTTGTTCGAGAGCCTGCCCGAGACGGATGAAATCGAGTTGCGGGTGTTCGACCCGACTTCCGGCAATCCCATCGTGGCCGGCGCGGTTACTAGAGTTGAAGCAGCTGCGGCAACGTCGGGGTCCGTCGGGATGAAGCTGAAATCGCTCGGGCTGGTGTATCGACTCGCAAATTGGCAGTTCGAGTCACTCGGTAACTGAGCGTTAACTGAAAAGTCGCGTCGCGAACGACTCTCCGCGGCGATGATGACTGCACGGCAGGCGGCTGCCTGTCATTTAGGCAGTCAGCTTGCATTTTTCATCGAGATACATTCGGATTTGCAATGGCACTTTTCATGCTTTTGCCACCTGTGCTCCCGCCCGTAACGGGAGTCAACGCGTGCGCGCGGCGGACAAACCACCTCCGCCGTGAATCGAAGGAGGCAAAATGGCTGAAGAACAAACAAAGATGGTGCCGACCCTTGGCCTGACCGGAGTCACGGTCAACGCCATGGCGCTCATCGCCCCAGGAGCCTTCCTGTGGATCACGTTCGTCGTCCAGGCTGGGTATGCGTACCCGTCTGGCCTTGCAATGTGGGCCGGCATCTTCGCCGCCCTGATGCTCGCATATGCGACGGCGATCTCGTACTCGGAACTGGCCAAACTCTATCCAGGTGCGGGCAGTTCGTATCTTTTTGCTGAGCAGGCATTCCTCGGCAAGACCAAAGCCTATCGCTTTGCGCGCATCGCGAAATTCACCATCGGTTGGGCGTCACACCTTTACTACTGGGTCTATCCAGGCGTGATGGTCGCGACCATGGGAGTTATGATCGGCTACATCGTGGGAAGCGTAGCGCCTTCAATGATGAACGCGGGCGTACCCGGTCCGGTATTCATGGCGTTGATCGCGGTCATTTTCTCATTTGCGGTCGCCTGGATCGCATTCCAGGGCGTCAACGGATCGACCAACGTCAACATCGCGATCAACGCGATCCAAATCATTGCTCTGCTGTTCTTCTCCGCGCTCGCGATTGCTTACCGCTTGGGTCATCCCGAGGGCTCGACGGGCATGGCGCTCGACGGGACCTCCAAGGTGCTGCACTATTCACTAGCCGGAGACACGCCGGCTCATCCGACCGGGTGGTCAGTAATACTTCCGCACAGCTTCAACTGGATGATGCTTCAGGCGACGATCGCAATCCTGCTGCTCGTCGGTTTCGAATCAGTCACCTCGCTGGGTGAAGAGGCGCTTAATCCCAAGAAGGATATCCCTCGCGCGGTGCTCCTGTCGCTCACTATCCAGTGCTTGTTCTGCTACCTGATCGAATACTTCGCGGCCAACTATTTCATGTCGAGCGCATACAGCCTCGCTGACGCCAAAGGATCGGCGGCGCCGATCGGCGACATGCTGGTGATCCTTGGCAATGCGCTGTTGGGCGGCCACGGCCAGGCTTTCATGTTGTTGGAAGCGCTGACGGTCTTCCTTGCTCTGATCGGAACGACATTGAGCTGCATCAACACCGGTGCCCGCGTGACCTACGCGATGGGCCGCGACGCCGAAGTGCCGGAGCACTTCGGTCTGCTGCACGGCGACAACCTGACGCCCCATCGGGCGATCTGGACGCTCGCCGCGATTTCGGCGGTCCTCGGCGCGTACGCTGCACTGTACTTTTTCGCCGGCTCGGCTGCCCCGGATGACAAGACGATCGCCACGCTTCCGCATAACTTGTGGTACTCGATCGGAATGAACAACAACGCATCGCTGTCGGCTCTGCCTAACGGCCTTGCACTTGTGACGCTGGTCTCAAACTTCGGCACTTTCGCGCTGTACGGACTGACCAACATCGTTGCCATCGTGGCCTTCCGCGAGCATCACGAATTCAGCGGCATCAAGCACATGGTGATACCGGTCTTCGGTGCGATTGCGAACTTTGGCTGCATGGCGTTCTACATCATCGGCCCAATCGAAGGACTCGGCAGCGTCAAGGAACCGTTGATGGCGGTTGGAATCTCGGTGATTTGGGGAGTTTACGGCGCGATTTATTTCGTCCGTAACTCGAGGAAGAAAGGCAAAGAAACGATTCTCGTAACCAAGCCGGCTTAATCCAAGGCGCGGCATGGCGAATAATCCCTGGGGCGAGCCGCGAGCGATCGCGGCCCGCCCCTTGGCCGTTCCGACAACTTCGCAATTCGGGCAAATTAATCTGGGTAACGCACTACAAATGGATTCGTCGCTCTCCACTCCTGCTTCGGTGGAGCAGGCTTTCGAGCTGGCGCTGTTGTCTGATGTCGGCACGAAGCGTCCTGACAATGAAGACTGCTGCGGGCACTTCATCGAGAGCCCTGACTGCGTCGTGTTCGCGGTGGCCGACGGAGTCGGCGGCTACGAAGGCGGCGAGATCGCAAGCCGGATGGCGATCGACGTAACGCTCCAGGCTTACCGTGAGAGCCCGCCGGCGTGGGGTGCAGCCAAGCGGCTGTATCGCGCGATCACGCGGGCCAACATCGAGATTCACGACAAGGCGCTCACCGTGCCCGAGCTGTGCCGGATGGCGACCACGATGACCGCGGTGGTGGTCGACAAGGGCATCCTTTCCGCGGTGCATATCGGAGATTGCCGGCTGCACCTGATTCGGCACAGCCAAATCTCGGTCGTAACCAAGGATCACACGATGGTCGCGGGGCATGTCAGGATGGGCATGATGACGGCGGAGCGCGCGAAGACTCATCCCGAGCGCGGAATGCTGCTGCGCAGCCTGGGGCGCGAGCTGATAGCGTCGATCGATCGAATCACATTGCCGCTGTTCGAACGCGATCGCCTCATACTGTGCAGCGACGGGCTCTACAACGTGCTCGAACCCAAAGAACTGGAATCGCTAACGCGCGACGTCGACGCCGAAACGGCCTGCCGCAAACTGATAGATACGGCCAATGAGCGCGGTACGCAGGACAACGTGACATGCGCAGTTTTCAGAATGACGTCGCACACCGGGCATACGATCAGAACGGGTGGCTGGCGCGAGCGGCTGCGCGGACTTTTCAGGCGATGAGCCGTTTGCACGCCTGTTGCCCCTTCCATAGCGGGCGTGGCCGGTGTTAAGGTCCGCAGACCGCTTTTCTCCAAAACGGTCTGAAACATGCGCGAGGTCAGCGTCGGTGAAAACCTCGATCAATACAAACTGATCGAGGTGATCGCGCGCAGCGGGATGGCGTCTATCTTCAAAGCCATCGATCAAATCAGTCACCAGACTGTCGCGATCAAAGTCCCCTACATGCAGTTCGAGAGCGACGTGGTCTTCTACGGCCGCTTTCAGCGCGAGGAAGAAGTCGGCCGCCGCCTCGACCATCCCGGTATCGTCAAGGTCCTCACTCCCAGAAAAAAAAGCCGCATGTACATCGCGATGGAGTACATCGAGGGCGAGTCGCTGCGCTCGATGATGCGCGAGCCCGGGCTGCCGCTGGAAAAGGCGCTCGACTTGACGCGGCAGCTGGCGGAGACGCTCGTCTATATGCACGGCGAAGGCGTGGTGCATCGCGATCTGAAGCCCGAAAACATCCTGGTGACGGCCGAAGGGCGGACCAAGGTCATGGACTTCGGAATCGCGCTCGACGAATCCGCACGGCGATTGACGTGGTCCGGCCTCTCCTCGACCATCGGCACGCCCGACTACATGGCGCCCGAACAGGTCAGCGGCCGGCGCGGCGACGTTCGCACCGACATTTATTCGCTGGGCACGATTCTCTACGAGATGCTGACCGGCGGCCATCTGCCGTACTCGGGTCCCAACGTCTACAACGTGATGCGGTCGAAGACTGCCGAGGATCCGCAGCCGCCATCCGCGTTCAAGCACGATATCGATCCGCATCTCGAAGAGATCGTGCTGCACGCGATCGAGCGCAATCCGCGCGACCGCTACGCGAGTGCGGCCGAGATGCTGGCGGACCTGCGCGATCCGTCGAAGGTGGTGCCGCAGAACCGCGCCGAACGTCTTCATCCACGCAGCCTGGCGATGCAGCAAATGCGGCGCAGGCTGGGGTACGTGATGTTCTTCACGTCGCTCATCGGAGCCTTTTTGCTTCTGATCTGGCTCGCAAACCGTTACCCGGCAACGCAAAGCACGCCGCGCCGGTCATATCGAGGGCAGACGAGATGATGCCGAAACGATCGCAACTCGGATTGACGGCAGCCACGCTCGCCGCGCTGATGCTGCTTTCGTTTTCGTCGGCGCACGCGCAGACCGCCACGTCATCGCCGCCGCTGGACAACTCGCTCAACCTCGCGTGGCTGCTGGTGGCCGGTTTCCTCGTCATGTTCATGCAGCTCGGGTTCGCGATGTTGGAGACCGGCTTCACGCGCTCCAAGAACGCGGTCAACACGATGGCGATGAACTTCATCATCTACCCCATCGGCATCCTCGGGTTCTGGCTCACGGGCTACGCCTTCATGATGGGCGGCGTCGCGCACTGGCCCTCGCTCGGCGTGAGCGCGATCGGACATCACGAGCTGTCGATCAGGATCGGCGAGCATTCGTACGGCATCATCGGCTTCAGCAAGTTCGCGCTGCTCAACGTCAGCCGCGACCCGGCCAGCCTCGGCATGTTTCTGTTCTCGCTGGTGTTCATGGACACGGCGGCGACTATCCCAACCGGCGCGATGGCCGAGCGGTGGAAGTTCAAAGCGTTCTTCATTTACGGGATGTTCATGTCGATGTTCCTGTATCCGTTGTACGCGAACTGGGTCTGGGGCGGCGGCTGGTTGTCGCAGCTCGGCATGAACCTGGGCCTGGGCCATGGCCATCTCGACTTCGCCGGATCGTCGGTCGTGCACATGACTGGCGGAGTGACAGCATTGGCGGGCGCTTACATGGTGGGACCGCGCATCGGAAAGTTCCGTCGCGACGGCGCAATCGGCGCGTTGCCGGGGCACAATCTGCCGATGGCAATCAGCGGCACGTTGATTCTCGCGTTCGGCTGGTTCGGCTTCAACGCCGGCTCAACCCTGGCCGCATCGGATCCCCGCATCGCGATCATCGCAGTGAACACGATGCTCGCTTCGGCGGCGGGCGCGCTCTCGTCGCTGCTCTACCTATGGCATCGGTATAACAAGCCCGACGTCGCGATGGCCTGCAACGGCATGCTGGGCGGGCTGGTCGCGATCACAGCCCCGTGCGCATTCGTCACGCCTGCGGCGGCGGTTTTGATCGGCACCGTCGCCGGAATGCTGGTCGTGTGGGCGGTGCTCGAACTCGAGCGGCGCTATCGAATCGACGATCCGGTAGGTGCGATCGCGGTGCACGGCGTCTGCGGAATATGGGGCGCGCTCGCACTCGGCCTGTTGGCTGACGGCACTTACGGCGACGGATGGAACGGCGTCGCGGGGCCGGTGCGCGGTCTGCTGTACGGCGACTTTGGCCAGTTTTTCGCGCAGTTGATTGGCGTTACGGTGAACATCGTCGTGGTGTTCAGCTTGTCGATGCTGTTCTTCAAGATTATTGAACGGACGATCGGCAACCGCGTGCTGGTGGAAGTGGAATGGTCGGGGCTCGACGCGCTCGAGATGGGCAGCGACGCCTATCCGCATTCATAGCTGCGCCTGCCGCTTCTCCGCATTGCCAAATTTTCCGCGATTTGAAATAGCTCACATAGCCGCATTCACGCGAGGAGCAATAGCCAATGGCATACAGCGATATTCTCTATGACAAGCGCGACGCCGTCGCGACCATCACGATCAATCGCCCGCATGCGATGAACGCCGCAACGATCAAAACCTACGACGAGATGATCGACGCGTTGCATGACGCCGAGGCCGATGACAGCGTGCGGGTCGTCGTGCTGACCGGCGCAGGCCGCGCCTTCTGCGCCGGCGACGACGTCAAGGAAATTTTTCTCAACCCCGAGTTTCGCGACGCCAAACCTGCGCAGCGCGAGCTGGTCGAGGAATGGCGCGAGCATCGTCCCGTTGCGCTCGACTTGCTCGTCACCTATCCGAAGCCGACTATCGCGTCGGTCAATGGCGCGGCGGTCGGCTACGGCTGCGACATCGCACTGATGTGCGACATGCGCGTGTGTTCCGACCAGGCGCGCTTCGGCGAAGTCTTCATCCGGCGCGGTCTGATTCCCGAAGCGGGCGGATTGCTCGTGCTGCCGCGACTCGTCGGACTCGCGCGCGCGTACGAACTGATATTGAGCGGCGACATTATCGACGCCGCCGAAGCCGAGCGCATCGGGATGGTGAACAAAGTCGTGCCGCACGCGCAGCTCGGCGAAGCGACCGCGGCGTTCGCGAAAAAAATTGCGGCGCAGGCTCCGCTCGCCCAGCGTCTCGCGAAGGAAGCTTTGCGCGTCGGGCTGAATTTGAATCTGCCGTACTTTTTCGACTACCAGCGCCATGGTCAGCACCTGATGCTGACGTCGAAAGATCATCTCGAAGGCGCGAAATCATTCGTCGAAAAACGCGCCGCAAATTTCAAAGGCGAGTAGCGCGCGCGGGGAGTGGGGAAGGGTAAATCACTTGATTAAATGCGGAACCCACCTGGGTTCCGCACCTCCTTGGGCAGGGGTGAGCCCTGCACCCGGTACTAAGAAGCTTTTAGGCGGGATTTTTGCCCGGTTAGTGGCTTCGGCAAAATGCCGGATTTTCCTTAGTAAGCACGGTTCACATCTGATTTTCTTTACAGATTACCAATAAATAGGTATTATCACCGATATTTCATTGGGTTCGTTAAATCGAATTGAACAAACGCTTAGTCGATTTGGTCGAATCCTTATAAACGCTTGACACAATTTTGGTTTCCTTCTAACTTCATCGTCTCTCAAAGAGGATAACCTTATGAAATTCGGAGGAGATTCCCCCGAACTCGATGCTATTGACCTGCAGATTATCGCTCTGCTGCAGGAACACGGCAGGATTCCGCTGGTCAAGCTCGGCGAGCAAGTCGGGCTTTCAGCGCCTTCCGTGAACGAGCGCGTGAAAAAGCTCGAGGACGGCGGCGTTATCACCGGCTACCACGCCACCGTGGACGCGACCCGGCTTGGCAAGGACGTCACCGCGTTCATCGGGGTTTCGATCTCGCATCCGAAAACAAATTCGCTGTTCGAGGAATCCGTCGCCCTGTTCGATGACGTGCTCGAGTGCCATCACGTCACCGGCCAGTTCACGTTGATGATGAAAATCAAAACCGAGAATACTTCGTCGCTCGAGCGGCTCATCAGTGCGATCCGCTCGATCGAGGGAGTGGCGCGAACGGAGACGATGGTGGTGCTGTCGACGCATACCGAGCGCAGTTTGATCTCGGTGCATTCCAACGGCGACTCGCACGAGGCGGCCAACGGCCGGCGCCATCGTCACGCTTCCGCGAAATCTATACCCCCGGATTCTCGACGGGTGTCATGATGCATAACTACCGAAGCATTCCAAAAGCACAGGGCCTCTACGATCCCGCCCATGAGCACGACGCGTGCGGCGTCGGCTTCGTCGTCAACATCAAGGGCGAACGCTCGCACGACATCGTGGGCAAAGGCTTGCAGGTGCTGAAAAACCTCACGCATCGCGGCGCGTGCGGATGCGATCCGCGCACGGGCGATGGCGCTGGAATCCTGCTGCAGATTCCGCACGAGTTTTTCGCGCGCGAAACGGCCAAGCTCGGCTTTGAACTGCCGGCCGCAGGGGAATACGGCGTCGGCCAGGTGTTCCTGCCGCTGGACGCGGTCAAGCGCAAGGAATGCGAGGACGCGTTCGAGCGAATCGTCAACGAGGAAGGGCAGCGGCTGCTCGGATGGCGCGACGTGCCGGTGGTCGAATCGGCATGCGGCGATATCGCGCGGCGCGGGATGCCCGCAATTCGCCAGGTCTTCATCGCGCGCGGCGACGACCTGGCCGACGCCGAGGCGCTCGAGCGCAAGTTGTACGTGATTCGCAAGCGTGCGACGTCCGAAGCGGAGAAGCTCGGCCTCTTCGATCCTGAACTATTTTATTTCTGCAGTCTCTCGTCGCTGACCGTCGTCTACAAGGGTCAGTTGATCTCGACGCAGTTGCCGGAGTTCTTCCCCGACCTGCTCGACAGCGCGTTCAAGAGCGCGCTTGCGATGGTCCATCAGCGTTTCTCGACCAACACTTTCCCAAGCTGGGACCGCGCGCATCCGTATCGCTTCATGTCGCATAACGGCGAGATCAACACGCTGCGCGGCAATATCAACTGGATGGTTGCGCGCGAGAAGCTGTTTTCATCGCCGCTGTTCGGCGACGACATCAAGAAGCTGCTGCCAATCGTCGAGCCCAACGGTAGCGACTCGGCGACCTTTGACAACTGTCTCGAGCTGCTGGTTCGCACCGGCCGTTCGCTGCCGCATGCAGTGATGATGATGGTTCCGGAAGCGTGGCAGAACGACAAGCAGATGAGCGACAGCAAGCGCGCGTTCTACAACTTTCACTCTTGCATGATGGAGCCGTGGGACGGCCCCGCGTCGATCGCCTTCACCGACGGAATCAGAATTGGCGCGGTGCTCGATCGCAACGGCCTGCGCCCATCGCGCTACACGGTGACGAAGGACGGGCTGGTGGTGATGGCGTCGGAGACCGGCGTTCTGGAAATCGCGCCCGAGAACGTCGCGCACAACGGGCGGCTGCAGCCCGGCCGCATGTTTCTCATTGATACCTCGCTCGGTCGAATCGTGCAGGACGAAGAGATCAAGGAGTCGGTGGCGGCGCGGCAGCCGTATCGCGAATGGCTCGAGAGTGGCCTGGTGAAGCTCGATTCTCTTCCCGAGGCGGCCGGATCGCCCCCGATTGACGGTTTCGAAGACGACGAGCTGCTCCGTCAGCAGCAGTCGTTCGGCTATACGATCGAGGATCTCAAAATGATCCTTGCGCCGATGGCGACCAACGGGCAGGAGCCGGTTGGCTCGATGGGTACCGACACACCGCTGGCGGTGTTGTCGGACAAATCGCAGCCTCTCTACAACTACTTCAAGCAGTTGTTCGCGCAGGTGACCAATCCGCCGATCGATCCGATCCGCGAGGAGCTGGTGACCTCGACCGCGACGACAATTGGCGCCGAGGATAATCTGTTCGAGGAGTCGCCGCGTCATTGCCGTCAGCTTCAACTGCAGCAGCCCATTCTCACCAACGAAGAACTGGAACGGATCAAGCGGCTGAACGTCGAGGGTCTGCGGACGATCACGCTCTCGACGCTGTACCGCGTGAATGACGGTGAGGCCGGTCTGCGCGCCGCGCTCGACGCGTTGTGTAAAGGCGCGTCGGACGCGATCGAATCCGGCTACACGATAATCGTGCTTTCGGATCGCGGCGTGAACGCCTCCCACACCGCAATCCCCGCGCTGCTTGCAACCGGAGCGGTGCATCATCATCTGATTCGCGAAGGGACGCGCACGCGAGCCGGGCTGGTGGTTGAATCGGGAGAGCCGCGCGAGGTGATGCATTTTTGCCTGCTGGTCGGCTACGGGGCGGGCGCTGTCAATCCGTATCTCGCGTACGCGACGATGGCCGGCATGATTCGTGACGGGCAGCTGCGTGACATTGACGAGGACACCGCGGTTCACAACTTCGTCAAGGCGGTCGGCAAGAGCATCACGAAAGTCGCATCCAAGATGGGCATCTCGACCACGCAAAGTTATCGCGGCGCGCAAATCTTCGAGGCGATCGGGCTGGCGCCGGAAGTGATCGACAAGTACTTCACCTGGACGCCGTCGCGAGTGGCGGGTGTCGGCCTCGACGCGATTGCGCGCGAGACCGCGGCTCGTCACACCTACGCGTTCAAGGTGGCGGCGAATCTCGACGGCAATCTCGATGTCGGCGGCCAGTATCAATGGCGCCGCGCCGGCGAATTCCACATTTACAACCCGAACACGATTGCGCGGCTGCAGCATTCCGTTCGCTCGGGAAGTTTTCGGCTGTTCAAGGAATACACCAAGGCCGTCGATCAGCAGAGTCGATCGCTGGCGACACTGCGCTCGCTGCTCAAGTTCAATTCCGATCGCCCATCGATACCGCTCGAGGAAGTCGAGCCGGCCTCGGAGATCGTCAAGCGCTTCAAAACCGGCGCGATGTCGTTTGGCTCGATCGGCAAGGAGGCGCACGAAAATCTCGCCATCGCGATGAACCGGATCGGCGGCAAGAGCAACACCGGCGAGGGCGGCGAGGATCCTGCGCGCTTCATACCTGACGCCAACGGCGACTTCCGCCGCAGCGCGATCAAGCAGGTCGCGTCGGCGCGCTTCGGCGTCACCAGTCATTACCTGGTTAATGCCGATGAGCTTCAGATCAAGATGGCGCAGGGCGCCAAGCCGGGCGAGGGCGGCCAGCTCCCGGGCCACAAGGTCGATGATTTCATCGCGAAGATTCGCTACTCGACGCCGGGCGTGGGACTGATCTCTCCGCCGCCGCATCACGACATCTATTCGATCGAGGATCTCGCGCAGCTGATTCACGATCTGAAGAATTCCAACAATCGCGCGCGCATCAGCGTCAAGCTCGTGGCCGAGGTCGGTGTCGGCACCATCGCGGCCGGAGTCGCCAAGGCCAAAGCCGACGTCGTACTGATCAGCGGATACGAGGGCGGCACGGGAGCCTCGCCGCTGCAATCGATCAAACACGCGGGAATTCCCTGGGAGCTCGGACTCGCCGAGACGCAGCAAACCCTGGTGATGAACGGTCTGCGCGGACGCATTCACGTCGAGACCGACGGCCAGCTCAAGACTGGCCGTGACGTCGCGGTCGCGGCGCTCCTCGGCGCCGAGGAATTCGGTTTCGCGAGCGCTGCGCTGGTCGCCTCGGGATGCATCATGATGCGCGTCTGCCATCTCAACACCTGCCCGGTCGGCATCGCGACGCAGGACCCTGTTCTGCGCGAGAAGTTCGCGGGCAAGCCCGAGCACGTCGTGAACTTCATGATGTTCATCGCGGACGAACTGCGCGAATACATGGCGCAGTTGGGCTTCCGCACCGTCGCCGAAATGGTCGGCCACGTCGAATGCCTCGACGCCAACGAGGCGATCGCGCATTGGAAAGCGCGCAACGTCGATCTCGCCAATATTCTTCGCCGCCCCGATGTTCCGCCGGAGGAGCCGCTGCACTGCGTCGAGCTTCAGGATCATGGGCTTGACGCTGCACTCGACAATCAGATCATCGAGCTGGCGAAGGACGCGCTCGAGCAGCGCAAGCCGGTCGAGATTCATCTGCCGATTAAGAATGTGAACCGCACTGTCAGCACCATGCTGTCGGCGGAGGTTTCGCGGCGCTTCGGCGCTGAAGGGTTGCCTCCCTACACCGTTCAGATTCATCTGAAGGGTTCGGCCGGCCAGAGTTTTGGTTCATGGCTCGCGCCGGGGGTCGCGCTCTATCTCGAAGGCGACGCGAATGACTACTGCGGCAAGGGATTGTCGGGCGGCTTCATGTCGGTGCGGCCGCCGAAAGAAGCGACCTTCAAAGCCGAGGACAA
>JBEKLS010000115.1:0-14308 GCA_050010075.1 Binatus sp. (SeqCode) | reverse complement strand
AGTTCCGCGACGTTGTCCGACCATACGTCTGACTTGCGATTGACGACGTAGCCCATGTCGGGGAGTTTGCCGACCTTCTCACTGCCGCGCGACACCATCGACTGGCTCGTGCGCACGTCCTCGGGAATGTCGGTGTAGCCGTAGGTGCCGACGTTGAGATCCTGGTAGGTCAGTCCGCGCTTCGGATCGGACGGGCGGCCGCTGATGCGCTCGGTCTTGGCGTCATACCAGTGCAGGCCGAGGTTTCCCTCCATGACCTTTTGCGCGGCCATGAGGACCGTTTCGTCAACCGTGTAATCCTTGTCAGCGTAAAATGCCAAGAACCTAACCCCTAGCCCCTTCCCGCGCGGGAAGGGGAACCAGATTTGAGAGGCCCCTCCCACAGCTGGGAGGGGGACGGATCTTTAAAGACCTAGTTCAGCTTGATGCCTGCGCTTTCGGCTGCCGCGCGTCCCATCTCATACATAAGGTAGAGCTTCGAACGCTCGCGACGCTCCGGCATCCCACACTTATCGAGGCGCTCGAAATGCTCCTGCATCTGCTTGAGATTGAACTGCGTGGTGACGCGGATGCCTTGCTCGATATTTTCTTTCTTCAGTCCGCCGCCGGCCAGGATGATAAAGGCCTCGGTCAGCTCGGTCGCGGCCGCGCCGGCAAACGAGATGTTTTCGGCTTCGTCCAGATGCGCGTGCAGTACTTCGCGCTTCTCCGGGAAATGCTCGAGCACGTATTTGAAATGCTGCATGCCGTAGCCGACGTGCCGCGCTTCATCCTGCATCACGAGCCGGAAAATCTTCTTGTCGACGTCAGTGGGTGACAGGTACTCGCTGAAGCGGAACAGCGTCAGCACGTTGCCCTCCGCGACCAGGTGCAGCGCGACCGACATTTCGCTGAACGAATCGGCGTCGCGCAGATGCTTCAGCGCCATCTCGTTGATCGGGCTCGCCTGCATCAGGCCCCAGCCTGTAGTCAGCGCGCGTTTGCGGAAGACCTCGGCGTGACGCGCCTCGTCCATCGCCTGCGCCGCGATAAACGATCGCACTTCGATAAAATCCGGATTGAGCCGCGGCAGCCACATCGCCGGCGTGTCGGTCGCGATCATTTCAACTTCAGTCAGGAACGTCATCAGCTGCGACAGCGCCTTGCCGGTCACTTCGGGCAGCTCGACGCCGTCGAGACGGTCCCACGGAATGTCAGTCGTCGCGTTCCACTGCCGCGACACCGCTTCCTCGTAGTAGCTCTCGGTGTTGAACGCCCACAGCTCGCTCTTGCGCGAGACCCACGGCTGCGCATCGGGCACGCCTTCGGGAATCTCGGCGCCGCGCGGCGCATAGGAACGATTGTTGCGAACCTTCTCGGGGATATCGGTGTAACCGTAGGTCCCGACGTTGAGGTCGCGATAGGTCAGTCCGCGGCGCGGATTGGCTTCCTCGGGGCTGATTTTCTCAGTCGCCGACTTCATCCACGACAGGTCCATCTCGCCGGTCCTGATCGTGTAGAGCCATTTGTCGATGAAGTCCTTGTCCTCGGCGAAATCCGTAGTCGATAGGTATGCCATCGTCGCAGCGCCTCCGCGCCTTAGTTGAAACTCACTTCGAGTTTGCTCGACAGGTCGAAAAATTCCTGGATCGATTCCATGAAGCGGTAAAGTTTGTCGTGGCCGTCGGGATCGTCATAAACAATCTTCAGACGCTCGCCGAAATGCGCGAGCGTGTTGATGTCGTGCGAAGAGTCCGCCTCGCCGTTGCGCCGGATATTCTCGATCATTTCGCGCCACACGTTCGAGTCGCCCTCGATTTGGAAATCGACTTTCTTGAGATCGATCGCCGGCACTTCGCTGACGTTCTTGAGGTCGAAAACCTCGAACTCGAGCACGAAATTGCGGGCCTTGCCGTTGACGCCGACGCTGACGCCGAAAGTGGTGTCGATAAACCCGAGCCGCCGGAATTTTTCCTCATTGGCGGCCATCTGCGCCTTGAGCGCCTCGAAATATTCGGTCGAAGGAAAGCTAATCGCCATAAAATCGATGAACCCCGCCAGTCCCCGGATAAATTGATCAGTACTGAATGAATTTAGGGTTAAACGACCAAGGAAGGCAAGGGAGCCTCCGGGCGGCAGTTCCAACAGGTCGATAGAGAAAAAAATCCGGCGCCGGCATCGAGCCGGCGCCGGATTGAAATACTCGCATCCCGGTAAAATCTACTGGGCTGACGCCTGCTTGTTGGCGCCGCCCGTTGCCAGTTCGTCGTCGATTAGCTCTTCGAACTTGGGCGTCGGCTGCGCGCCGGTCAGCGGCCGGCCGTCGATGAAGAACGCCGGCGTTCCGTCCACCCCAACCTTCTCGCCGGCAGCCTGATCGGCTTTGATCTGGCTGTCGTACTTGGTGCTGGCAAAACACGTGTCGAACTCGGTCGTGTTCAGCCCGAGCGTCTTGGCGGTGGTCTTCAGATCGGCGGGCGCCAGCTTGCTCTGATTGGCAAACAGCGCGTCGCGATAGGGCCAGAACTTGCCCTGCTCGTTGGCGCAGCGCGCGGCCTTGGCGGCGTCAAGCGCGTGCGAATGAAACGGCAGCGGGAAGTCCATGTGCACGAGGCGAATCTTGTCGCCGTACTTCGTGCGCAATTCGTTCAAGGTGCCCTGCGTCCGCTCGCAGAACGGGCACTGGAAATCGGTGAACTCGACAATCGTCACGGGCGCATCCTTGGGCCCGAGCGTCGGATGACCAGTGCTGTTGACCGCGACGCGTTGCGGCTCGAGCAGAATCTTCACCGGCTCGTCCTTGCGCAGGCGTTCGAGCAGCGCCTGGCGGTTCATCATTTCCATGAGCTGCGGTTTGATTGCGGCGAACGGCGCAGTGCCTGAGCCCTTGTTCTGATCGTAGAACTTCTGCGCCTCAGCTTCGGTCACGGCTGATTTTCCGGTGTACTGTTGCTTGAGGTAGTCATCGACGCTCAGCTTGTCGCGCTGAGCGGCTTGCTGAATCAGGTAGTCGTCGGTCATCGACTCGAGCGTCTGGCGGCGGAGGTCGAAACTCTTGTCGGCGATCAGCTGGTCGACGCGCTTTTCGAGCATCGCGCGCATCTGCTCGAGCTGCGGCTTGACCTTCGCGTCGAGGTCCTTCTCGCTGATCTTGTGATCGCCCACCGTGGCTACGACCGTGTTCGGATCGTCGGCCCATGCGCGCAGCGATGCGGCGGCGGTGCATACGAGGGCGGCGGCAGCGATAGCGGGAACGATACGCCAGGCGGATTGAGGGCGTTTTCGCCCCGGCTGTTTCATCTTCAGTAGCATCGGATAATGTTTCGAACTCCCCTGATTGAGAATAACGTCCAACTCTATCATGCGGCAGGGGCGCTGTCGCGATGTTTAAAATGCAGCATTTGCCCGGATCGGCGGGACTCGGCTAACCTGCTCCCTACTTTGAAACTGAAAATCGCAACGGCAATCGCAATCCTGGCCCTCGTTCTGCTTATCCTTCCCGCCGAAGGTCGCGCGGCCGGCGCTGACGCAAGCAAGCTGAGCGTTTTCGTCGACTGCCATTGCTCGGATCCGGTCGGCGGCGACTTCTGCTCCGCCGTGAAGGACAGCGTCAGCAACTCGGTCGCGTACAAGCTCGTCGATCACACCGACGCCTACGGCATCGGCGTGCATCTGTGGTGCGTGGACATGTTCACGGGACTGCCGGGCGTCGACAGCAAGCTGACGGGCACGATGTCGGCCGTGTCGGTCGCGTTCACCATTTATTCCGATCGATTGCCGGGCGAAGTGTACGAAGACTCCTCGGTGTTTCGCGTCGGCAAGGAAGCGACCGACGAAATGTCGCATCGGATCCTGTCCGCTGTCGGCCAGCTCGCGACCGCCAACAAAACAGTCTTCGAGCGTATCCGCGAAACCCCCAAGCCGGTCGCAACACCGACAGTGCAAGTGATCCAGTAAGCTTCAATCGGCGCTGGCGTAGCCGGGTGCTGCTGGCTGAGCTCGGTTCGTGAGACCGGTGCGGCGGACCGCTTGCGCGGAGCGGTGAATCTTCAAGCGAGAAGTAGCTTTAATGCGCGCTCCCGAAGCCTCCGATAAATCAGCGATGACCCAATAGTTTCCGGCCGGCAGCGCCGTCGTGTCGATGTCCGCCTCGGTGTAGGTGGTGGACGGCGTGTATGAAGCGGACGCGGCCACTTCGGCGTTCGGATTAAACGCCGGGTTGGAGGTGGTCAGCATAATCTGCACCTGGTAGTCGGAGACTGGCGTTCCCGCTGCGGGTTCAATCGTAATGCCCATCTCGATCAGCGGATTTGATTGACTGACGGTAGGGTTGGGTTCCTGCGGCTCGAGCAGAGCCTCCTGAATACGGGGCCAGACCTGCGCATCCGCGAGTTGCGGAATGGTGAGCATGGCCAGCAGCACGACAACGCCAAATTTCTTCATTTCGTTTTACCTTGCGGCGTTAAAAACGTGACTGCTAGTGAGCATAACTCGTACCTCCGATAACTGCGAGTCAACGGCCGATGTGGACAGTCAAAGCTAATCGTGCGCGTGAATCTGATTCGCCCATGTCTCATCGCGATACACGAAAGCAGTGGCGCGGAACGCAGAGATCGCGATTGAGGCGGGGCTCAATTGAATCGCGCGGGAATAGTCACTTACGGCACCAATCGTGGCGCAAGTTGCACCGTGCGGCTTGTTTAGATGGTCGAAGAAAATCAAAGATCAGTGCAATAAGACAACACTGTGACTCTGCAAGTCCTCAGCAGTCACCATCGTCATCCAGTAGTCTTGAGTAGGAGGGAGTTCTGGTTACAAACCTTTAATCTACGTCGCAAGGCTTGTTTAGATAGCCGAAAGTCAGCGCGCGTTAGATATTACACTCGCCGCTTCAATCATAAGGCACTTCGTCGCGGCTCAACTCGCGGGTATATGCCAGTGAACACGGTCGAAAAGGGGTCGGGCGAGGATGCGACAACTCTACGGGTGCTCGATGAAATCGGGATGCACGCCGATCGCAGTCAGAAACGGCAACGAGAGAATGCGGACGAACTTGGTCTGATCCTCTCGGAAGACTACCGCGAACTCGCAACCCTTCCTGCCAGGTCTAACGTACAGTTGCTCGACCGATTGATTCGCAAACATATCGTGCCGCGGGCCGCGCGCGCCGGAATACCGCTGACTCGCTCGAGTCTTCAGTTTTCGTTCTACGCCTTTCACAAGGATCGGCTGGTGGTAGTTGGATCTCCATACTCGCACGCGGGACGTTCGATCTGGGGCTTCTCATCTGATCTGCGGACGGAAGCGGGCGGCGATTTCGTAATCTATCTCAACACCGCGCATGCCGCCGGCGCCATCGAGGCCACCCTTGCACACGAAATCGGGCACTATCTCTTTTCCGCGATGCATCTCGGCTATTGCAAAGCGCTGAATACGATGACGCCGACTTTCGCAGCTCACATGGATGCTGAAAGCGAGATGTTCTGCGACAGCGTGGTGGCGCTGATGGCGTTCGCCGACTTCACCGACGCGTTCAAAGTCGGACTAAACGGCGTGATCGGGATCGACCAGATCCTTCCGCACATCGCCGACCTTCAAAACGCACTTGCTCCCGAGTACCGCATCGATTTGCTGAGCACCACGTTCTCATGCGAGTTGCGTCTCAAATATCTCTCGTCGCTCGTGCACTACTGGAAGCTGAGGTTTGCGTTGCTCGAAGTCGCAGGCATCTGATCGCATCGCGCGCTCCGCGACTACCAGCATCACCGTTCGGCGCTCCGCAGGTCGCCGCTACGCGCTCTTCCAAAAGACGTTCGTATTCAAATAACTTTTAGACCCGCGCGAGAGTGGCGGAATGGCAGACGCGCTGGACTTAGGATCCAGTGCCGCAAGGCGTGGGGGTTCAAGTCCCCCCTCTCGCATTGCTTCGACGCGCCCTGCTTCTACTGCGTGCTGAATATCAGGAAGCGATTGTTGCCCGAGTCATTGACGAGCAGTTGCGTCCCAATGATAGACAGTCCAATCGGACCGAAGAGCGTTTGAGCACTCGGCGCATCATTGCCTGCGTTATTATCACCATCGGTAAAGTCGGCTTGACCCAGCACGATGCTGGCTGTCGGATTGTTCGAAGTCGGGAACGGACTGAACACCAGGATGCGGTTGTTCTCGTAATCGGCAACGTACAAACTCGAGCCGTCTGAAGCGACGGCGGTGGGAAAGAAAAAACTCTGTGCGGTTGGCGGTTCCGGGTTGTCGTTCGAGGTGAAATCCGGCTGTCCAACAACTACATCCGCGGGCGCGTCATTCGTCGTGGGAATTGAGTTCCAAATCAGGACCCGGTTGTTGGATTCGTCGGCAACCACCAGCCGCGTGCCGTCGCTCCAGAGTCCCTCAGGTTCGTTAAGACTCGTCTGAGTAGTACCCGCGCCGTTACTCGTGAAATCGGGCTGCCCGAGTACAAGATCTGCGTCCGCGCCATTGCTGGTCGGAATGCTGTTCCAAATCATGATCCGGTTGTTGTTGCGATCTGAAATGAAGAGTTGGCCATTTGCCACAAACAATCCTGCCTCTGGATGATCCAATCCTGATTGGGTCGTCGCGGAATCGTTTGAAGTAAGGTTCGTTTGGCCGACCACCACGTTGGCCGCCGTGTTGGTATGGGTCGGCAGCTTGTTCCAGATGAGCACGCGGCTATCGCCGAAATCTGTCATCAAGAGCTGACTGTTGGTGGCAGCTATCGCGGATGGGTAATCGAAGGACTTGCCGCTGAGCCCTACGTTTGCCTTCGAGAAACTGGTCTGCCCCAGGACGAACTTCGCGGACGCGCCGTTCTTCGTGGGAACTTTCTTAAAGCCCAGCACGCGAACGTTTCCGCCGTCAGGCACGAAGAGCGTCTTTTTGCCCAACGCGGCAGCACCCTCGGAACCGCACAGAGTTCCTTTGGCAGGCTTGCCCCCGTTGTTGCATTCCGAACTAGTGAAGTTCTTTTGTCCGATTACAATCTTGGCAGACGCAAAGTTCGACAGCGCTTCCGGTGCGTCCTGCGAACGGGCCGTACCGACGGCCAACACGAAAAGCATACACATAGATATGCGAAGCCAAATCCGCCCCATCGATTGGTCCTCCAGCGCCTTTGCGCGCAGCTATCCGGCGGAGTATGGGGCTGCGCCCGCCATAGTGCAAATAGATTTCAAGACGCTTGCGTAGATTGGCCTGGACGGATTCCGCGGGGGTTCAAGTCCTCCCTCGCATTCCAGGAAACACAGGTGGCAGGCGCGGGGCGCTCGCGCGATTGCGAGCGCCCCGTTTTATGTATGCAAGTTATTGTTCGGGCACCAGTTCGACGCGGCGATTCTGCGCGCGGCCTTCGGCCGTGTCGTTGGTCGCCACGAAGTCGGTCTTGCCGTAGCCGTGCGGATGCAGCCGGGCCGAGTCGACGCCGTCCTTGACCAGGTAATCGACGACAGCGTCTGCGCGCCGCTCTGACAGCGCCAGGTTGTAGTTCACCTTACCGATCGAATCGCAGTAGCCGTTCACGTCGATATCAACGCCGGGATTGGTCTTGAGGGTTGAGGCAGCCTCGTCCAGCACGGCCGCATCGCCGGGCCGGATGTTCGACTTGTTGAAATTAAAGTGCACGCCGCGCAGCACCAGCTTCTCCTTGACCGGAGGAGGCGGCGGCGGTGGTGGCGGGGGCGGAGGAGGCGGCGGTGGAGGTGGAGGCGGCGGCGGCTGAACGATCGGATCGCAATAGTAATGACCGGCGACTCCGCCGATTATTCCGCCGACGACTGCGCCGGTGATGGCGCCCGCGGTGACCCGCGAATTGTAGCCGCTGTTACCCTCGGCAGCCTCGCCGATTCCGAAGCCCGCGCCGGTGCCAACAAGAGCGCCGATGCCGGCGCCGGCGACCGTGCACCAACCCAGCTCGCGTTGCTGCGCGCATCCGCTCAGCAGCAGCGCGACGCCGGCCAATGCCGGCAACAAAATCGACGATAATCGCGATCGAATGTTCATGTCCCCTCCCGCCATGCGATCTGTCGCGTCGGCGAGCGACTCGCGCGCACGCGCAAGCCCGCCCAACGAACGGCGTCACGCTAGTTCAGGGACATGTCGGAATAATTAGTCGGTGATTAATAGAATATGACGCGAGTACGAACCGCATCGCTATTTGTTAACAAGACTGGCCCGCGGCTAGATCGTCAGGCTTTGCGCTTCCCATAGCGCGCGGAAATGGCCGTCGCGTATCGCGCTTAGGGACGACCAGTCGCCCGACTCGACCACCTTGCCGCCTTCGATCACATAAATCAGATCGGCCCATCGGATGGTCGACAGGCGATGCGCTATCAGCACCACGGTCAGTTCGCCGCGGCGGCTGTCGATAGCGTCGAGCACGCGTCCTTCGTTTTCGGAGTCGAGGCTGTTGGTCGCCTCGTCGAGTATCAGCAACGAAGGTCGGCGCAGGAACGCACGCGCCAATGCGAGACGCTGGCGCTCGCCCTGCGACAGCATCATGCCGCGGTCGCCGACGACGGTATCGAGCCCGTCCTTGAGGCCTGCGACGAGATCGAAGGCGGAAGCCTGCCGGATCGCCTCGAGCATTTCGTCTTCGCTCGCGTCGGGCCGCGCCCATTTTAGGTTCGCGCGTATCGTGTCGTGAAACAGAAACGTATCCGGCGCCACGTAGCCGATCTGATCGCGCCATCCACGCGCGCCTTCCGGCCCGAGCGGGCGGCCGTCGAGTCGAAGCGTGCCCGCGTCCGGCGTGATCAGGCCCATCAGGATGTCGGCTATCGTGCTCTTGCCGGCGCCGGACGGCCCCACCAGCGCGACGACCTTGCCGGCGGGAATCACCAGGCTCAAATCCTTGACGGCGGGTGCGCGGCCCTCGGTGTAGGTGAACGCCACGCCGTCGGCGGAGAGTTCGCGCGTGAGCGACAGCCGGTCATGCGCGTGCGCCGCGGGCTCGGCCGCCGCGATGCATCGCGCTTCGATATCGACCAGGTTGGCGAACGACGGCAGCGAGTTGACGAAAGCCTGGTAATGATGCTGGGCGTTCATGATTCGCGGCATCACGCGCACGAACAGCAGCAACAGGATTAGAATCGACGCGGGCGGGACCGCCAGCACCCGAATCGAGACCAGCAGCACGACGGCGAGAATCAGGGCCGAGCTGAGCTCGAACCAGGTCGCGGCGATCGCTTGCTGGCGCGATCCGTCCACGTTGGCGCGGGCGACGTCGGCGCTGAGCACGGAGAAAATCGAAAAATTGCGCGCCTCCGCGCCGTAAGTCTTCGCCGCCTTGAGGCTTTGCAAATGCTCGATGGTGGCGGAGTAGAGCGATTTGTTGGTGCCCGAGACTTCCTCGCCCTGCTGCTGGATCGCATGGGTGCGTCCGCGGAAAACGAACGTGAGCAGCGCGCCCGAGACCAGCACGAGCATCGTCATGCCGGCTGACAGCGCAAACGCGATCGCCATATAGAGCGTGCTGAGCACAACTTCGCCGGCAAAGACCAGGGCGAGGTTGGTGCCGTTGCCAACGCGGTAAGTCTCATGGGTCAGCGCGTGGGTAAAATCCGAGGCGCGGCTGCGGCATACGAAGAGCCAGTTGGCGTCGGCAATCGCGCGATAGATTCGCCGGCGCAGATGATGCTCGATTTGCTGCTGAACGGTGTACGTCCACACGTTCTGGATCTGTCCGAGCACGGTTCGCGCGCCGAACAGCATGAGGAATACGCCGAGCAGGAGAATCAGCGACGGCCGCATTCCGATCCTCACGAATGCGTTCGTAACGATCGCGGAGTAGCGCCCCGCTTCGCCCTGTCCGGCGAGATTCAGGCCGGCGACTTGCAGAGTCGGCAGCAGCAGCGCGAAGCCGACGCCCTCGCTCAGCGAAAAAAGCACGCTGACAATGACGACGCCGATGATATGCCAGCGCGAGACCTGCACCAGCATCGCGAGGTAGGCGCGCAGCGTATGCTCCTGCGGCGGTTTTGCGTGATTATCGGCCAACGGATTCCGGCCCGCATCGCATCGGCGATGCGACGACAACTCCGGGCGCCAGAAGAGTTTACAGCGCTCGTGAAACCGACGCGAGTTTACTGAGCGCCCGCCCAACGGGCAAGCCGCGACCCTCGCGCGCAAGCCTCTTCATCCGAAGAATTTTTCCGAAATTGCCTCGCCCCACGAGGGGAGAGGCAAAGAAGGAGATCCGCTGAATGCGCGCAACGTGCATCTCGCTTACGCCAGCTTCGGGCGGACTTCGGCGTCGAACCTGTCGAGAAACTTTTCGAGCGGCTCGGTGAACAGCGGATCGTTGCCGAGCGGAGTTATCAGGATCTCGTCGACGCCGATGGCGGCGAAGCGATTCAGGTAGTCGGCGATCTCCGCCGGCGGCGCCAGGATGCCTTCGACGTAGCCGCCGGTGTCTTTCCATTGCGGGGCGAACCCGATGTACACGCGATGACTGATCGAGAATCCATCGAGGCTGCGGCCGCTGCGCGTGGCGATTTCGCGGATCCAGCCGATGCGCTCGGCGACCTGTTCGGGTTTCATTCGCGTGCCATGCCAGCCGTCGCCCAGCTCGACGGCGCGGCGCACCGCGCGGCGGCTCGTGCCGCCGATCCAAATCGGAATATTGCCGGCGGCGGGACGCGGGCCGAAACGCATGCCGGAGAGATTGAAAAACTCGCCGTGAAATTCCGGCACCGCCGACGACCAGACCGCGCGCATCAGCTTGATCGTTTCATCGGTGTAGGCGCCGCGTTTCTCGAACGGCGCGCCGAGCGCGCGAAACTCCGCTTCGAGCCATCCGCTGGCCAGTCCCGCGACGACGCGGCCCGACGACAGCCGGTCGAGCGTTGCGAGTTCCTTGGCGAGGTGAATCGAGTTGCGATAAGGAACCACGATCACGCTGGTGGCGAGCTTGATCTTGTTGGTCAGCGCCGCGGCGTAGGCGAGCGTCGCGATGGGCTCCATTATTTCGATCGCGGGCAGCCGACCGCCCGTCTCGGGCACGAGCAAATGGTCGCTGACCCAGATTGAATGGTAGCCTTCCTGCTCGGCGCGCCTGGCTACGTGCGCGATATCATGCGCCGCGCCACCGATCTGCGGCAGATGAAGTCCGATCTTCGTGACTGTTCTCCTGCGACTTCAGTAGTTCGTGTCGCCCGCGAGTATAGCAACCACTCCGCGACAAGTCGGAAAATCCCAATGCTGGGTGCTCATGCAGAGTTTCCATGCGCTGACGGAATCGTGCTTGCCGACCAGCGCGAGCAGTTGCGACTTGAGCGGATCCTTGACCTGGGTGACCGCCGCCTCAGCCTGCTTGCGACCGCGCGCGCGCCGCTCCTGGATCTGGGCGAAGCGCTTCATCCCGGCGTCCGTCGGACATGGCTGCGCTTCATACCAGTGGCCGTTTTCCTGGCCGATCACCAGGTTCACGGTGGCAGTATCGTCGCCGGAGGCAAACTCGATTCCCATGTAATACGTCGGCGGCATCGGCCAGGTCGCGTACTGGTTCGCGCCCATCGAACCTGGCGGCAGCTTGTAAACCGTGAGGTTGTAGATCGTGCTGATCGGAAGTGAGAATTGCTTGTGAAACCGGTCCTGCAGAAAGTTTTTGTTCTTGCCGATGCACTTGATCGTGGAGGGCGCGACCAACAGCTCCATCGCGTCGTAATCTTTCGCCTTCATCGCGGCGGTCACCTTGCGCGCCAATTCCTGCTGGGCCGGCGTCGGCTTTAGCGCCACCTCTTCCGCCGCGGACGCCGGCGTTTGCGCTGCATGCGGCGCAGGGCTCGGCGCGCGCATCGCCCACGGCGATTCCTGCGGTGCGGGGGTTTGCCCGGCAAGCGCGGGCGCGGCCAGCGCGATGGCCAGTATGGGCAAAACAGATTTCGCTCGCAAAGACTTCAGCATCTCACTCCTTCAGGGGCGGGCACGACGGTGCCTCTATCGACCGCAGATAAATTTCTACGAATCGCCAAGCGCCTGCAAGCCGTCCGCGAAAGCGATGGCGAGATTAGTCTTTGTCCGGGATCGACTTCAATTGCTCGAGCCATGCGGTTGCTTCGCTGTCCGCGGGCGCGCGCCAGTCGCCGCGCGGCGACAGCGATCCGCCCGAACCAACCTTGGGCGCGTTTGGAATACAACTGCGCTTGAACTGGCTCAACTGGAAAAACCGGTAGAGGAACGTATGCAGATGCCCCTTGATGGTCGCGATGTCGTACTGGTTGCGCCGATCGGGCGGGATGTCCGGCCAATTGCCCGCGTCCTTGTCGCGCCATGCGTTGTAAGCCAGGAACGCGACCTTCGGCGGCGGGTAGCCGAAGCGCGAGGTGTAATACAGAAAAAAATCGTGCAGCTCGTACGGCCCGATCGTCGCCTCGGTGTCGTGGCTGGGATGGCCGTCGGCCGAGGTGCCGGGAATCAGCTCGGGGCTGATGGGGGTCGCGAGAATCTCGATCAGCGTCGAGCTGGTCTGGCGGCCGAGGCTCTCAGTCTGCGCGAGCCATCGGATGACATGCTGGATCAGCGTCTTCGGCACGCTCGCGTTGACGCTGTAATGCGACATGTGATCGCCGACGCCGTAGGTGCACCATCCAAGCGCCAGCTCGCTCAGGTCGCCGGTGCCAACCACCAGCCCGCCGCGCAGGTTCGCCAGGCGAAAGAGATGGTTCGTGCGCTCGCCAGCCTGCACATTCTCGAAGGTGACGTCGTAGACCTCTTTGCCCTCGGCATAGGGATGCCCGATGTCCTTGAGCATCTGCATGCAACTCGGCCGGATGTCTATTTCGTCGGTCGTGCAGCCGAGCGACTTCATCAGGCGGCGCGCCTGGTCGAGCGTGCGCGCGCTGGTCGCGAAGCCGGGCATCGTGACGGCCAGGATGTTCTTGCGCGGTGCGCCGAGACGATCCATCACCCGCGCGCATACCAGCAGCGCGTGCGTCGAATCGATTCCGCCTGAGACGCCAATCACGACGCGCTCGAGGCCGGTCGAGCGCAGCCGCGTCGCGAGACCTTCCACCTGGATGTCGAAGACTTCGGCGCATCGCTCGTCGCGCGTCGCGGGATCCGACGGCACATACGGGAAGCGTTCGTAGTGCCGATTCGGCAGCATCTTGCCGCGCCGCGGCAATTCCGCCGAAAATGAAATCCGCCGAAAGCGCCGCACCCGCTCGAGCTCGCGCTGCGCGGTGTCGCCGAACGTGTTCTGACGCATCCGCTCCTGCGAAAGCCGCTCGAGATCTATCTCCGCATAAACGACCTGCGGTTGATCCTTGAAGCGCTCGGACTCGGCGACGATATTGCCGTTTTCGGCGATGAGCGCATGGCCGTCCCACGCCAGGTCGGTGGTCGATTCACCAACGCCCGCCGCCGAGTATGCGTACGCCGCGAGGCATCGCGCGGATTGACTGGCGACGAGAGCGCGGCGGTAGTCGGCCTTGCCCACCGTGATATTCGACGCCGACAGGTTGAGCAGCACGGTCGCGCCGGCCAGCGCCGCATATGAGGAGGGCGAAATCGGCACCCACAGGTCCTCGCAAATCTCGGCGTGAAAGGTGAGCAGCGGCTGTTCCTCATGTTGAAAGATGAGACTGTTGCCGAACGGCACCGCGCGATTCCCGGCGAGATCGATTTCGTCGCGCGTGGCGGCGTCGGCAGAGCTGAATTGCCTCGGCTCGTAAAATTCGCGGTAGTTGGGCAGATTGGTCTTGGGCACGACGCCGAGAATCCGCCCGCGATGAATGACGATCGCGCAGTTATACAGATGATGATCGATCTGGAGCGGCGCGCCGACTACCGCGACGATGGAAAGCTTGGTCGTCGCCTCGAGCACTGCGGCGATAGCGTCGAGGCATGCGTCGAGCAGCGCGCGCTGCTGGAACAGGTCGTCGCACGAATAGGCAGTCAGCCCCAGTTCGGGAAACAGCGCGAGGACGGCCTTGCGATCGGCGGCGTCGCGGATGAGCGCGATGGTCTGTTCGGCATTGTAGGCGGGATCGGCGACCCGAACCGACGGCACTCCAACCGCGATTCGCACGAAATCGTGGTTGTAGAGGTTGAAAAAGTTTCCGTTCCGGGTCACGTCGCTCGCCGTTAACAAGACTTTGCCGCTTGTAAGCGGCCCGTACAAGATTGCCGGATCGGCCTTGCTCCGCTGCTACGCGCGGCCGCTTCAGTCCGCCGGCTTCTCGACGAACGCTCGTAGCCGGTCCAGCGCTTCATCCCAGTCTTGCGAAATCTGGTCGAGGTACTGCCGCGCTTCGGCGAGCCGCTTCGTCTGCAGCTCCCAGATTCGTTTGCGGCCGACGCGAGAGCTGCGTGC
>JBEKLS010000114.1:0-14433 GCA_050010075.1 Binatus sp. (SeqCode) | reverse complement strand
CGCGCGCCGATCATCAGCGGGATGAGAAAGTTGCCGAAGCATCCGACCAGGATCGGCATCACCACGAAGAAGATCATGATGGTGGCGTGCATCGTGAACATCGCGTTGTAGGTGTTGGGCGGAATCGCGCCTTCGTACATGAAAGGCTCGGGCACCCAGCCGAATCCCGGCACCGCGGTCTGAGGCCATGCGAGTTCCCACCGCATCAGCATCGCCATCAGGCCGCCAATCGACATCATGAACAGCGCCATGAACAGGAACTGGCGCCCGATCATCTTGTGATCTTCTGAAAATATGTACGTGCGCCAGAAGCCGAGCGCATGATGCTCCGCGTGGGCGCCGTGGGCCGCAACCGCTGCCGTGCTGCTCATCTTCGACTAGCTCCTCCGTGCGACGTGGCCGTCGAGTGCGGGCTTCACTTGTTCTGCTGGTATTCGTTTTTGAGCCACTTGTCGTAATCCTCTTGCGATTGGACCGTCAGCGTACCCAGCATCCCCGAATGCCCAAAGCCGCACAGCTCCGCGCACGGAATCTCGTATTCGCCGACCTCGGTCGCTTCGAACCAGACGTGAATGATACGGCCGGGCACCGCGTCCTGCTTGAGACGCAAGTTGGGCATGAAGAAACTGTGGATGACGTCCTTCGAGGTCAGATCTATTCGCACGACTTTGTTCACCGGCACGTGCAACTCGTTATCAATCTCGAGCTCGTTCTTGCCGAATTTGCCGTCGGGTCCCGGGTATGTGATCTCCCAATTAAACTGCTTCGCGTTCACGTGGTAGAAGACGTCGCCCGGCGGCCCATGCTCCTTGATATCGGCCCAGGTCGAGCGGCTCATCAGAGCGAGCACGATCAGGATGACAGCCGTCCCCCCGGTCCAGAGAATCTCGAGCCGCGAGTTGCCCTCGATATACTCCGCCTTGCGGCCGGGCCGGTGCCGATAGCGAACCATGAAGACCACCATCGCGATCATCACCGCGATCCAGACGAACATCACGATCCAGAAGATCAGCTCGAACAGCCAATCGATCTGGGGACCGAAGGTCGAGATGTCGTGCGGAAAATACAGATGCTCGAGCATCGAAGCGTCACCTCTGCGCTAGCAACGTGCAAATGCCGGGCGAACGCCGGCCGTGCCGCTCAAGCGGCTGATACAGCCTGCAAACGCATTCCGATTCATGAAATCGGAGCGATTATGCCCGCCCTCGCCACGATTAGTGAAATGAAAAATCATTGTCTCCCGCCGCAACCTCCGCTTAATCAACGCCGACATGACGCTCATATTTCGCCAGCAAATTCAAGCGCTTCATGGCCGCGGGATCGTAACGGTCGCGCGTCGAAAAAAGCGGGGATGGCCGGCGATTGGCGGCAACAAATGTTTGGGCTACAAGGGCTAGTTGAGGACGAGGAGGTCTAGGTTTCTTATGCCTGATCGCGCGGCAACCCTTTCCCAGAATTTCGAGGCGCAGGCGCAAAAATACGGCCCGCGCGCGTTCCTGAAAGACAAGCGCGACAAGGTCTGGACCGACCATTCGTGGAACGAGGTCTCGGAGGCGGCCGGCAAGCTGCGCGCCGGTCTGCTCGGCCTCGGCGTGCGCCCGGGCGATCGCGTCGCCATCCTCTCGGACAATTGCCCCGAATGGATCGTCGTCGATCAGGCCGTGCTTGGGCTCGGCGCGATCGTCGTACCGCTCTACACCACCAGCGGCGTCGAAGAGACCGCGCATGTAATCAGCGACTCGGGCGCGAAGGTCGTAGCGGCCAACGGACCCGAGCTGATCAAGAAAATTCTCGGCCTCGGCGCCGCGATTCCCGAAGTGACCGCGGTGGTCGCGATGCATCGTGACGCGGAATCGGCGCCCGCCGCGAACGGCACGCCCGCCGTCGTGACTGCAGCCTCGATCAGCGCCGAGACGCCGGCGGCCATCGTCGAAGGCAGCAGCGACGACCTTGCGACCATCATCTATACGTCGGGCACGACAGGCACCTCGAAGGGCGTGATGCTCTCGCACGGCAACCTGCTCGCCAACTGCGAAGACTCGCTCGCCGCGCTCTCGCTCGATCACACCGATATGACGCTGTCGCATCTGCCGATCGCGCACTCGTTCGAGCGGACCGCGGGCTATTACACGGTGACGATGGCGGGAGGGACGATCGCGTTCGCCGAGAGTCTCGGGCAGATCGCGTCGAACCTGACCGAGGTCGAGCCGACCGTCGTGCTGACGGTGCCGCGCCTGCTCGAAGTGATTCACAGCCGCGTGATGCGCACGGTCGAGACCGCACCTGCTTTCCGCCAGCGGCTGTTCAGGATGGCGCTCGCGGCTGGCGAGCAGGCGGCCGAATATCGGCATCGCGGCAAGCCGGTCCCGCCGATGCTCGCGCTGTCGATGGCGTTGTTCAGACGCCTGGTGTTTGCTCGAGTGCGCGCGATCTTCGGCAGCAAAATCCGCTACCTGATTTCCGGCGGCGCGCCGCTGCCGACCGAGATCAACCGGTTCCTGTCAGCCGCCGAAGTTCCAATCGTCGAAGGATACGGCCTGACCGAGGCGGCGCCCGTCGTCGCAGTCAATCTGCATAACGGCAAGACCCGAATCGGCACGGTGGGTTTGCCACTGGCGCATATCCAGGTCGAAACCGCGCCCGACGGCGAGTTGCTGCTGCGCGGCCCGAATATAATGAAGGGCTACTACAAGCTCGAAGCCGAAACGAAAGAAGCGATCGACGAAAACGGATGGCTCCATACCGGCGACATCGCGAAGATCGACGTCGAAGGTTACATCGCGATCACCGATCGCAAGAAAGAAATTATCGTGCTGTCAGGCGGGAAGAACGTCTCGCCCGCCTACGTCGAAGGCAAGCTCGTCGGCGACAAATTCATCAGCCAGGCCTGCGTGATCGGCGACCGCCAAAAGCATTGCGCGGCGCTGATAGTGCCTGACTACGAAAATCTCGTGGACTTTCTGAAAGACAACAACCTCGACGCGAAGAACGCCGAAGCACTCGGTAAATCGCAAGCTCTAAGGACCCTCGTGCAAGGACGCATTCGAGAAATCAACAAGCAGCTCTCGGACGTGGAAGCGATCGCGGCCTTCGCGATCGTCCCGCAACCCTTCACGCAAGAAAACGGCGAGCTGACCCCGTCGCTAAAAATCCGCCGCAAAGTAGTCCAGGCGCACTTCAAGGAACAGATCGATTCAATGTACGGGGACTAGGAATCGAATGCGGGGCTACGCGCCCCGCGCCCGCGGCAGGGGTGACCCCTGCACCCGGTATCAGGAAAAAGAAAATGCGGGACTTCGTCCCTGTTCGGAGGCTAGGGCGCGAGGACGCGAAGAGGCGTCATCGAGCGATCAAAGACATCGACGATTCCGCCCGAAATAGTTCTAACAGGGACGAAGTCCCGCATCCTATCTTTTCTGAATACTGGGTGCAGGGGTCACCCCTGCCGCGGGTGCGGGGCGCGCAGCCCCGCTCTTCGATTCGCCCTACTTGGTGCCGTTTTCTGTGGCCATCAGCACGTGAATCGTGGTGAGTTCCTTCACCATGTACGCGCGCTTGCCCTTGGGCGTGACGACTTCGATATCGTCCTCGGCCGCCTTGCCGATTAGTGCACGCCCGAGCGGCGACGACAGCGAGATGCGGTTTTGTGCGCCGTCGACTTCTTCCGGGACGACAATCTCGAACTCCGCGATGCCGCCTTCGTCGAGATCCTCGAGCCGCACGCGGCTGCCGAGGCCGACGGTGTCGCGCGGTATCGTCTCGAGATCGATCATCGTGAGTTCCGCGATTCGCGTCTCCAGGTTGCCGACTCGCGCGCGCAAGAACTCCTGGCGCTGCTTCGCCATCGCCCATTCCGCGTTTTCGGACAGGTCGCCATGCGCACGCGCCCGCTCGAGTTCCTTGGGCAGGTCCACCGTGAGCTCGCGCTTGAGCGTCTCGAGGTCTTTTTTGAGCCGCTTGATTACCGGTAATTCAGCCATCGATACACATTCTTCCTGGAGGCAATCTCCTCCTTACTCTACACGATTCGCCGTCGCCGGGGGCGATAGCTCGTTTCCCGCAATTCGCCTGCTTCAATCGGCGACGATCGACGTCAGGCTTCGATTGACTCCCGTCACGCTCTGAATCTTCTGCACCACCAGTTCGCCGAGCGAGGTCACGTCCGCGGCCTCCGCGATTGCGATGATGTCATGCGGGCCCGTCACTGCATGCGCGACCGAGACTCCGCCTACGTTTCGAATCTTCGCCGCGACTTCACGCGCCTTGCCTGGCGACGTGTCGATTAGAATGAATGCCTTTACGGACATACTCGTTTCCTCCCGGCGCACGGTGGCGCGCACCCGCGGTCAGCGCGGTGGCGGAATCAAAGTACCTTTCTCATCATATACATAAAATCCGCGGCCCGATTTGCGGCCGAGATATCCGGCATCGACGTACTTCTTCAGCAGCGGGCATGGACGGTACTTGTCGTCGCCGAGCACCCGATGCATCACCTCCATGATCGCGAGGCAGGTGTCGAGCCCGATCAGGTCGGCCAGCTCGAGCGGGCCCATCGGCTGGTTGGTACCGAGCTTCATCGCGGTGTCGATATCCGTTACGCCGCCAACGCCTTCGTACATCGTATAAATCGCTTCGTTGATCATCGGCAGCAGCACGCGATTGACGATGAACCCTGGGAAATCCTGCGCGGTCATCGTGGTCTTGCCGAGCTGCTCGGCGAGCGCCCGCGTCTGCTGAAACGTGGCCTCCGAAGTGGCCAGCCCGCGAATGATTTCCACCAGCTTCATCGCCGGCACCGGGTTCATGAAGTGCATCCCGATGACGCGGTCGGCGCGCGACGTCCGCGCCCCCATCCTCGTTATCGAAATCGATGAAGTGTTCGAGGCCAAAATCGTTTCGGGAGGACAGATCTTGTCGAGCTTCTGCAGCAGCGCGATCTTGGCGTCTTCGTTTTCGATCACCGCCTCGATCACGAAGTCGACCTTGGCCAGGTCCTCGATATTGGTGGTGGTCTCGACCCGGCGAATGACGCGGTCGCGCTCTTCGGGCTTAAAGCGCCCGCGCTCGATCATGCGGTCCAGGTTGCGCGCTATCGTGTCGACTCCGCGCTTGCACATGTCTGGCGCGATATCATGCATCACGACGCCGATTTCCGCCTGCGCTGCGACCTGCGCAATCCCCGCCCCCATCTGCCCTGCCCCGATAACGCCGATCTGATGCACACTCATTGGTCTCTCTCCGAAAAAACGCTCAGCCCCAGCTAAAGGTACGGGATATAATTCTTGAGCGAGCTAAGCAACGCCGCCACGTCGGCCTCGTCGCCGAGATCGCGGCACAGGATTTCGTAATAACCTTTTATTCGTCCGCGCTCCTGATTTTCCGGCGCTTCCGCAAGCAGCGCCTGGAAGTCCTTGAGGATCGCCTGCGTCTCGAGCTTTTTCTTGACCGGAATCGCCTCGTCATCGACGGCGATCAGCAGCCGGATATGGTCGATCATCCGGTTCATCACGGCAAAGTCGCTGCGATCTTTTTCCATCGTCTTTATCCCGATCAATGATGATCGGGCGGCTCCTCACCGCCGACCCAGGTGCCCGCGCCGCCGCCGCTGCGCATCGCCGTCCGCACCTTCATCACGTCCTCGGGCGACTGGCGCCCCGGCATCCCGAGGTTACGCATCAGGACATTCGTCATGCTCGAGGTCAGGCGGTCGCGGATGGTCGGCTCGGCGCCGATTTGCGCGTCGAGCACGACGTCGACCTGCTCGCGGGTCAGTCCTTCCGCCACGAAAATATCGACCAACCCGGCCAGTCCGACTTCACCGCCAGCGCGGTCCACGATCGCCACGACTTTCGCGCACGGCGTGCAGACGCGGCGCAGCAGTCCGGCCCGCTCGCTGCAATAGACGCATCGCATCTGGAGATTTACCGCCTCACCCCGAAAATGCCCCGAAAAAGCTTGAAGCGGCCGTACGCACGAAAAATCGGCGGGCCCGCTTCATTTCTGAGGCTACTACCGGCTGTTAGCGGTCGCAAGCATGAGCGAGCGGCCTGACCAGCCGCGGGGCGTCACGTCGTTTGACACTTCAAACTGGCGCGACTACTATTCGGAATTGAGAATCATTCTCAGAATTAACGCCAACTTCATCTGATATGACCCAAACCGCCCTCGCCTACTTCTTCTACTCGCTCGGTATCCTCTTCCGCGAAGGCATGGAGGCGATGCTGGTCGTCGTTGCGCTCGCGGCCGGCACGCGCGGCGCCGGGAAAATCGGCCGGTCGCGCGACGTCTATGCGGGCGCGGCGGCTGCTATCGTCGCCAGCGTCATGCTCGCGTGGGCGGTCAATCATCTGATCAGCGATGACGCGAGCGACACGCTCGAAGGCGTCTTCCAGCTCTTCGCCGCCGCGACCCTCTTTTACGTCAGCTCGTGGATGACCTCGAAGGGCCAGGCCGATCGCTGGATGAAGTTTATCTCGCACAAAATCCAGCACGCCGAGCACAGCGCGATTCCCGGCATCGCGCTCGGCCTCACCGCGTTCCTCGCCGTGATGCGCGAGGGTGCGGAGACGATAGTCTTCTTCCAGGCGCTCACCAGCGGCGCGACCGAAACTGCCGAGCGTCACGCGGTCGCAGCCGGAATCGTCGCCGCCGCGGTCGCGTTGGCGCTCTCGTTCGTCGTCATCAAGCGCGCCGCCGATCGAATCCCGATGAAGTTCTTCTTCCAGACCACTTCGATCCTGCTCTACGCGCTGGCGATCGTGTTTGTCGGCCAGGGCGTCGCCAGCCTGCAGGAAGCGTCGAGAGTGTCGGCGACGTTCGTGAACTACGCGCCGACTATTCCTATGCTCGGCATATACCCTACGATTCAATCGCTCGGCGCGCAGGCCCTTCTGCTGATGCTGGCGGCGGCTGCAGTGTTCGTTCCGCGGCGCAAGGCCGCGGCGCGACAGATCAGGGTTGCGGCGGAACAGACGGCGATGCAGCGGGCGCGCCAGGCCTGATCGCAGGCGCCTGCGCGACGGAATCATCGTCGCCGTACAGTACAGTCTCCACGTCAGAACTCAGCTTCTCGGATATCACCAGCGCGTGGAATCCCATTTGGATGCATTCCTGGGCAGCGGGGTCGCGCGCGATCGCACTTTGACGCATACGCGCGAGCATGGCGCGCAAATCCTGCGTGCGATCGATCAGGACTGACAGCCGTGCCTCGACGATCGCGGTGGAATTGGCGCCGCCGACCAGGTCGAGCGCGAACGACTCATCATGCTCCGCATCGCCCAGCGCATGCAGCGCGCTTTTGATTTCAGTGCAGGCGGCGTCGGCGCCGTTCTCGGGACCGGGGGACAAGTCCGCCGCGCGCGCAGTTTGAAATGTCGCAAGCAACGCGACGCCTAGCGCGAGCAGCATCCGCGCCGCCGGGAAACAAAGAGCCGGCCACGCGGCCGGCTCGGGAGCAGTGCTATGGGCGGCGCGCGATATCGTCAGGCGGCGTCTTCCTCGCGGGGCTCGTAGCCGAGCGAAGTCAGAAACGCCTCCTTCTGGCCGGACGGCATGATGTAGATTCCGTCCCATCCGCAGACCTCTTCGCAAAGCAGGCAGCCGACGCAGGTTTTCTCGTTGACCTGCACCTTGCCGAGATAGACCGCAGTGTTCTCCGGCGACGGCGAGATGCAATCGAACGGGCAAACGTCCACGCACACGCCGCATCCGTTGCAATTGTCGGGATGCACGACGGCGACCGGACGTTCCGCGCGCTTGAGCACGTGGGTCATCTCGCCGTGATTGTTCATGATCGCGTCGTCGGGGCAGATGACGCCGCACGCGCCGCAATCGATGCACATGGCGGCTTCGATGTAATAGACCTTTTTCGACAGGCCGGAGATGGCGCCGGTCGGGCAGCGCTTTTCGCATGCGCTGCAGCCGGTGCAATTCTCGGCGATGATCTCAAATGGCATGCGGCTTCCCTACTTCCTCATTTCGTCGATGATGCGTTCGCGATGGCCGTGCTCGATCAGTTGATCGTTGCGGCGGGCCTGCTTGAGCGCGATATACGTGAAGAACATCACCAGGATCATCATCGCGATGATCGGGATGTTATCCGGCACGGTCAGAATTTCGAGAAACTGCTGAAACCCGGTAATTTGCACGACTGAACCCTCTGCGACTGATTCTACCTTGCTCTGATCGGATGTACCAACGCCATTAGGCAGTGTCAACTTTCGCGCGCCGACGGATACGCCGGGCTAATTGTATCTGCGACAAATCAATCCTATGTGGCGATGAACGCTCTTCATCCGATTCTGATAGAGTCGCAGGTCGAGCACGAAACGAAAGAGCGGGAGGAAGGATCGATGAACATATCGTGGTTAAAACGATCGGCTATTTTTGCGGCGTTGGCGTTACCCCTGGCCTTCGCGATCGAAGCGCGCGCACAGATGCCATCCATGCCTTCCGTGCCCTCGGTGCCCTCCGTGCCCGGGGTACCGTCAGCTTCATCAGCTGCATCGGCGCTTACCGGCAGTCAGCAGACGGCCGCGAATAGCGCGCTGTGTTCCGCGCTTGCCAGTCATGTTCCCAATCCCGCAGCTGCCAGTCCGTCCGCGCTGAGCGACCCGAGCGTGATGTCGACCGCGGCCGCGTCATTCGCGGGCAGTTCGAGTCTTCCGCTGCCTAGCGCTACCAGCATGTTGCAAGGATATGTCGCGCAGCACGCCACCGACATCCTCGCGTCGTGCGCCGTCAGCAACGCGACCAGCGGCATGACGTCGAAGATTCCCGGAGCGAGCAATCTGCCTTCGGTTCCCAGCATGCCCTGACGAATCGACGCTTGCAGGGATGCGGGCCGAGCCAGCGGAGCATTTTTTATGGCCAGTCATCCGCAAACCTACCGCAGATCGCCAACTCTCGGCGCCGTGCTATTTCTTTTTCGGCGCGGCGCCGGTGCCTGAGAGCGGGATCTTCTGCGGTGCTCCTAACGCGTCGTCGTTGATTATCAACTCTCCGGTTTGCTCCGTGGTATCCGGCGGCGTGAAGGCCACAGAAACCTCGCAGCTCTTGGCCGGCGCCAACGTCTTGTTGCACTCCTTTTTAACCGCGAAGGGCGCCGCGGTCGTCTCGCCGGTGATCGAGACGTTAATCTTTGAGCTCTTTGAGGTGGCGTTCTTGATCGTCACCGACTTGGGTTTACTGGCCTTATCGACGGTCGTCTTATCGCCGAAATCCACGGAATCCGGATTGATCGTCAGCTTACCGGCCGGCGTCGCCGTCGCAGTCGGTGTCGCAGTCGCCGTGCGAGTTGCGGTCGCCGTGGGAGTGGCGGCGGTCGCGGTTGCGGTGGGAGTGGCAGCGGTCGAAGTTGCGGTGGGCGTTGCGGTCGGGCCCGGCGACGGGGATGTCGGGATGGCGTCGGCGTATTCCAGCACGCGCGAGTTGGATTGATCGACCACCCACAGGCCTTCGTGCTGATCCAGCGCGACGCCCTCGCCCCCGCACATTGTCACCGCGCTTATCGGAGTGATGTTCATTCCGTTTGCGCACTTGGCGGTATCGAAGACGTTGCCCGCCGCGCCCTGGCCCCATACCACGTCGGCGGTGAAATTATTTGACCCGCCGCTCGCCGGTTCAGTGAACTCGAGCACTCGCGAGTCGAGCGTGTCCGCGACGAACAGGTTGCCGCTCAGGTCGAAGGCTAACGCCTGGGGCTCGCACATCCCGGTCGCACTCGGCGCCCCACTGCCTTCCACCAGGCCGTCCTCGCACTGGCTGGCGCTGAAATTATTGCCCCCCCCGCCCTGGCCGAAGACGAAGTTCGCGGTGTAGTTGACCGGCCCGCCGGACGGCTCGTTGAACTCAAGCACGCGGCTGTTGATGGTATCGGCGATGTACAGATTGTCGCTCGGATCGAGCGCTACGCCCGTCGGCTCGCAAATCCCGCTCGCGCTGGGAGCAGGATCGGCGCCGCCGTTGTAGCAGGTGGACGCGCTAAACGAGTTGGTTGTTCCCTGGCCGAATACGTTGTCCGCCACGAAGTTGTTCGGCGCGCTCTCCGGCTCATTGAATTCGAGCACGCGGCTGTTGCCCTCATCGGCGACGTACAGGTTGTTCTTCGAGTCCAGGGCCACGCCGGCGGGCCCGCACATCCCCGTGGCGCTGGGCGCCGGGTCGCCCTGCTGGCCGTCGGCGCAGGTCGAAGTTGTGAACGAGCCGGACATGCCTTGACCGAATACTGCCGACGCCGAGAGATTCGAGCACGGACTCGCGGTCGTGCAGACGCGGCCCTTGTACGGCGAGGCGAATTCCAGGACTCGTTCGTTATAGTAATCCGCCACGTACAGATTGCCATTGGAATCGACCGCCAGCCCTTGCGGGTAGTCCAGCGTATTGGCGGCCGGATTGCCGCCCTGGTTTGAAATGCCACTGCTGAAGTCGGTCTGGCCGATCACCATGTCCGCCTCTGCATAGTTGCTCAACCTGGAAATGTCGTACCATCCCAGTATTCGGCTGTTGCCCTCGTCCGCGACGTAAAGATGAGTGGGCGTGCTGCTGCGATCGATTGCGACGCCGGCCGGGGTATCCATGCCCGCTTGCGACAGGAATTGATTATTGCTGGTGAAATTGACCTGGCCCAGCACCAGGCACGCCATCACATCCGCGGTCGGCATCGGTGTCGGCGTCATGGTCATCGTGGCAGTTTCGGACGGCGTCGGCGTCACAGTCCCAGTCGCCGTGGCCGTTGCGGTTGGAGTTGCCGACGCGGTCATCGTTACCGTCACGGTAGCCGTCGCGGTAGCGGTCGCGGTTGCAGTTGGCGTCGCAGTGACGGTCGCAGTTCTGGTCGCGGTAGGCGTAGCGGTTCGCGTAGGAGTTGCGGTTGCGGTCGCCGTCGGAGTCGACACGGCAGTGGGAGTGCTCCAGGCCATCACGAGGTTGTAGGCGTTGATGCTGCCGATCCCGGTGGCAAAATCCCATCCGGAAGTCGCGGGGTAGGCCGGCTGGTACGAGTTGTTATCGGTGGATAGAACGCCGAACATCCCGGCAGGATCATAGCAGTCGTAGAACAGCCCGTTGCCGGCCGCGATGCATGGCACCGAGTTGTCCCCCAGTGTCACATCGTTGAAGACGCACGAGCTGCCGATGCCGGTGCCGAGACTCGAGTCACAGCTCGAGTTGCCGCTGCTCCCGTACTCACTGCTGGCGAGCTTGTAGTAAGTGTAGTTGGGATTGCCTTGGGGGCTGCCGTTGCGCTGATTCACCAGGGCCTGAATCCCGGCCACGATTGGCGCCGCGAACGAGGTTCCGCCGCCCGCTACGAGGCATTCCTGGATCGAGGGATTGTTCGGATTGCAAACTGTGTGGTTCGGATCGGAGAAGATCCAGGCGTAACTGTGCAGCCAATATCCGCCGCTGGAGAACAGCGACACGTCGGGCGTATCGCGCACGCCATCGTTCGGGTTGCCGTAAACCGATTGCCACGACGGCTTGGCGTATCCCGCGCATGTGCCGCTGACTACCAGTGGCGTTGATGGGTCGGGCACTCCGGTCGCGCAGCCGCTGGGGCCGCCGCCACCGGCGGCCGTGGTTACATCAACCAGGTCGGAGTCAGTGTTGCACCATCCGTTCGCGCCGTAGGGCAGGCCGTCGCCAAGGCCCATCGTCGAGAAGAACCAGGACGCGAACAGCGCGCTGGCGCACGAGCCGTTCCACGGTATCTCCGGAACATACGACAGCACCGAGCCGTCGGTCGCGCTGTTCGTCGTAGTCCAGTAGTCAGTCTGTTCGCCCAGGTACGTATCGGCGAAATCAGTCCCGCCTACTGCCACATCGTACTGCGTCGAAGCCAGGCTGTTCACGTTGATCCCCGCCCTGCCGTAAGTCTCATTCGCCGCCGTGTTGCGCGTGAGGCAGGTCGAGACCGGCCCGTCGTCACCGGAGGCGACAAATATCGATGAGCCCTCTGTTACCGCCTGCTGATAGGACGAATTGATGGCTGCGTTGAATGCCGCGCCGGCGCCGGTTTCGCACGTAACGAAGCTCACGCCGATTATCGCGGGCGGCGCGGCCGAGTTGGTCAGGTTTTCAAGCGCGAAAAACTGTCCCGCAGTCGCGACCATGCTCGCGTCGCCCGCGCACGACGCCAGCTCGACCGCCGCACCTGGCGCCGCCGCGGTGGCCCATTCGGCGTCGATTGTCGCTTCGTCGTCGTCGCCGGTGACGCCCGGGTCGGTGCAGTTGGTGAACGCATCGGACGGTGGCGGCGGATGAATCGTGGTAAACGTGGCTCCGTACCCGCTCAGCCCGAAAAACGACTGAAAGGTTTCCCAGTCGCTCACGTTGTAAAGGTCGCTGTCGGCGACCACCGCGATCGTCTGGTTCGTGCCCGTGATGCCCGCGTTGAAGAGCGGCGTCAGGTTGTAGATCGTCGCCAGGTCCGGCGGCGCGACTTCATTGATCTCGTTGCCGCTGCCTTCTGCGAAGTAGGTGTACGCCGGCTGGAGCTTGAAGTTGTGCATCGACACCACGCCCGCGACCACCGGCGCCAGCGCCGCGGGAATCTTCGGATCGCTTACGTTGGCGAAGTGCTTCTCACCGTTCACATCCAGGTAGTGAATCTCCGTGTGGAACGCGGCGCGGATCTGCGCCGCCGTGCCCGAGAAATCGATCACCATCCGGCTCGGATACACCACGTTGACCTTGAACCCGTGCGACTCGAGCCATCCGGAGACCTTGGCGACGTCCTCCCGCGCCACGCCCCATCGCGCCCCGAACTCTTTCGCACTCATCCATCGATGGAAATTTGGCGAGCGCCGATCGTGGAGCTCGTCTATAAAATGCTCCAGCTCGCGTTCCCGCGCCGGCGACCGCTGCAACTGCAGCATCATGTGCTCAAGCAGAAAGCTGTCGCCGACGGGCCCGCGATCGTTGGCCGCAATTTTCGCTTCGACTCGCGTATTGCCCGTCAGCGTGACGAGCCTGCTTTCGTCGATCGGTCCAACGATCAGAGGCGCCTGTGAATCGGCATCGCCAGCCAGCGCGATCGAGTACACGAATGCCAGGCTAACCGCCGCAAGAGCAACGGCTGCGGCGGGCAGAGATCTGCGAGCGCGCATCCAACCCTCCACCGAGACGAAATGCCGAGAATCGATTCCGGTCCCGTTGGCCTGCTCTGGATTGTGGCCCCCAAAGCAAATGCCCTGGGCGTGCGGCGCGGTATACCACTACACAGCGTGAAAACTCACGCGCTCGCATGCGAAGTTGCCGTTTAGTTAGCAGAGCGCCACGGTATTGTCGAATGGCCCTGAATGAGCCGTCATTGCTGAATCAAGCCACTATTCGAAACGCGCTTGCAGGTAGGCGGGGCGAGCGGGCAGAGTATTTGGCATGGCCAGTCACCCGCAAGCTTCGTCGTATACACCCGCCGCCCGGCGCGGCGTCTTCAATTTCGCCTGGGGCGTGGTCGCCACCGTGCTGTCGGCTGCGTGGACGATGATCTGCGCGACGGGAGCGGCTCTGGCGGCCCTGATGAACAAGCCGCACTGGGTGACGCTGGTAACGCGCGCGTGGGGCCGCGGAATAGTTGCCGTCAGCGGCATCAAGGTTGAGATCGAAGGCCTCGAAAATCTCACCGCCCTGAAGTCGTACGTGCTGGTCGCCAATCACCAAAGCTTCTTCGACATCTTCGCCTCCGCCGCGTTCATGCCGGGCGAGCCGCGTTTCGTCGCCAAGAAAGAACTGCTGAAAATTCCGATAGTCGGCTTCGCGATGCAGCGCGGCGGCCACATCATCATCGACCGCGACGCCGGCGGCCAGGCGATTCGCAAGGCGATCAAAATCATCCAGAGCGGCCTCGACGTTTGCGTCTTTGCCGAGGGTCATCGCTACAACGACAACCGCGTGCACGAGTTCAACGACGGCGGCGCGTGGCTCGCGATCCTGTCGAAGCTGCCGGCGGTGCCGATGTCGATCAGCGGCTCGGGACGCTTTTACCCGCGCGGCGCGATGATCGTGACTCCCGGCCTCACGATGCGCATGATCATCGGCAAACCAATCCCGACCGAAGGAATGCGCAGCGCCGATCGCACCGAACTGACGCGCAGACTCGAAGAAGCCGTTCGCGCCACCTTCACGACCGAGGTCTGAACGCTTGAGCGGCCGCGCACGCTATGCGCTGGCATTGGCGCTGACGTTATTCCCGGCGCAGTCTTTCGCTGCCGCGAAGGCGGCATGGACCGGAGCCGGAACGATGTCGTGCGCCGATGTCACCACGGCGCTTCAGCAGCATCCCGAGGATGAGAACCTGTTTTTCTCATGGGCGCAGGGATTCATGTCGGGCCTCAACACTGAGCTGTTGAAGCGCGGCGAGACCGACCTCAACGAGCTGCCGTTCGACGCGCAGAAACAATCCCTGAGCGCGTACTGCAAGAGTAATCCGCACGC
>JBEKLS010000113.1:0-14754 GCA_050010075.1 Binatus sp. (SeqCode) | reverse complement strand
CAGGACATCTTCGACCAGGTCACCAAAGGCGGCGCGAAGAGCTCGAAGGGGGGAGAGTCGCTGAAGGTCGGCGTCGATTCGTTGCCGGTCATTCCGAAGGACGCTGGCGACCGCAATCGCACGAGTCCGTTTGCGTTCACCGGCAACCGCTTCGAATTCCGCGCGGTGGGCTCGGGCCAATCGATCGCGGGACCGATGTTCGCCATGAACACGATCGTTTCCGAGTCGCTGGACTTTATCGCAACCAAGCTCGAGAAGTTGGTCGGCGACGATCCGACCAAGCTCAACGGCGCGGTGCAGAAGGTGCTCGAAGACGTGATGGCCGAAAACGGCGCTGTCGTTTACAACGGCGACGGCTACACCGACGTCTGGCACAAGGAAGCCGACCGGCGCGGCCTGCCCAACCTGCGCTCATGCGTCGAAGCAATCCCGATGCTCGCAAGCAAAGAGGCGATCGAGCTTTTTGCCAAATACGGCGTGCTGTCCGAGCGCGAGACAATCGGGCGCATGGATGTAGCGCTCGAGCAGTACTGCCTCGTGGTCGGCCTGGAAGCGCGCACCGTGATCGAAATGGCCAAGACCATCATCTTCCCGGCGGCAATCCGCTACCAGGGTGAACTGGCGACGACCTGCGCAAATCTGAAAGCGGTCGGCTACGTGTTCGACACCGACACGCTCGACAAGATCACCGTTCTGGTCAAAGACCTGCAGGACGGGATCGTCAAGCTTGAAGGGATGCTGGCCGAGGGCGGCGGGCATAGCAAGCTCGATCACGCCAAGCATCTCGCGAACGCCGTGCTGCCCGCGATGCTCGCGATAAGGAAGACCTCGGATCAGCTCGAGGGCATGGTTGCCGATGATTTGTGGCCGCTGGCTACTTACCAGGAAATGCTTTTCATCATGTAGGCGGCCCTCTCATGAAATCGAAGGAGAAAAAGGACAAGAAGAAAAAGAAAGACAAGGCGAGTGTCGTCGTCGCCAACGGAGTCGCCGCGACCATCGCGGCGGCTCCTGCGAACGGCACTGCCGACGGCGCATCGAACGGCGTCCCGCTCGAGATCCATCATGGGGACGTCAAGGCTGAAGCGCGCAAGATAAAGAACGACACTTACGAAAAAGAGCTGGCGCGCCTGCAGATCGAGCTCGTCAAGATGCAGAACTGGATCAAGCACAAGGGCTTGCGAGTGCTGGTCCTCTTCGAAGGACGCGACGCTGCGGGCAAGGGCGGCGTGATCAAACGGATCACGGAGAGCCTCAATCCGCGCATCTGCAGAGTGGTGGCGCTGGGCACGCCGACCGAACGCGAGAAGACGCAGTGGTACTTTCAGCGTTACGTCGCGCAATTGCCGTCGGCGGGCGAAATGGTGCTGTTCGATCGCAGTTGGTACAACCGCGCGGGCGTCGAGCATGTGATGGGCTTTTGCAGCGACGAGCAATACCAGGAGTTCCTGCGCAGTTGCCCCGAGTTCGAGCAGATGCTCTGCCGCTCCGGACTGCTTATCGTCAAGTACTGGTTCTCGGTCAGCGACGATGAGCAGGAACGGCGCTTCCAGGGGCGTATGAACGATCCCACACGCAGTTGGAAGCTCAGCCCGATGGACATCGAGTCGCGCTCGAAATGGGTCGAATACTCCATGGCCAAGGACATCATGTTCCGTCACACGGACCACAAGATGGCGCCGTGGCGGGTGGTGAAGGCGGATAACAAGAAGTTGGCGCGGCTCAATTGCATCAGGCACTTGTTGAGCCTGATTCCTTATGAGGATCTGCCGCCGACTCCTTTCGCACTGGCGCCGCGGCCCGATATGCCGACCGACTACAAGCGTCCGCCACTTGAGGATCAGACGTTCGTGCCGGACTACTACTGAGCAAGCCGGCCAACAAACAGCAGTGATATGAAACTTCGGCGCGGCGGTCCCAAAACCGCCGCGCCGAACTGCTTCTATAACCCTCGGGCTATGCGAAGAAATTCAGAACAATCGCTATATTTACGATCACGAAAAGTATCACGTAGGTATAGCGCCACAGTCTTCTCAGCTGGATTGCGCGCTTGTCGATTTTACGTCCTATCATCGTGTGCGTCACTACCAGCACGATCATCGACAGGAAGACCAGCACGTAAGTCGCGAGAAAGAAGCAATCTATATAGGTCAGGTATGGAACCTTGGGCATGCTGCTTTCCACCGAAAAGGAAAAAGCTATCACCGTTAGAATCGTAGTTAGTGCGATAGTTATCTGGGTGTAGTGATCCTTTATTTCAACGAAGAACGCGCTGTAGGCCACGATCACTATCAGTATCAGTGGGAAGAATATTTTCCATAGGTAGTAGGGATACTGGCGCTTGACGGTCAGCGTGAAGGTCAGCGCCGGCAGCATCGGCGCGCGATTGCCGTAGGCGAAGCTGCTGTCAGCCATGCTGACGCCGACGATGTCCCATTGCGCCAACCCGGTCCATCGCGCTCGCGCGACTCCAGTCTCGCTGGGGTCTTTCATCAGCAGCACCCGGTTCGTTTCCGCATCGGCCAGAAGCGGCTGCACCAGGATGTGCAGGTTCTCGGTATCGAACGGGAACTTGCGCAAGTTCAGCTCGGCGCTGAGGTGTGCGACGAATTCCTCCTGGTAGCGCACGGTTCCTTCGGGATCGACGAAAGCGAGCCGCGAGATAGACTCGCGCGCCTCGTGCTGGTTGACGAGATTAATCGACGGCACCCAGATGTTCTCGAGCGGCACCTCGCGCCGCGTCTCGGAAGGAGAAGTCGGCACGTAAGCGAGCCGAGGGTCCTTCCAGGTCAGAAACAGGTAGCCAGTAACGGTGAAGCGCTCGTCAAGCTCGTCGATCTCGGTCAGGTTGGCCAGGAAGATCGCGACCTTGACGCTGACGGGCGAGCCGAGCGGATTGGGAATCTGCTTCGATGCGGCCGGCGGCCATTGCGTTGAAGGCGACTGCGCGCGTGCGTTGCTGCAAACCAGCATCGCGCACACGACAACCGCCAACGCGATACCAGCCGCTGTTTTTGTTTTCACCGCCGGCAGGACCCGCACCAGCACCACCCCAATCGCGACTGACTAGCGCGCCGCGAGGTGAAGCTCGCTTAGCCCTCTGAGCGCCATCGAACCGCGATACGCCATCTTCGCGTTCGGGTCGGCCAGCTGCAGGCGCGGAAATTTATCCAGCATCTGCTCGATAGCTATCGCGCCTTCGAGACGCGCGAGCGGTGCGCCCAGGCAAAAATGAATTCCTTCGCCGAATGACACGTGCTCGTTGGGCTCGCGCGCCACGTCGAAATTCTCGGGGCTGGGGAAATGCGCCGGGTCGCGATTAGCCGCCGCCAGCAGGATGAAGGCGATGGTGCCTTCGGCAATCTCGGTGCCGCCGACGCTGGTCGTCGCCGTCGGCACCCGCACCGTCATCTGGACGGGCGGGTCGTAGCGCAGCATCTCCTCGACTGCCTTGGGAATCAGTTCGCGGTTCTCACGCAGGCGCTGTTGCTGCTCCGGATGCCTGCACAGAGCGAGCAGACCGTTGCCTATCAGATTTGTGGTCGTCTCGTTCCCAGCCAGCAGCAGCAATACCACGAAAGCGAGCAGTTCGTTTTCGCTGAGCGCGTCGGACTCGTCGCGCGCAGTGACCAGCGCACTGATCAGATCGTCGGCGGGATTCGCGCTGCGCTGTTTGATCGCCTCGGCCAGGTAGCGCCGGAGCTCATCCTTGGCGGCAAGACCGGCGGCCGACGGACCTGAGCCCATCTCCTGGCCGAACGAGCTGATGAGATCGTTCGACCATTGCTTGAACTGCGCGTGATCGTCGGCGGAGACGCCCAGCAGCTCCGCGATCACAATCACCGGCAGCGGATTGGCCAGCATCGCCATCGCCTCGACTCCGGACGAGTCCGTCGCGCGGCTCAGCAGCTCAGTCGTTATCTCGCGCACGCGCGGCTCGAGCTCGCGCACGCGCCGCGGCGTGAAGGCCTTGCTGACGAGGCGTCGAAGCCGAGAATGAACCGGAGGATCAGCAGTGAGGATGGTCGGCGCGCCCCCGAACGGATCGATTCGCTCGCGAAATGGAATTTCCGGGCGGCGCACAGTGAAGCGTTCATGATCGTGCAGCACCGTGACCACGTCGTCATAGCGGGCGATGACCGTAGTCGGCAGAAAGAGCTTGAGCTGACGCGGAGGACCGTCGAGCAGCGCGGGGAAGTGCGGATAAGGATTCGCGCGGAACTCGGGATCGAAAGGATTGAAATAGAAATCAGACTGGGACATTGGCGCCTCCGGGTAATGAGATATAAGAGCGTTGATAGCGGCGCGTGTCCAGATAGTAAGGATGGAACGAAGGAACTCGCGAATGTAGTTAAACCCCTCCGTGGGTTTCAGCAGGGTGACCCTGCACCGAGTATTAAGAAAGGCGATCCTGATCCTAACCTCTCCTTGTCCGAGGAGAGGTCGGCGTAAGCCGCGTGAAACGCGGTGTCGCCGGGAGAGGTGCAGAGCGAGAAATCGCATCAACCCCTACTCGTTTAATCGCAGTTGATAGACACTGGGGCCGCCGCCGGAAAACAGCATCACAATTCGATCCGGTGCAAAAGAAAAGTGCGCATGGTTGCGACGGCATGCGTCCCACCTCTCCCGGCGCCACCTTCGGTTGGCGCCGACCTCTCCTCGGACAAGGAGAGGTTTAGGATTAGGATCGAGATGCTTTCCTTGAGCGGGGGTTGCGATTAGTAGTTAAACCTGAGTCGCGCAACATACTCTGATTTTGTAGTGGGGCGGGCCGCCGTGCCCGCCTTTGAAAAAAACATCGAGGATTTCTTATGGCTTATGCACCCGCCGACCGGCCGATCTACGATGCCGACAGCCACATCATGGAGCTGCCGGATTTTTTGCAGAAGTACGCGGATCCTGACCTGCGCGCCGACATTCCGGCGGTGAGTTACAGCGCGTCGCTCGTCACGGATGAGGAAGTTGCGGAGATCATGGCGCGCGGCGGGCGGCATAGCGAGGCCCATGTCGCCGAGATGATTGCGTGGGGCGATCAGTTGATTGAGAGGTCGAAAGAGATCCAGGGGCTGGGCGCCTTCGACGGACGCGAACGCTCCAAGGCGATGGACCTGCTGGGGTTCAAAAAGCAGCTCGTGTTCGCGACGCATAGCGTGACGATGCCGTTTTCGCCGAGCGCTAAAATCACGCCCAAACTGCGTTACGGCGCGGCGCGCGCGCACAACCGGCACATGGCGGACTTCTGCGCGCATGACTCGCGGCTGATGGGTGTCGCGATCGCGCCGCTCGACGAGCCGGAGCTCGCGCTCGCGGAACTCGAGTTCGCGCTGAAGAGTGGCGCCAAGGCCATCTGGGTGCCTCATCATGCGTGCGGCGGCCGCTCTCCCGGCCATGTCGAGTTCGATCCGTTCTGGGCGCGGCTGGTCGAGACCGACACGCCGTTCGTGATGCATGTCGGCGGATCGCCGTTGCAACTGGACAAGGCGTGGATGAACAACGGGCGGCCGCCGGTGAAGGACTGGATGGGCGGCGGCGAGAATCTTCGCACCAAGGACATGGCCGTGCTGCATCAGGGGCCGGAGACGTTTCTTTCGATGATGCTGATCGACGGCGTGTTCGAGCGCTTCCCGAAACTGCGCGGCGCATGCGTCGAGCTGGGCGCCGGATGGGTGCCGTCGATGCTCGTGCGGCTGGACTGGACGGTGAAGATCTGGAGCAAGACCGACGCGAACCTGGCGCGCTTCACGCGCAAGCCGTCGGAACAGATCACAGAGCAGCTGGCGTTCACGCCCTACGTGTTCGAGGACGTCGGCGCGCTTATCGATCAGTCAAACCCGGAGCTGTACCTGTTCTCGACCGACTATCCGCACACGGAAGGCGGGCGCAATCCGATCGCGCGGTTCGAGACGGCGCTGGGGAATCGTCCTGAGCCGATTCGCGCGCGGTTCTACTCGGAAAATTTTCTTCGAATATTTCCCGAAGCGCGCGCGGCCTAGCTCGCGCTCTGTTACTTTCGCCATCCAGCGGCGGCGGACTCTCGCGTCCGCCGCCGCTTTGATATCAGCACGCTTCTGCGCGACGCGCGATCAAGCGTGCGCGCGGCTCGGGCGCATCCCGAGCATTTGCCGCAGGCCGCCCGTCGAGTGCGCGTCGCGGACACATTCGCGCAGCACGCCAAAGTAGCTGCGCGTCACGTGAACGGAGTCCTTGAACTCCGCCCTCGACATCAGCACGCGATGAAGTTCGGGCAAGCGATAGAACGGAACGCTTGGGTAGAAGTGATGTTCGATGTGGTAGTTCACGTTCTTGGGTGCGACGAAGACGTGCTCGAGGAGGGACGCGCGCGTGGACCGGGTCTGCGCGTAAGCGTGGACGCGGCCTTCGATGGCGGAATGCTCGGCGATACTGCGGACGCGGAAGATCACGGTCATCCAGGTGAAGAGCGGAACGATCCAGTACATCAGCAGCAGATGCAGCGCGCCAAACCAGGCCAGCATCGCGAGCATCGCGGCGTAGAAGCCATATCGCGCGGCCAGGAAGCCGCGGCTCACGCCAGTGTCGCGCGAGAGCAGCATGAGAGCCAGCCTGAGATAGTAGATGGCGCCGAGGCCGGACAAATCGCGCAGCATCAGCATCGCGAGCCTGCCCCAATGCTTGGGAAAGACCCACGTCGAGTCACCCTGGCGACGCGCCCAGTCGGGATCCTGCGCCGTATTAAGGTAGCGATGATGCGCAAAATGGTTCCTGCGGTAGGCGCGCGCCGAGATGAGGTTGGGCCACGCAAGGATTATCTCGCTGGTCCAGTCGTTGAGACGGCGATTCTTGAACAGCCGATAGTGAACGCCGTCGTGCATCAGGATGAGAAGCCCATGCTGCCGCGCACCGATGAACGCAACGGTCAGCAGGTACACGAAGAGGCTGAAGTGATGCTGACAGAGATAGATAGCAGTCAGTATCAGCGTCCATTCGGCGACGATATGAAAAGTACTTCTCAGCGGATTCAGAGCTGACAGATCGCGCAGCTCCTGCTTGGTGAGTTTGATCGGAATGTTGCCGTCGTAGTCGTCCGACGGTCGGTTTTCGAGCGGCCGGTCATTCGCTAATTCGTTATTCACGGCTGGTCCTCTTTTTTTGTTCTTCGCTTCGGTTGTTGAGAAAATTACTGGTCAATATCCCGACAAAACTCATAGTTGCGCGCGCGCCTCGGCAACTTCGCCGATTCCGGGAGTGAAGCGCGCTGTCGCGGGCCTCAAACGATTGGAATTGTCGAAGCGGATGGTTCGGTAGTTGTCGGCGGATTCGATCTTCAACCGATGAACGTTCAAGGTCAGGCGCGCGAGCGGGTCTCCTTCGAGGATCATCGGCTGAACCCACAGCCGGCCCTGGTCGGGGCCTTCGAGATAGGGATACTCGACCGGCGCGCCCGCGTTGACGAAGCCCATCGCGGTATAGAATCCGCTATGATCGGATTTTCCGGCGGCGAGATAGACGAGCACTGCGCTTGGATCTCGTCGAACGACCTGCACCGAGATGCCGCGCCAGGCATGCATGCCGGCGCCGCGTGACAACGACCAGTGATCGCTGCATTCCAGCACCGCGCACGGCGCATAGCGGGAAAGATCGGGCTGCTGACAACTCTGCGGAAAGGTCTCGAGATCGTGCAGCACGACGCCGGCCGTCATCCGCTCTGCCGGGTCGCCTTCTGTTTCGAACAGTCCGTATACGTTCGCGGCGCGCAGACGGATTTCATTTTTTGCCTGCGTGGGACCTACGTCGCGAAAGGTGGCTCCGTGGCGAGCGCGCGCATCCGCCAGTCGCCGGGCAAAAACGCGTCGTTCGTCCTCTGTGGTCAAGAGGCGCATCTCCATTTGCTTTCTCCTATTTTGTTGGATGTGCGATTGTGTGACGGGCATGGGGCGGGGCGGTTTAGCGCGTCGCGGAGGCGGGCTGCGATTCTTCGCCGGTCGCGTCGGCTGCATCGGCCGACGATGAGTCAGTGCAAAAAATCGACGCTTTGAAATCGTGAATTTTGACATTGCGAATAGACGGTCAGTTACTTTTTTACCTCATCTTGATAACATGCAGTTAACAAATTCACATCGCGTAATTTATTGGATCGCCGCCTTCTGCGTCCAACTTTTAACGACTAAAAAACAGGTCTTGTTTTATGCAGACGCTGTGATAGCTTATGTAGTGCTAGGAGCGGTCTAGACAGCCTGTCTACGCTCCACGGATTGGATGTCGGGTTTACAGGGGGAATTGTGCCGACTAAAGCGACAAGAAAAAGTTCTTTATCTTTGGACGAATTAGCTGCTGACATTGAGAACGCAAGCGCCCCTTCGCGTAGCTTGTCGGTCTCACGCAGCTTGTCCGAGGAAATCAGATTTCTCGAGCAGCACGATTACACGCGGCCACTGCGCAGAATGTTAGGGCGCGCCGAGGTTCGTGAAATAATTACCGAAGCGAGGAAAAGCGTCTGGCCGCAGCTGAACAACGAATCGGTGACGCTGGTTTCACCCGACGAATTCACGCGGCGTTGGGCAGGGTTGGGAGTTCAGTTTCAGATGGCGAAGCTGAATGGACAGCAAGGGCTTGCGCTTTTGGGATTTTACATACGAAAAGTAGGCAAATCGAAATTGCCGCTGATCTGTGTGAACACGGCGCATCATCCGGCGGCGGTCGGGGCCACATTTTCGCACGAGATGGGCCATCACCTGACCGGACGGCTCTTCGATTCGCGCAAAGACCACGCTCAACTTCTGATGTACACAGCGTATGGAGACCATCTCCACGATCCGGAGGAATTGGCGGCAGACCTGCTGGTGAGCCTGGGTGTTTTTCCGTCCGGCATAGCGCGAAAGATTTTTATCGAATCGCAGCCGAAAAGATCGCCGAGGACTGCCGCCGAGGAACTCTCGAATTCAGTCTTCTCGACCGTGCTGAAATACATGGGTGCCCACTACGGCCTCAAGCTCGGCGGCCAGCCTTCCTCGAGCAAGGAACTTCAGTACCTGGCCGCGCTGATTCACTTCGCAAAATTAAGACGCGCTCTGCTCACCGAGTACGACATTTAGAATCGGCTGAACGCGCACTTGCCATGCCGATGATTCGCGAGACAATCGCGCGAATTCGTACTAGATCATCAGCGTGGCTCCCGCAAAGACATTTCCAGAATTGCCCGACAGTCCCGCGGGCCGCCAGCTCGCGTGGTATTTCGATCGCGTCAGCTCCGCGGGCGAAGGCGCTTCCGAGACTGAGCTCGACGCGCGTTGCGCCCTGAAGATGCTGGTGCGCGCGCCATTCCCTTATCGTCACGAAGTGATGACGGGGGGATGGAATCGCTGCAGCATCGCCTACGGCGATTTCAAAGTCGCGTCGGTCGAACAGATCTCCGATTTCCATGTGGCGGTCATTCAAACCACCGGCGAGAAGAAGTGGCGGCTGTCACTCGAGGTCGAGGACCGCGAGCCGCATCGAATCACGGCGCTGACTCGCGATCGCATTCTCGACTTCGACGTGGTTTCGCGCGAGGCGACGCCGGCCGACGCCGCCGTGCTCGCCGACATCGAGCGGCGATGCCCGATCGTGCTGAACGACGGCGTCACGATGACGATCGACCGCGGCGATGACTACTTTGCGTTCACGCGGCTGATGGATGATTTCCTGGTCGTGCTGGGTTTCGTCGATGGGAAACCGGCCGGCGTCAATGTCGCTGCGCGTCATACCGTGCGGGTTGCCGGCCACGACTACCGCATCGACGCGTACGCGCACCTTCGGATTCTTCCGGAGCATCAGAAGAAAGGACTATGGGGCGCGATAAACCGCGTGTTCGACGAGAAGTACCCCGAAGGTTCGTCGGACGGCAGCACCGCGTATCCATCAGTCGACAATGCCCCCATGCTGCGCGGCTTCGCGGGAGCGCCCAAATGGAGCGTGCATCAGATTCGCGCGCAGCTTGCATGTGCCCCGCTCGCGGGTCCGCAGACCGGAAGACGAGCGACGCCGCGCGATGCGTCGAGGATCGTCGAGATTCTGAACGCGACGCATGCACGCGATGAGATGTACCTGCCGTACACGGTGGAATCGTTCAGCGCGCGCGTCGAACGGTCGCCGCGCGACTACTCGTGCGAACGGGTGCTGATGACGGATCGCGCCGTCGTCGGAGTATGGCCGGCGGGCGATACGGTGCGCTTCATCATCGAGTCGAAAGATAGCGGCGTCGAGTCGCGGCGCGGCCTAGCGCTGGATTGGGGATTCTTGCCCGGCGCCGAGGACGAGTTCGAAGCCCTTCTGCGCGCGCAATGCGGATGGCTGGCCGCTCGCGGTCTCGACCGGCTGTCGGTCTTCACCTCGGAGGCGTCGGCCGGGTACGAGCGCGTGCGCGCGCTGGCGAGCGAGCTGGAACGTTACGTGGTGATTTCATTCGGCATCCCGGAACCGCCGGACGCCGGCACTCGCGGCTTGTACGTGGATCCGATTTACTTCTAGGATCAGTCGACGCAACGGAGGATAGGCGACATGGAACTGGCACCCAAGCGCGCTGGATTCGCGCCCGAACGAATCAACCGGATTACCGAACACCTCGAACGGAATTACGTCGCGCCGGGAAAAATTGCCGGCTGCCAGACGCTGGTGGCGCGGCATGGGCACGTCGCCTATTTCAAATCGCAAGGCTTGATGGATCGCGAGCGCCGCCAGCCCGTCGCCGACGACACGATCTTCAGACTCTATTCGATGACCAAGCCGATTACGTCAGTGGCATTGATGACGCTCTTCGAGCAGGGACATTTCCAGCTTAACGATCCGGTGTCGCGATTCATCCCGGCGTGGCGCGATCACAAGGTGTGGGTGTCGGGCGAAGGCGCAACTATGGAAACTGCGGAGCCCGCCAAGCCGATGACGATGCGGCACGTGCTGAGTCATAGCGGCGGTCTTACCTACGGCGCCACCAATCATCCTGTAGATCGCGCCTATCGCGAGGTTGGCGTAGGTCGCGGCGCCGGCGAGACACTTAGCGGGTTCGCCGAGAAGCTTGCGAAGGTACCGCTGCGCTATCAGCCGGGCGAGAGATGGATGTACTCACTTTCGACCGACGTGTGCGGCTACCTGGTCGAGGCGATATCAGGTAAACGCTTTGACCGGTATCTTCAAGAGATGATTTTCGATCCGCTTAACATGAAGGACACCTCGTTCATGGTAGCGCCGCGCAAGGCCGATCGCTTTGCGGCTAACTATGAGCGGCAGGCCGATAAGACTCTTAAGCTGATTGACGATCCGGAGCGGAGTAACTATCTGAAGGAGCCGACATTCTTTTCGGGTGGCGGAGGATTGACCGGCACCACCGCCGACTACTTCCGCTTCTGCGAAATGCTGCGGCGCGGCGGCGAGCTGGACGGCGCGCGCATCCTCGGGCCTCGCACGATCGAGCTGATGCATCTTAACCACCTCGCTGGCGGCAAAGATCTGAGCGAGATGGCGATTGGCGCATTCTCGGAAACCGCATACGAAGGAGTCGGCTTCGGACTCGGCTTTGCTATGACGCTCGGTCAGGTCGAGGCGGGCGCGCTGGGCGGCGGCGACTACTACTGGGGCGGCGCGGCGTCGACTATCTTCTGGGTGGATCCCAAAGAGGACCTGGTAGTCGTGTTCATGACCCAGCTGATGCCATCAGCCACCTTCAACTTCCGCGGACAACTCAGGAACATCATTTACTCGGCGATCGTCGAGTAGGAGACCTATCGATGAAGGCTGCGGTCTATTATCAGAATGGCGGTCCCGAAGTTTTCAAATACGAGGACGTTCCCGATCCCGAGTGCCATCCCAAGGGCGTCATAATTCGTGTCGAGGCGGTAAGTATCGAGGGCGGCGACACGCTCAATCGCTGGCACGGCGCGCTCATGAGTAAGCCGCATATCGTGGGCTACCAGGCCGGCGGCGAGATAGTCCAGGTTGGCGCGGAGGTGACAGACCTCAAGGTAGGACAGAAGGTTACCACTGTCTTTGGCGCCGGATCGCACGCTGCGTTGCGCGCGGTGCCAGCGCGTAACGCGTGGCCGGTGCCGAAAGGATTCGACATCAAGCTGGCCGCGGCTATCCCGGTGCCGTTCGGCACCGCGGACGACTGCCTGTTCGAGTTCGGCAAGCTGAAGGCCGGTGAGACAGTCCTGGTGCAGGCCGGAGCCAGCGGTGTAGGTGTCGCTGCAATTCAACTGGCCAAGCGCGCAGGAGCGACTGTGCTGGCAACAGCGTCGAGTAACGAGCGACTGGAACGGCTTAAGCCGCTAGGTCTCGACCATGGTATCAACTATAAGACTGATGACGTCGTAAAGTCAGTGATGAGCCTGACGCATAATAAGGGCGTCAATCTCGTCGTCGATCCCGTCGGCGGTGAGACGTTGCAAGGCAGCCTGCTATCGCTCGCCTATCGCGGCCGCGTGTCGATGGTAGGCGCCGCAGGACGTGAGGCTATGCGCGTCGATGTTTCGTCGCTGATGGCGGGTAACCGTTCCTTGACTGGAGTCTTCCTTGGCGCGGAGATCGGCACGGATCGCGCGCATAACATGATCCAGCGGCTAATCGACGAGGCCGCGCGCGGCGAGTTGAAGGTCGTGCTCGATAAGACCTTCCCGTTGTCCGAAGCCGCCGCGGCGCACGCTTACATCGAGAGCCGGCAGGCGGTCGGCAGAGTTCTCTTGATTCCTTAGGGTCAAAATCTTCGCGAATCCAGTCAGCGAAGGAATGCCGGCGGCAGCGAAAGCAAAACCTCGTATCGCAGCGCCAGCACCGCTACCGCGCGCGGTCGTAGCGTGGTGGAGGATCGATTCGGCCAGGCTCAAGGCAGAAGCCCCGGGGCTGATGCTGCTTGGGCTTGCGCTCATCGCAAATGCGATACTGCTATGGCCCGAGATTCGCATCGAGCGGGTGCCGGTCAACGACCTCAGTTTTCATATCGCGGCGTCACAGCGCCTGACTCAGAGTCTTAGCACCGGCGACTCATTCCTTGACCCGTGGGTGTCGCAATGGGCGCTAGGATATCCGCTATGGCATTTCTATCAGCCTCTGCCGCATATGGTAGCCGGCCTGTGGCTGGCGATGACGAGTTACTTCGCTTCCGCGCCAGCCTCATTCGCGGTGCTCTACTATATCTTGATGGTAGTGCTACCGGCGTCAACCTACCTTGGCGCGCGTCTATTCGGGATGGAACCGCTAGCCGCGGGATTCGCCGCGATTCTTATATTAGGTGTCAGCGAGGTAGGCGACCTTAGCCGCTATGGGTTGTCCTACGGCGCTTACGTCCGCCGCGGCTCGGGCCTATACACGCAACTCATGTCCTACGATCTTTTGATGCCGGCGCTAGGTCTGGCAAGCTATTCTCTCAACACAGGTAGAAGACGAATCCTGGCCGCTTGCCTCGTTGCCGTCACCGCATTATCGCACGTGGTGTTTGGCTACGCGGCAATTGTCACAGTAGTGATCATGGCGCTGGTGGGTCCGCGAGGCGATCGCTCGCGGCGAGTCGTGCGCGCGGCGTCGATCCTGATTCCGGCCATGTTACTGCTCGCGTGGTTCGTCATTCCAATGTTGCTGGCCAGTGGCGAGGCGAATCGATGCCGATGGGATGACGTATGGAAGTTCGATTCGTGGGGCGCCGGCAATATATTCCGCTCATTGTTTTCGGGGCAGTTCTTCGACTACGGCCGCATGCCCGTTATGACGTCGATGCTGGTAGTCGCGTCGCTATTGGCGCTCTCTCGATGGAAGAGGCCGATGCCGCGACGCCTGCTGGTTCTCACCGCAGTATGGCTGGTGATTTTCTTCGGCCGCACGACCTGGGGATACCTTATGCTCGCGCTCGGACTGCCGCGGACGTTTCACGTCAGCCGGTTCGAGTCGGTGTTCCAACTGTTTGCCGTACTGCTGATAGCGTGGGCGCTGTCGAAAATAGTCACAGCCTGCTGGCGCATGGGATATGCGGGAAAGCTCGCAAGCGTAATAGTGCTAGGAGCTATTGCGCTAGTAATCTTCAACGAGCGCGCTAACTACCTCGAGCTGAACAACTTATGGGGCGAACAAAGTCTCACGGAGATTGCTATTGAGCGTCCTGACCTTGAAGCTTCCCTCGGCGATATTCGCGCTATCCTGCGCGAGCGTCCCGGTCGTGTGTGGTCAGGTCCTACAGGAAGGTGGGCAGCCCTTTTCAAAATCGCCGGCTCGCAACCGTACTCGTTTCTCTCGTTGGCCGGCTTTGATGAGCTCAGCTTTCTCTATCATAGCTTGTCGTGGAGCTCCGACGTAACTGCCGAACTGCAGGAGCAGGATCCCTACCAGGCACAGTTGTTCGCGATGCGCGCAGTTCTGGCGCCGGCGAGTCAGCCTATGCCTGCCTTCTACAAGCTTCGCGCGGTTCACGGCAAGCTTGCCGTTTACGAGGCGTCGAGTGAAGGCTACTTCGGCCTCGTGGATATCGGCGCGCGTTACGATGGTCCCCTGACCACCGTGCTTAACCGCGACTGGGGATGGATACAGAGTCCTATGATGCGATCGGGCGCGATGGTGGCGCTCGGCGGCGAGATTCAGGGAGTGCCGGAGTGGACTCTGTATCACACGCTGCCACCGCTCGATCCGCGATTTTCGACTTCTCGCGGTGAGGTAATTTCCGAAAGCAAACAAGGCGAGACCTATAGCGCACGGCTGGCCGTCCTGCGGCCGTGCTATGCGTTGCTCAAGATCACTTACTTTCCGGGTATGGAGGCGACG